>CAZQMC010000015.1:0-32574 GCA_964594305.1 uncultured Alistipes sp. | reverse complement strand
CCGCCAGAAGTGTGTCTGACGGGGGCGATTTTTATTTTTTAGGACTTGTTAGACGGGCCCTTTTATAATATCGGTAATCAGGTGATTACAACTGCGGACCGGCAGCAACCAACTTCTTACCCTCCTCGTTACCTGTGAACTTCGCGAAGTTCTTGATGAAACGGCTTGCCAAATCCACGGCCTTTGTCTGCCACTCTGCTGCATCAGCATAAGTGTCGCGAGGATCCAAGATAGCAGGATCTACGCCGGGCAACGCTGTGGGAACCTTGAAATCGAAGATAGGTATCTGCTTTGTCTCGGCCTTGTCGATTGAGCCGTCCAAGATAGCGTCGATGATACCGCGAGTATCCTTAATCGAGATACGCTTGCCTGTACCGTTCCAACCTGTATTTACGAGGTAAGCAGTAGCACCTGAAGCCTCCATCTTCTTAACCAATTCCTCGCCATACTTTGTGGGGTGCAATGAAAGGAATGCTGCACCGAAGCAAGCCGAGAATGTAGGAGTAGGCTCGGTGATACCGCGCTCTGTACCTGCCAACTTGGCGGTGAAACCAGAGAGGAAGTAGTACTTTGTCTGCTCGGGAGTCAGGATTGATACGGGAGGCAATACGCCGAATGCATCAGCCGAGAGGAAGATAACCTTCTTCGCAGCGGGAGCCTTCGATACGCCCTTCACGATGTTGTCGATGTGGTAGATAGGATAAGATACACGAGTGTTCTCGGTTACTGACTTATCAGCGAAGTCAATCTTACCGTTCTCATCAACAGTTACATTCTCCAAAAGTGCGTTGCGGCGGATAGCGTTCCAAATGTCGGGCTCGTTCTCCTTTGAAAGGTTGATAACCTTTGCATAGCAGCCACCCTCGAAGTTGAATACGCCCTCGTCGTCCCAACCGTGCTCGTCGTCACCAATCAACTGGCGCTTGGGGTCGGTTGAAAGGGTAGTCTTACCTGTACCAGACAAACCGAAGAAGATAGCGGTCTCGCCCTTCTCGTTGGTGTTAGCCGAGCAGTGCATTGAAGCCATACCCTTCAAAGGAAGCAGGTAGTTCATATAAGAGAACATACCCTTCTTCATCTCACCACCATACCAAGTGTTGATGATAACCTGCATCTTCTCTGTGAGGTTGAATACAACAGCAGTCTCCGAGTTAAGGCCCAACTCCTTGTAGTTCTCAACCTTTGCCTTTGATGCGTTCAATACCACGAAATCGGGCTCGCCATAAACCTCCAACTCGGCGTCAGTGGGGCGGATAAACATATTCTTCACGAAGTGAGCCTGCCAAGCAACCTCCATAATGAAGCGAATCTTCAAACGGCTGTTCTCGTTAGCACCGCAGAAAGTGTCGACAACATAGAGTTTCTTGTTTGACAACTCCTTTGATGCCAAGGCCTTCAACTCTGCCCAAGCAGCCTCTGTTACAGGCTTGTTGTCGTTCTTGTACTCCTCTGATGTCCACCAGATTGTATCCTTCGAGGTCTCGTCCATTACGAAGAACTTATCTTTGGGAGAACGACCGGTGTAAACACCTGTCATTACATTTACAGCACCCATCTCGGTAACGACGCCCTTGTCGAAGCCTGTAAGGCCGGGCTTGGTCTCCTCGCGGAACAACTCGTCGTAAGAGGGGTTGTAAATCACCTCGGTAGTACCGGTAATACCGTACTTTGTCAAATCAATTTTTGCCATAGTTTTGTCTTATTTTAGTTAAACTTCTACTTCTCAAAGTTGTTTTGCTGTCGGCTTCGTCTGTCCCTTTTGCCTGCTATTTTGTTTGCCTGCTTCTTTGTCTGCTCCTTCGCCTGTGCTCTGTGTTGTACCCTTGTCTGTCCTCTGTGTTGCACCCTCGTCTGCACCTTCGCCTGTACTCAGGGTTGCACCCTCGTCTGCTCTCTGGTTAGCACTCTTGTCTGCCCCTTTGCAGATTTACTGTTATTTCGCAAACACTCCAACAAAAAGCCCTTATTTCAGCGCTACAAAAATAGTGAAAGATTTTGAATTGTGAAAAAAATAACACTGAAATTTTTCAAAAAAATGAATATTTTTTCTTGCGCGAGTGAAAGCCGTTGATTTTTAGGCGTTTATAAAGGTCTTTGTGGTTGGGGTGTTTTCGAGTGTTTTTGCTGTAAATTTAGCGCAGTTGAGAGTTCGAGCAGGGCAAAGAGTGTTTATTGTGTAATGGTGATATTTTCTGATAAATCAATTTTGAATTTTGAATTTCCATTCGCTATCTTTGTATCTGTTATGGCTGGACTATACTTTCACATACCTTTTTGTCGTCGTATTTGTGCTTACTGCGATTTTTTTCGCTCGGCCGACCTGCGTTATATGCCTCTGACGGTGGAGACTATGCGTCAAGAGTTGCGTGAGGAGAGTGGGTTTATTTCGGATAGAAATCTGCACACGATATATTTCGGAGGGGGAACTCCGTCGTTGTTGCAACCTTCGGATTTACAGCGATTTGTGGCCGATGCCGAACATCTGTTCGATTGTGGCGGTGTGGAGGAGATTACCACCGAGGCAAACCCCGACGATATTACGGCTCAATATGTCAAGGCGTTGCGCCTTACCGACATTAACCGTGTGAGCCTCGGGGTGCAATCTTTCGACGACAGGGAGTTGCAATTTATGAACCGCCGTCATAGTGCGATGCAGGCCTCCGATGCTGTAAAACGGTTGCAGGATAGCGGCATAGAGAATATTACGATTGACCTGATTTTTGGTGTCGATGGCTTTGGTGAAGATGTGCTTTCGCGCTCGTTGGAGCAGGCTGTCGGGTTAGGTGTGCAACACATTTCGGCATATCATTTGACAATTGAGCCTCAAACTGTGTTTCATCGTCGCCTTGCGCGAGGTGATATGCGGGAGGTTAGCGAGGAGCGCAGCCTTGCCGAATATGCGTTGATAGACAGTGTGTTAAGTGATGCAGGCTTCGAGCATTATGAGGTGTCGAACTATGCCCGAGAAGGTTTTCGTTCGCGCCATAATTCGTCGTATTGGCAGGGCGTGCAGTATTTGGGTGTTGGTGCGGGCGCTCACTCCTTTAATGGCGAGGAGCGACGTTGGTGCCGACAGCCGTTGAAGGATTATGTTGTGGCGCGGCAGTATGAAGGTGAGGTTTTGAGCCCCAGAGATTGTTTCAACGAGTATGTGATGACATCGCTGCGTCGGATTGAAGGTGTTGATTTGCAAAATGTTGAGGTGCGTTTTGGTCGAGATTACAAAGACCGCTTGGTGACCACATCGCAATCGTGGATAGAGCAGGGTGTGCTTCGACTTGATGGCAATAATCTGCATATACCGACATCTCAATTTATGCTCTCCGATGCGGTTATAGAGTCGTTGTTTGATGTGTAATTACTAAAAAATATTAAATTATTGTTAAGTTTTTTTAGAAAAGCACCTAAAAAGGTGTTTTTTTATGCTTTTATATAAATATAATGTATTATCTTTGCGGCGTCTTTCGGCTCTCTTTGTCAGAGTGCGGGCAGAAGTCTCGCTTGATGAGAGTTGCCTGAATGAGGGATATGGGCGAATTGCACTGTAATTTTGGTGGTTTGCCTTTGCAAAATAAGGAATTGAGAGATTTTGTAAATTTATAATTAAACTATTTTATGGGTAATGTTAAGATGCCCGACCATCTTTTTGAGGTGAGTTGGGAGGTATGTAACAAGGTCGGAGGAATCCACACCGTTATTGCTACAAAAGCCTTGACGGTAACCAAGCGTATGGGTGATAACTATATTGTTATCGGTCCCGATTTGATGCAGGAGGGTGAGAATCCGGAGTTCGAGATGGATAACACGCTTCTTGCTGCGTGGCGCGAGAGCCTCTATGAGGAGGGTATCCGAGTGCGTATTGGTCGTTGGAATGTTGCGGGACGTCCTATTGCGATTCTTATCGACTTCAAATCGCTTATTTCGCAGAAAGATGATATCTTGAAGCACTTGTGGGAGGATTATCACGTAGATTCTATCTCGGGTCAGTGGGATTATATCGAGCCTGTGTTGTTCGGACACGCTGCCGGTATGGTTATCAAGTCGTATGTCGAGAACTTCTGCTCGATGGCCGATAAGGTTGCGGCTCATTTCCACGAGTGGATGACAGCATCGGGTGGTCTTTACTTGCGTAAGTATTCGCCCTATGTGGCTACACTCTTTACCACTCACGCAACCGTAGCCGGTCGTTGCATTGCAGGTAATGGTCTTCCGCTCTATTCGGATATGCACAAGTACAATGCCGATGATATGGCTCGTCGCTTTAACGTGATGGCAAAGCACTCTATCGAGAAGATGGCAGCCTCATATCACGACGCATTCCTTACCGTTAGCGATATTACGGCTAATGAGTGCAAGTATTTGTTGGGCCGTGAGGTGACTCACATTACTCCCAACGGTTTTGAGAACGATTTTGTATGGCAGGGCGAGGAGTTTGAGCAGAAGCGTCAGGAGGCACGTCGTGCGATGATTGAGGTGGCCGAGAGTTGCCTGAATCACAAGTTCGAGAATGAGCCTTTGATTATTGGTACAAGTGGCCGCTATGAGTTCCACAATAAGGGCCTCGATATCTTTATGGAGTCGTTGAAGCGTTTGGCCTCTTGCTCGTTGGAGCGTGAGATTTTGGCTTATATCACTGTTCCTGCGGCTAACAACGGCCCTCGTGCCGATTTGGTTCGCCATATCAACGATGCTTCGCAGCCTATCGACGAGAACCAGTGGCGTTTCTCGACACACTATATCGACTCAAAGCAGTGGGACCCCGTATCGCAGTCTATCAAGGGTAGCATTTTGGAGAGCGAGAACTCAAAGGTTAAGGTTATCTTCGTACCTTCATATCTCAACGCCAACGACGGCGTGTTCAACAAGAACTATTACGAGATGTTGGTAGGTATGGACTTTACCGCCTTCCCATCATACTACGAGCCTTGGGGTTATACTCCGTTGGAGTCGGTGGCCTTCTCTATTCCTACCATCACATCAAATCTTTCGGGCTTTGGTCTGTGGGCTGTGAAGTTGGCCGAGCACGCAGGCGTGGAGGTTATCCGTCGTGACGATAACAACGATGCCTATGCCGTAGAGCAGATGGTGGATTACACCTTGCGTTTCTTGCGAATGAGCAGTGTCGAGGTTGAGGCTATGCGTGCTTCTGCCTGCGAGATTTCAAATAAGGCTTTGTGGGAGAACTTCTATAAGCACTATGAGCGCGCCTATGCCGAGGCTTTGGATAACTCGGTGGCACGTACCAACCGCACCTTCATTGAGGACGGCGGCAACTATACCGAGCAGATTAACTTCGTGCGTCAGCAACTTACCTCGAATAAGCCCTCTTGGCATCGTATGATGGTCGAGAAGCGTTTGCCCGAGCGTTTGAGCGCATTGGAGACTATCTCTCGTAACTTGTGGTGGTGCTGGACACAGTCGGCTCGCGATTTGTTTGAGAGCATCGACCCCGAGTTGTGGAATGCTGTGGAGCGTAACCCTATTGCGCTTATCGACAAGTTGCCTTTGGCTCGCATCAATGAGTTGGAAAAGGATAAGGAGTTCCTTTCACGCCTTGATGCTGTTGATGCGCAACTCAAAGAGTATATGTCGGAGAAACCCGACCCCAAGAGTGCCTCTATCGCATACTTCTCTATGGAGTATGGCTTGCACTCGTCGTTGAAGATTTACTCTGGTGGTTTGGGTATCTTGGCCGGTGACTACTTGAAGGAGGCTTCGGATAAGAATACTCCTATGGTCGCTGTGGGCCTTTTGTACCGCTACGGTTACTTCACCCAGCAACTCTCGGCACAGGGTAGTCAGGTGGCTACTTACGAGGCGCAGAACTTCGCCAAGTTGCCTATCTCGCCCGTGCGTGACGAGGCCGGAAACTGGATTACCGTACAAATCGCCTTCCCCGGCCGTACATTGTCGGCTCGTGTGTGGAAGTGTCAGGTAGGTCGTACCGACCTCTTCCTGCTTGATGCCGATTATGAGGCAAACCGCGACGAGGACCGTCAGATTACCTACTACCTATATGGTGGCGATTGGGAGAATCGTTTGAAGCAGGAGTTGTTGCTCGGCGTGGGTGGTATCCGCGCTCTTACCAAGATGGGTATCAAGCAGCAGGTATATCACTGCAACGAGGGCCACGCTGCGTTTATCGGCATTGAGCGTATTCGTAACCTCATCGCCAAGAAGCGTCTGTCGTTCTCGGAGGCCTTGGAGGTTGTGCGTGCTTCGTCACTCTTTACTACACATACTCCCGTACCTGCGGGTCACGATGCCTTCCCCGAGTCGATGATGCGTCAGTATATGTCGCACTATCCCGATGTGTTGGGTATCACTTGGGAGCAGTTCATCAATTTGGGTAAGACCAACCCCAACGACCCCAACGAGCGTTTCTCGATGTCGGTGTTGGCTTGTAACCTCTCACAGGAGGTTAATGGCGTGTCGTGGTTGCACGGCGAGGTGTCGAAGGAGATTTTGGGTAATATGTGGCCGGGCTACTTCAAGAACGAGTTGCATATTGGCTATGTAACCAATGGTGTTCACTTCCCGACTTGGGTAGCATCGAACTTGCGTCGCCTTTACGAGAAGTACTTCCCCAACGGATTTAACTCTCACGTCTATAATATTCCCGAGTGGCAGGGCGTACATCGAATCGACGATGCCGAGTTGTGGAAGGAGCGTATCGAGTTGAAGACTCGCCTTATCAACCATATCCGTAAGCGTTATACCGACCCCAAGCAGGTGCGTTTCGACTCGCCTCGTCAGATGGTACAGACTGCCGAGCGTATCCGTACAGATGTCTTGACAATCGGTTTTGCCCGTCGCTTTGCAACATATAAGCGTGCATACCTGCTCTTCACTAATTTGGAGCGTTTGTCGGCTTTGGTTAATAATAAGGAGCGCCCCGTACAGTTTATCTTCGCCGGTAAGGCTCACCCGAACGATAAGCCCGGTCAGGACCTTATCAAGCGTATCATCGAGGTATCGTCAATGCCCGAGTTCGTAGGTAAGATTGTATTCTTGCAGAACTACGATATGGAGTTGGCTCGTCGTATGGTTCAGGGTGTCGATGTGTGGTTGAATACCCCGACACGTCCTTTGGAGGCTTCGGGTACTTCGGGCGAGAAGTGTGTGATGAACGGTGTAATGCAGTTCTCTGTGCTTGACGGCTGGTGGGTTGAAGGCTATAAGGAGGGTGCAGGTTGGATGCTTCCTATGGAGCGTACCTTCGCCGACCAGAAGTTCCAGGACGAGTTGGACGCCGAGATGATTTACAACACTATCGAGGACCAGATTGTACCTCTGTATTACGACCGCAGCGAGGACGGTGTGCCTCATCGTTGGTGTGATGCGATGAAGAAGTGTATCGCCGATATCGCATCAAACTTTACGATGAACCGTCAGTTGGTTGATTACGAGGAGCGTTTCTATAATAAACTCGCCGAGCGTAAGGAGCAGATGGTTGAGAATAACTACCGTATGGCTCGTGAGATAGCGGCGTGGAAGCGTAAGGTTTCGGCATCGTGGGACGATGTGAAGATTATGAATGTTCAGCGTGTGGAGTTGGACAACGAGGCCATCTTCGTCGATAAAAAGTACCTCTACGAGGTTACACTCGATATAGCATCGTTGCGTGCCGAGGATTTGGGTGTAGAGTTGGTTGTTGCCAAGCAGATTGAGGCCGGCGAGGCTGTCAATGTTGTTGCTACCAAGCCGCTCGAACTCAAAGCAGTGAATGGTCGTGAGGTGTCGTTCGCAATCGACTATACACCCGAGCGTACCGGAACATTTGATGTGGCTTTGCGTGTATATCCCAAGAACGAGCGTTTGCCACACCGTATGGACTTTGCCTTGGTAAAGTGGGCATAGTTTAGCGAAATATTCTCATCGGCAGGGCGGCTTTTGTCGCTCTGCCGAGCGAGATACCCGCTCCGATTTTTGTGACAATACATTCTCTTTGCGGTATTTGTTATAAAAATATCTAAAAAAAGAGTGGGATTTATGAAAATTTTATTAACTTTACTGAAAATAAACAATTTTTCAATAACTTAAATATGTCGGCATTAACATTTGACAAAAGTGAGTTGGGTAATTTGGAGTATTCGCTTCAACGAGAGATGCTTGCCACCGACCGTAAGGGCGGCTATATGAGTACCACCATCGTATGTTGCAATACCCGCAAATATCACGGACTTATGGTCGCTCCTATCAACGAGAGCGATGAGGCTTATGTGTTGTTGTCATCACTTGACGAAACCATTATTCAGCACGATCAGTCGTTCAACCTTGCTCTGCACCGCTATAAGGGCGTTTATGAGCCGCGCGGACACAAGTATATTACCGATTTCGAATATACACCCACTCCTACGATTACCTATCGTGTGGGCGGAGTTATCCTGCGCAAAGAGTTGTTGTGGATACATAAGCGTACGCAACTTATGATTCGCTATACGTTGGTCGATGCCCATTCGGAGACTACATTGCGTCTGCGTCCTTTCTTCGCATTCCGCAATAAGCACTCTTTGTCAAAGGCTAATGTGGAGGCAAATGGCCGCTCATATCCTATTACGGCGGGTGTTAAGTGCAAACTTTATGAGGGTTATCCTTGGTTGCACTTGCAGACCAATAAGAGCGATGCCGAATTTGTTGCTGCTCCCGATTGGTACTATGGTTTCGAGTACCCCGAGGAGATTAAGCGCGGTTATGACGGTTATGAGGATTTGCTGACGACAGGTTATTTCGAGATGTCGATAAAGAAGGGCGAGAGCGTTATCTTCTCGGCGGCTACCGAGGAGATTGCATCGGCTGATGCCATTACCGAGATGTATGAGGCATCGCTGGCTCGCCGTACTCATAAAATCGACTTCATCAGTTGTTTGCATCACTCGGCTCGCCAATTTGTGGTACGTTGCCCGGGTGGTCGTACCGAGATGATTGCAGGTTATCCGTGGTATGGTACAGTCGGTCGTGATACCCTTATCTCTCTGCCGGGTATTGTTTTGGAGCAGGGCTATAAGGAGGATTGCCTCGACGTGTTGGATACGATGGTCGGCCAGATGCATAATGGCGATTTTGCCGGTACGGCTTCGGCACGAGTGGCTGCCGATGCTCCGTTGTGGTTCTTCTGGACTCTGCAACATTTAGAGAAGCATATTACGGCCAAGAAGTTGTGGGAGCGTTATGGCGAGGCTATGAAGTCGGTGTTGGAGGCATATCGTCGTGGCTTTGATGGTCGCGTGATGTTGCACGACAACGGCCTTGTGTGGGCCGCAGCCGATGGAGAGGCTTTGACGTGGATGAATACCAAGGTTGATGGTCGTCCTGTGGCACAGCGTGCGGGTTATGCTGTCGAGATAGAGGCTTTGTGGTATAATGCCGTAAGTTATACGCTCGATTTGGCACGCAAGATGAAGGATAAGGAGTTTGTTGAGCGTTGGGCCGATATGCCAGCCAAGACAAAGGAGTCGTTCATCTCGAAGTTCTGGCTATCGGAGGAGGGTTATTTGGCCGATTATGTAAATGATTACGAGGTTAATGACGCTCGTCGCTCGAATATGGTGGTAGCGTGTGCGTTGGACTACACGATGCTTGATGAGAGCCAGATTATGGAGGTGTTGGGCGTTGTGCGTCAGCATCTGCTTACAACTCGTGGCCTGCGCTCACTCTCGCCACGTAATCCCCATTATGAGCCGTCGTACGCCGATGACCAGCGTTCGCAGGATTTGGCCTCTCGTAACGGTTCTATCTGGGTATGGCCTTTGATGTTGTATGTTAAGGCCTGCTTCGCTATTGCCGGAGAGCGATTTGTTGCAGATGCCGAAGAGATTCTCAATAATTTTGACGAGGAGATACAGACCGCTTGTATCGGCTCTATAAGCGAATGTTTCGAGGGTGACCCTCCATTCCACGCACGCGGTTGCCTTTCACAGGCGACAAGCGTCGGTGGCTTGTTGCATATCAAGATGCAGATAGATGCTGTTAAGGGCGTTAAGCCCGCCAAGCCGGTTAAGTCGGCTCCGAAAGCCCCGAAAGCATCGAGAGCAAAGAGTGCCAAGGCAGAGAAGACCGAGAAAGCCGAGAAGAAGGTTGCGCCGGCGAAAAAGAGCGTAGCGAAAAAGACTACTGCCAAGGCAGCGGTCAAGGACGAAAAGAAAAAGACGAAGAAATAATAAAACGAAGACAGAATGAGAGTATTGATGTTTGGCTGGGAGTTTCCCCCTCATATTGCGGGAGGCTTGGGTACAGCGTGCTACGGTATGACCCGCGGCCTTGCACGAAACGATGTGGAGGTTATTTTTGTGATGCCTCGTGCGTCGGGAGATGAGGACGAGCGATTTGTAAAGGTTGTCAATGCCAGCGATGTGGAGGCTCGTTATTGCGACTCTACCATCGAGGGTGCTGATGACATTATGCGTAAGATTTCGTTCATTCATATTGACTCTAATATGGTTCCCTACATCTCGCCCGAGGAGTGGAATACCTATCGTGAGGAGTATGAGCGTACGGGCCGTAAGTTCTGGGAGCGAGAGGGTGATAGTTGGACACAACGTTATACCTTCTCGGGAAAGTATGGTGCCAACCTTATGGAGGAGGTTGCGCGTTATGCTGTTGTTGCTGCCGAGGTCGCTCGCCAGTTGGAGGGACAGTTTGATGTTATCCACGCGCACGACTGGCTTACCTATTTTGCAGGTATAGCGGCAAAGCGTGTGTCGGGAAAACCGTTGGTGGTGCATATGCACGCTACATCGTTTGACCGCTCGTCGAGTGATAACATCGATACTCGCGTATATGATATAGAGCGTGCAGGTATGGCTGCTGCCGATAAGGTTATTGCCGTGTCAAACCTTACGCGTAATATTATTATTGAAAAGTATAATATCGCAGCCGAGAAGGTTGTGACTGTGCATAATGCCGTACGTTTTGTCGATAATGATAAGGCGTTGCCCGAGCGTGGTGTGGAGGATAAGATTGTCACCTTCTTGGGCCGTATTACCTTCCAGAAGGGCCCCGACTATTTCGTTGAGGCGGCTGCAAAGGTGTTGAAGCGCGTGCCCAATGTGCGTTTTGTGATGGCCGGTTCGGGCGATATGATGAACCACGTTATTCGTCGTGTGGCTCGTCTGGGTATTGCCGACCGTTTCCACTTTACAGGTTTCTTGAAGGGCGACGATGTGCATAAGATGTTCCAACTCTCAGACGTCTATATTATGCCTTCGGTGTCGGAGCCTTTCGGTATCTCTCCGTTGGAGGCTATGCGTGCCAATGTGCCGGTTATTATCTCGAAGCAGAGCGGTGTGGCCGAGGTGTTGGATTACGCTGTGAAGGTCGATTATTGGGACGTAGATGCTATGGCTGACGCTATCTATGGCTTTGTTAAGTATCCTGCCTTGTCGAAGATGTTCGCCGAGAAGGGTTTGGAGGAGGTTACGGGCCTTAAATGGAACAATGCGGCGGCAAAAATCAAGGCGGTATATCAGGACGCCATAAATGAGTGTGAAAAATAACAAAAAAGATAAAGAGATATGAAAACAGTCTGCTTATATTTTCAAGTACACCAGCCTTGGCGTTTGAAAGTTTACCGATTCTTTAACATCGGTAAGGACCATAACTATCTGGACGATTTTACCAATCGTGCCATTATGCAGAAGGTTGCGCGTCAGTGCTACCTGCCTATGAATGCCTTGCTCCTGAACCTCATTAAGGAGAATAAGGGTGCGTTTAAGTGCTCGTTCTCAATCACAGGTTCTGCCGTAGAGCAGTTCCGCGCCTATGCTCCCGAGGTGTTGGATTCGTTCCGCGCTTTGGCTAATACGGGTTGTGTCGAGTTCTTGGCCGAGACATATTCTCACTCGTTGGCTTCGTTGTCATCGAAGGAGGATTTCGTCGAGCAGGTTAAGTTGCACTCAAAGATGATAAAAGATGAGTTCGGTAAGAACCCCGTTGCTTTCCGCAATACCGAGTTGATTTACTCTGATGCAATCGGCGAGATGGTGTCGGAGTTGGGCTTCAAGACCATTCTGGCCGAGGGTGCAAAGCACGTTATGGGTTGGAAGTCGCCTAACTATCTATATACCAACGCTATCGACAACCGCCTGCGCGTGTTATTGCGTAATTACAAACTCTCTGACGATATCGCATTCCGCTTTTCGAACAAAGGTTGGGACCAGTATCCTTTGACTGCCGAGAAGTTCGCTGCGTGGGTTAAGGAGGACGCCGGCGAGGTTATCAACCTCTTTATGGATTACGAGACCTTTGGTGAGCATCAGAAGGCTACAACCGGTATTTTCGACTTTGTGAAGGCTCTGCCGAAGGCTATTCTTGCGGCCGGCGATATGTCGTTTGCTACGGTTAGCGAGGCTGCGAAGTCTTATCAGCCTGTGGGCGTTTTGCACTGTCCTCACGTGATGTCGTGGGCCGACGAGGAGCGCGATGTTACGGCTTGGTTGGGTAATGAGTTGCAGAATGAGGCTTTTGGTAAACTCTATGCCTTGAAGGATAAGGTTAAGGCGTTGAAGAGTGCCGATTTCGAGTATGTGTGGAACTTTATGCAGACTTCGGATCACTTCTACTATATGGCTACAAAGTGGCTCTCTGATGGTGATGTTCACTCATACTTCAACCCCTATGGCTCGTCATACGAGGCTTTCATCAACTATATGAATGTCTTGGCCGATTTTGAGATTGAGATTGACAAGGCGTTGGTGGCAAAGAAGGGTAGTAAGAAAAAGGTTGCAACGGCATAATCGGCCGCGTGCAAGGATATGGGGCGAAGCGATTCAAAGCAAGTAGTCCCCAAAACAGAACGAGGTTGCTTCCGAAAGAGGCAACCTCGTTTGTTATATTACATATAAATAAGGTGTTTGTCGTCGCTCTTACTTTGCCACAGCCTGTAATACGGCCTGCATATCGCCATTGGAGAGCAGAAGCAACATATCGCCGTCAATCTCGTAGTGTGTCGTCTGATTCAAAATCTTGATAAAATCGCTTTCAAGGGCTATATCGCGGCACATCATCTTCGTAGAGGCTATATCTCTAAAATTCATAGCGCGCTTTTCGCCGAGCGAGTATTTGCCAAATATGCGGTTGCAGGCACCCACTCCCGAGAAAGTGCCGTCAGGCGAGTATGTAAATACAAACTGCTCGGCCGTAATGTTTAGGTCGTGGTTCATTATTCGCACCAAATGCCACTCACGCCCCTGCAACGAGAGATTGTTTTTCCCCTTACGACAGGGACAACATCCGACAAACAGCAGGGCGGTAAATACTATTGCGATAGTAGAAACGATAAATTTATTCATATATCCTTTGACTTCATATTCTTGAAACATCAATACCTGTGATATCAACTCTCTGTAATATACGGAAGACAAAGATAGGAAATATGTTGCGAAAAGTCAAGCCGCACAAGCAGGGCAAATAAAAAAATCCGCCAACATCAATGTCAGACGGATTTTATAAACTATAAGGTCGCTTTACGCTGCCAGCATAGGCTTAATCACACCGAAGAGCATATATGCTACAACCAATGTAACGACGATGTTGAATGCCTGCGCCGTAAGGAATGCCCACAAAGTCTTGCGGTTCTCCTTCGAGAAGATATCGGCAAAGCGAGTCTCCAAACCTACGCAGATAAAGGCGATGCTGAACAGAGCGTTTGTAAAGCCCTTGGTAATCTTACCCACAGCCTTTGCATCGGGAGTATCCAAGCAGAAACTGAATACCAAAGAGGCTACGATGAAACCGACAACGAACTTGGGGAAACGGTCCCAGATAACGCCGAGTGTAGGTTTATCCTCCTTATGCTCGCCACGATACGACCACATAAGCGAGATGGCAAATGCCGCAACACCGAGCAATACGTTCTGTGATGACTTAACGATGATGGCAGTCTGTGCCGCAACATCACCGAGCAATGTACCCGAAGCAGCCACAGCACCCGTAGTATCGATAGTACCACCCAACCAAGCACCGGCAACCTCCTCGCTGAGTCCCAGCCACTGAGCCACAAACGGCATAAGATACATCATCGGGATAGCACATACCAAAACGAGTGAGATGATATACGAAAGTTTCTTGTTGTCGCCCTTAATCACACCGCAAGTGGCGATAGCGGCCGATACACCGCAGATAGATACCGAACTTGCCAGCATTGTAGCCGTCTCGTCATCAACACCGCGCTTGCGTGAGAACCAGAATGCGAAGTACCATACGGCAAACACCACTACAAGAGCCTGTGCCAAGCCGAATACTCCCGACTTCATAACCTCGCCAAAGAGGATAGTCGAGCCGAGGCAGACGATACCGATTTTGATGTAGAACTCGCTCTGAATAGCGGGCTTCAACCACTCCGGAACGCGGAAAACATTACTGATGATAAGACCGAAGATTACCGAGAAGAATACCGGCTCCAAGCCCCAAGTCTTGATAGGCTCGGTCTTCGAGATGACTGTCGCCAAGAGCGAAAGCAGGAATATTACAGCCAACGAAAGGAAGATGCCTCGAATCTTACGGCGCAATACAATGTTGCAAATGTATGTTACGCCCAAGATTGCTGCAAACATACCTGCGGCCTTCAACCAAGATGCTCCGGTAAGAAGTTCCTTGGGCATAGAAGGCATAAAGTCGGGGAACATTACCGCCAATGCCAAGATAAGCGCACCGGCATATACAATCACCCAATCTTCATTTTTGAAAGTTGCTAAAAGTTTTTTCATTATCGTTTGATTTTACTTAGTTGCAAAAATTCCAAATAATGACACAAAGGTGATAAAAAAAGTCCGAATATAAATAAGTATTTATGCGTATATGTCCCCTATTCAGGCAGATGTGTATGTTCTTCGAGGGTTTTTCGTAGGTGAGAAGTATCCAGATGAGTGTATATCTCGGTTGTGAGAATGCTCTCGTGGCCGAGTAATTCCTGCACCTGACGAATGTTGGCACCACCCTCCAAAAGATGCGTGGCAAAGGAGTGTCGGAGAGAGTGGGGGCTGACCGACTTGTCGATGCCGGCACGCTCGGCCGCCTGCTTGATGATGGTGAAAATCATCACTCGGGTAAGAGTCTGCCCACGATTATTCAGAAAGACAAATTCCGAACTGCTGCGCCCCTTTGTTGTGCCGGTGACGCTCCTCCTTGACTTGCGCTTTCGACTCTCCTCCTGTCGGCGGTACTCCAAATAGAGTTGTATGCGGTCACGAGCGATACCGCTTATGGGTACCAATCGCTGCTTGTCACCCTTGCCCGTTACCCTGATATAGCCTTCGCCGAAAAAGAGGTTGCCTATTTTGAGGTTGCACAACTCCGATACTCGCAACCCGCACGAATACAGCACCTCCAATATGGCACGGTCTCGCAACCCCTTTAATGTGGAGTCGTCGATAGAGCCTATCAGACGGTCTATCTCATTGATTGATAGCGTGTCGGGGAGCGTGCGACCTACTTTGGGCGGCTGGATTAGTTCTGCCGGCGAGGCTTGAATTTTATCTTCCAGAAGCAGGTAGTTGAAGAAACTCTTTATGCCACTCAATACTCGCGCTTGCGAACTGCTCTCACGCCCGTTGTCGTAAAACCACGCCATAAAATGCTCAATCATCTCGCGTTCGACCTTCGTCGGTTCTACTCCGTAATTCAACAATATGAAGCGTGTAAATAGGTTCAGGTCACGCATATAGGCATCAATCGTATTGAGCGACAGATGCTTCTCCAATCGCATATAAGCACGATAACGCTGTGCGACTTTTTCCCAATTCTCTATGATATTTGCCATATTGTTGCTAACTTTGTAAAGCGTATTGATACGATGCAAAAGTAACAAAATTTTACATAATATGGAATACACCGAACTCAAAATAGTTGTTCGTGACGAGGAGCAGGCCGAGATTGTGACCGCTATGTTGGCCGATTATCCGTTTGAGTCGTTCTGCGAAGATGAATCACTCTTGTCGGCCTATATATTGTCGGCGGAGTATGATGCTTGCCGTGACGAGGTAGCCGATATGCTCTCGTCGTTTGGTGTGGCGTGGCGTGAGCAGAAAATCGAACAGCAAAATTGGAACTCCGAGTGGGAGAGCAGTTTTGAGGCGGTAGATGTCGATGGAGTGCGCCCTATTCGTATTCGTGCCTCGCATCACTTGCCGGCCGACGAGGGTGTGGTCGATGTGATTATAGCGCCGAGAATGTCGTTCGGAACGGGCCATCATACCACCACAGCCCTTATGTCACGCACCATTGCCGAGATGGATTTTCATAATAAATGCGGCTTGGATATGGGTTGTGGTACGGGCGTGTTGGCTATCGTTGCCATAAAGTGCGGTGCGCGAAAGATGACAGCCGTCGATATCGACGAGTGGGCTTGCGACAGTTGCCGCGAGAGTATTGCATTGAGCGAAGTTCAAGAGAGCGTAGAGGTGCGTTGCGGCTCTATGGCGGTTGTTGCCGGCGAAAAGTTCGATTTTGTTTTGGCCAATATCAATCGAAATATCCTTATCGATATGATGCCCTCGTTTGCCGAGGCTTTGTCGGTGGGAGGTCATCTGCTTATGAGTGGATTTTTGACCGATGATATTGCGGTTATGCAGGCGGCTGTGGCGGAGTTCGGTTTTGGTGTGGAGCGCATCGCCGAGCGTGATGGCTGGGTAGTTATGGTGTGTTGTAAAAATGAGTAGTCTATGGTGATATTACCTTCGGCGTATATGCCTTCTGTTGAGTATGTTGCTCGTCTGTTGCGCGAGCAGTCGATTGTCGATTTGGGCGAGCATTATGTGAAACGCTCACAACGCAACCGGGCCCATATCCTCTCGGCCAATGGAGTGATGCCGCTCACGGTTCATATCGAAAATGCCAATCGTCCTCGCCAAAAGATGCGTGATGTAAGAATCGACTACTCGAAGCGTTGGCAACATCAACATTGGGTATCGATTTTCTCGGCCTATAAGTCGTCGCCCTATTTCGACCACTATGCCCACGAGATAGAGCCGTTTTATCGTCGTGAGTGGCGTTTTTTGGTCGATTATAATATGGATTATCTCCACACTCTGTTGCGCCTGTTGGGTGCGAAGTGTGAGGTGGCGGTGTCGGAGGATTATGTGGAGTCGTCGCCCGAAGATTTTGATTTGCGCCCTCGACAAAAAGAGGACTCGACCTTTGTGGCCGAGCCCTATTATCAGGTATTTTCCGAGCGTATGCCCTTTGTGCCGAACCTTTCGGTGTTGGACCTTTTGATGTGTGAGGGCCCGTCGGCTATCGACGCTGTTTTAATGCGTTGCCGATTGTAATAGTCTGCTCGTCGTACAACTCTCCGGCTATTACCGTAATTTTGTTGCGTCCGTGCATTATCACCGAGTCCGATATAAACTGACACGGTGCATACTCTCTTGTACTGACGGTATCCTTATTGACGAGTAGAGTCGGTGCAACCTTTGCCGAGGAGTAGAATTTTATCTGCTGAATACTATCCTGACGAATATTGCGACGCTTCTCCGAGAGATGCAGCGTAGGGCTCTGTTTGTTCCATAGCGCACGATACAGATAGTAAGCATCTTTGCAATCTTTGCGGTCGAAGGTTACAAGACCTCGCTGCGACAGACCGCTGATGTGTCGCGCCGAGCCGAAGTCAAACATATCGTTAATCCATACGCCCCAGAAAATCGAGTCGGGAGCAATATGCTTTGCATAACCTTCGTGGAACTCCGTCTGCCAACGCTCCGGCAGCCAACCTCCCGAGATGCGTGTCGGCTTAATCCTCTCTTCGGTCTGCTGGTCTATCAAGCCACCTTCACCGTAGGCCGCTGCCGAGTAGAGGTGTTGCCACTTCTCGTGCAGGTTGTTACGCCATACCTGTAAATCGTCGGTTGTGCCTCGCTCCCAGCCTACATTCTGCTGCCATACGATAAGGTCGGTGATGAAGTTTATATTGCCGTCCTGATTACTGCACGCAACCGTAGGGCGCGAAGAGTCTAATCGTTTGGCGGTGGTGTTCAACTGCTTTACATAACTGCTCACATTGTTGCCTCGTTCCCAAATGAGCGAGAATATACCCCACATCGCAACCGAAGGGTGGTTGTAGTTCTGCAATATCACCTCGTGAAGTTGATACAGACCGTTCTGGCGGAACTTATCGGTGGCGTAGTAGAACATATCACTCAAATAGGGCGCGCGGGTAAAAGGCATATCAATCCAGACCAAGAGGCCCATTTCGTCACAACGGTCGTAGAGGTATTGAGCGTGTGGAGCCGTTGCCGAGCGTATGGCATTGGCACCAATGTCGCAAATCTGCTCCAAATCCTCGTCGTAGTGGCGTGTGCGCAGGGCACTGCCCACAGCCGCGCGGTCGTGGTGAAGCGTAACACCGTGAATGGGCATATACTCTCCATTTACCTTTATTCCCTGTTTTGTACGCTCGATTTTACGGAAACCTGTTCTGACAGTCACCTCGTCCTGATAGCGTGCGCCAATGCCGATGGTGACGGTGTAAAGGTTTGGCTCATCGCAACTCCAAAGCAGGGGCTCATCGATAGTGAAAGGAATATCAATAGGTTTGCCGACCTCGATGCGTCCTTTTACATATTTGGTATATACAGCCTCACCTGACGGAGCGCGTACCGTAATCGAAAGGTCGCACGCCTTGTCGTTGAGTGTAGTAACCCATACCGAGGCGGTTGCCTGTACCATAGTGTCGGTAATCTGGTCTTGGTGAATGAAAATACCATCCGAACCGTAGTATAGGGGAGTGATGGTAGTCGGCTCGGTGACAATAAGTTCCACATCACGATAGATGCCGCCATAGAGGTTCTCCTCCGACGATGTGGGGAGAATATCGTTCTGATAGGCATTGCTTACCACTACGAGCAACGAGTTATTCTCGCCATAACGCAAGAAATCGGTTATCTCGAACGAGAATGCAGTCCAGCCGCCACGATGCTCGCCGGCGTGATGACCATTCACAAATACATCGGCGATGCTCTGCACACCATAAAATTTCAAAAACAGACGCTTTCCCTGCCAGTCAGAGGGTATATAAATCTCACGCGAGTAGTTGGCCGTGGTCTGGCGATATTCGCCGTGACCCGACAGGGCATCGAGATTCCAAGTGTGTGGCAGGGAGATGTTGCGGGCTTGGTCGCTACTTGTCTCTACCTTGTAGAAAAATCGCCAATTATCATTCAGCGAGAAGGTCTGTCGGGCCATCGCCGGCAGAATGATAATGGCTGATAGTATCGTCAATATAAATCGCTTCATAACTCTTTTGTTGTTAAATTGTGGTTGTTTTTGCTACACGTAACGCCCTCTTATAATAACGGCTTTTACAAGTAATTCATTGCAAAGGTACGAATTATCAAAAAAATATACTAACTTCGTGCAAGATTTGTCGAGGTGTTTCAACTTTTAGTTGAATAAATATAGAAAAGTTACAAATATGAATATTTTTGACCTTATAGTTTATGTCGCTTTGGCGTGGGCCATTTTCAACGGTTGGCGTCGAGGCTTGTTGTTGCAGGTCTTTTCGCTGGTGTCGATTGTCGCAGCCCTATATCTTGGAGTACTGTATGGTGCCGAGGCTGGCGTGATGCTCGGTATGGAGGGTACTACGGCGCAGATAGGTGGATTTATTACCATCTTCGTTGCAGCTCTTATCGTCATTGCCATTGCCGGCCGATTGCTGCGAGGCGTGTTTAAGTTGGCAGGGCTGGGTGTCGCTGATACGTTGCTCGGTATAGCCTTGTCGGTTGTGAAGGTCGGGCTTGTTGTGAGTGTGTTGTTCTCGGGTTTCGAGGCCCTGAATCGCGATTATAAGTTGGCCTCGAAGCAGAAGGTGGAGTCGTCGCGTTGGTTTAAGCCTGTGGCGGGCATAACCGATAAACTGACACCCTATTTCGAGGAGTTGAAAGATAATTTGTTGGAGTAGGACTATGGCAGAGAGTTTTTTGGCTACGGTAGTCCGTTCGACGGGCAGTTGGTACGAGGTGCTGCACGAAGGCGAGAGGTTGCAATGCCGTATTCGCGGAAAGTTGCGCCTTAAAGGCGTGCGTTCGACCAATCCCGTTGTGGTGGGCGATGTGGTGCGTTGCGAACAAGACGAGCAGGGCGAGTATATCATTTCTGCCATCGAACCACGCCGCAACTATATCATTCGCCGAGCATCTAATCTCTCGAAGGAGTCGCACATCATAGCCTCAAATATCGACCAGGTATTGCTTGTGGTGACACTCTTTTCGCCCGAGACGGCTACGGAGTTTATCGACCGTTTTTTGGTTACCTGCGAGGCCTATAAGGTACCTGTTACAATCATTCTGGCGAAGATTGATTTGGCTCGTCAGAGGCCCGAGGCTGTCGAGGAGTTTCACTCGATATACGAGAGCGCCGGCTATCGCATCGTCGAAGTGTCGGCTACCGAGGGCGAGGGCGTTGAGGAGATTAGGGCGATGTTGAGGGGTAAGACGACACTTCTGTCGGGTAATTCGGGTGTGGGGAAATCTACCCTTGTGGCGGCTGTTGAGCCGGGGCTCGATATCCGTACGGGTGAGATTTCGCAGAGCCACCATAAGGGCCGTCATACCACCACTTTCTCGACGATGTACCCTCTTTCGGAGGGCGGATATATAATTGATACCCCCGGCATTAAGGGCTTTGGTCTGATTGATATCGAAGATGCCGAGTTGGCGCACTATTTCCCCGAGATGATGCGCTATCTGCCCGAGTGCCGTTTCTATAATTGTTCTCATACCCACGAGCCGCATTGTGCCGTTGTGGAGGCTGTCGAGCGTGGCGAGATAGCCTATCCGCGTTATGAGAGTTACCTGAAAATAATGGACGAAGATGACAAGTATCGCAAGTAGATTAAAACGCCTGTGCGGAGGCCACGACGAGGAGTGGTATGCTCCTCGTATGGAGTATATGACGGGCTTCCTTACAGCCGAGCGATTGGAGGTTTTGCAGAAAACCCTCGCCCAGCGTACGCGCTATATGACTATCCTTACCGAAAACACTTTTCATCCCCAGAATGCGTCGGCTTTGGTGCGCCACTGCGAGGCTTTTGGCTTGCAGGATTTGCATACGGTTGAGACCTTGTGTAAGTTCAATCCCAATGTAAATATCGTGCGAGGAACGGATAAGTGGGTGGATATTACACGCCACTCTTCGACTGCCGAGGCTATTGCGTCGTTGAAGACGGCGGGATATCGCTTGGTGGCCACGACACCTCATCGTGAGAGTTGTACGCCCGAAACCTTCGATGTCGAGAAGGGCCCGTTCTGCCTTATTTTCGGCACCGAACACGCCGGCGTAAGCGACGAGATTATGGAGGCTGCCGACGAGTATCTGCGTATCCCGATGTGCGGAATGGTCGAGAGCCTGAATGTGTCGGCTTCGGCGGCAATTCTTATCTATATGCTCTCGCAGCGTATGCGCCTCTCGCCCTCGATTGATTGGCATTTAAGCGAGGAGGAGAATCGTGAATTGCTGTTCCGCTGGGTTATGTCGTCGGTGAGAGATGCCGAGCGAATCTTGGAGCGTGAGTTCCCCGAAAAATAGAATTAAGATGAGCGAGATATTACGAAAACAATTTTTGCGCCACGTGGCACAAACATCACCTGCTCCGCAGTTAATCGAGGTGGCGCGTGCCGAGGGCATCTTTTTCTATACGCCCGAGGGTAAGCCTTACTACGATTTGGTGTCGGGTGTGTCGGTGAATAATGTCGGTCACGGCAATAGGGCAGTCGTTGAGGCTGTGCAGCGTCAGGCCGCCGACTATATGCACATTATGGTCTATGGCGAGATGGTCGAGCGTCCGCAGGTGGAGTTTGCCCGCTCATTGGCCGAGGCTCTGCCCGCACCTTTGGATACGGTCTATTTCCTCAATTCGGGAGCCGAGGCAGTCGAGGGTGCGTTGAAGTTGGCAAAGCGTTATACCGGAAGAACCGAGATGATAGCGATGCGTCGGGCCTATCACGGCTCCACTCACGGTGCTATGAGTATGATGGGTGCTCCCGAGGGCGAGGAGTGGAAAAATGCTTTTCGACCGCTGTTGCCCGACACGAAGGCCATTCGTTTCAATTGTGTGGAGGATTTGTCCGAGATTACCTCTCGTACGGCGTGCGTGCTGTGCGAGCCTGTGCAGGGCGAGGCGGGTGTCATACCTCCCCAAGATGGCTATTTGCAGGCCTTGCGCAAGCGTTGTGACGAGGTGGGCGCACTGCTCATCTTCGACGAAATACAGATGGGTATGGGCCGCTCGGGTGAGATGTTCGCTATGCAGAAGTATGGAGTTACGCCCGATATAGTATGCTTGGCAAAGGCTTTGGGTGGCGGTATGCCGCTGGGTGCTTTTGTGTCGAGCCACGAGATAATGTCATCGCTCACTCACGACCCTGTTTTGGGCCATATCACCACCTTTGGAGGCCACCCCGTATGCTGTGCGGCGGGCTTGGCGGCGATGCGATTCTTGCAGGAGAATGGGGTGGTCGAGGATGTCGAGCGCAAGGGAGCGATGTTCGAGGAGGCACTCATTGACCACCAGCAGGTTAAGGCCATTCGCCGTAGCGGATTGCTTCTGGCTGTCGAGTTGGGCGATAGTGATAAGTTGTACCGCCTGATGGATATCTTCATCGAGGATGGTATTTTGAGTGATTGGTTCTTGTACTGCGATACGGCCTTTCGTATCTCTCCGCCGCTTGTTATCACCGATGACGAAATACGCGACTGCGTAAAACTGATAAGGCATTGCCTCGATAGGTTATTGCCGAGAGCAGATATTTTTTAACTACTAAAACCTCTTGAATTATGAGTCACGGAAATCAAGGTATTACCATTACAGCCGGTGGTGTTGTTGCCATTGCGGTTGTCTGTTTTGCTATTATAGCATTTTTTATGTTCGGCGTGCCGCGTTATAATGTATGGCAACAAGAGATGAAGGGACGTGCGGAGTTGGCGCAGGCAGAGCAGAATCGTCAGATTAAGATTGAGGAGGCCAAGGCAAACCTCGAAGCCGAGAAACTCAATGCGCAGGCCGAGGTGGTGCGTGCGCAGGGTGCTGCCGAGGCTATCAAGATTGAGAATGGCTCGCTCACGCCTACCTATATCCAGTATCTTTGGGTACGCCAGCAAAACTCTTCGGCCAACAAGGTTATCTATATCCCGACCGAAGCAGGCTTGCCCATCTTGGAGGCAAAAAGCGAATAGATGTCAAGCGTATAGTATAACTTAAAAGGGCCTGTCTAACAAGTCCTAAAAAATAAAAATCGCCCCCGTCAGACACACTTCTGGCGGGGGTGAAATCGTAAAAATCAGACTTGTTAGACAGGCCCTTTTAGTTTATCGTTTAAGAGATTTGCGCAATATGGTATGGCGCTTTACGATGTGCCCCAACCCTATGAGCGTCAATATGATGCCTATCTTATAATGGAGTAAGCCAAAGTGGCTGTTTACACCATTTATAAACAGTAGAACTATACCCGAAGTCAGGGCAAGCAGATAGATTGCCGACAATATGGCGGTCACTCTACTTTTCTTGCCGAGTCCCGTTGAAAACCAACCTTTATACCACGCCCAATGAGTTTTAATGTGCATTACACCTGCCGTAATAAAACAGATGGCCGACAAGACGTGAATGCCACAACAAATTTCCCATAACCAATGGCTCGAACTATGTCCAACGATGTGCGTTACGCAACCTGTTATTGCAGTTGCAATAAAGGCTACGAGCATACACCAATCTATAATCAATATTTTATTCATTTCGGGTAAGAAATATTATTGCAAATGTATGTGAATTTTTGTAGAAAAACTCATTGAAAAGAGTGTGTGTTGGTCATTTTGCGTAATTTTTTACTCCATAAGACGCAATGTGCTACCCTCTGATGGCGGTATGGCATCAGCACCCACACCCCAACTCTTACAGGGTCGGTTGCCCATCACGAGTACCAATTCACCGCCGGCAACAATATCTTCGTGCGAGAAGTATGTGCGATTATAGGGTACGCCATTCAGTGTTGCCGACTGAATGTATTTATTCTCGGCCGAATTGTTCTCGGCTATTAGGGTGAACTGTTTTCCGTTGTCGAGATTTATCGACACCTTATCAAAGAGCGGACTGCCTATAACGTAATATGGTAGTCCTGCCGTTACAGGATAGAAGCCCATTGCCGAGAAGACATAGAAGGCCGACATTCCGCCACCATCTTCATCACCGCACATACCCATCAAATCATTACGGAACCACGACTGCATCAACATTCGTATTCGCTTTTGTGTCTTCCACGGCTCGCCGGCGTAGTTGTAGAGGTAGGGAATATGACAACTCGGCTCGTTACCCATTACAAATTGTCCCACATTTCCTGTCGAATCCGGCAATTTGGCGTAGTATTGCCATTTCGAGCGTGTAAGACCTTGGGTGAAAAGTTGGTCAAGTTTATCGACAAATCGCTCCTCGCTACCAAATAGTGCCACCAAATCTCCGATGTTGTGATGCACGTCCCAAATGTATGTCCATGCATTATTTTCATCGTAGTAAGCACGCGCACCTATGCCTCCCGAAAAGATATAGTCGAAGGGCTGTATAAACTCACCCTGTTCGTCGCGTGGGTGAAAAAATCCCGTTTCGTGATTGAATAGTTTGCGATAGTTGAAACTTCGTTTGAGGTGGAAGTTATACTCCTCCTTTTTATTCAATCTCTTTGCTAATTGGGCGATGCACCAATCGTCATACGATGCCGCCAATGTTACGGCTACGGCTTGGCGCTGCTCAAAACCGGCAGCCTCTTCTACCCACTCCTTTTGGTCGGGACGTAATGCGGGAAACCAGCCGTTGGCGTGGTAGAAGTCGTCTAACTCGGTATTTGGGCCCAATGTCCAAGGAATCATCGTTTCGTTCAAAACGGTATGATGCATACCTTCGAAAGCACCCTCCACATCGAACTCTATGCCCTTGCATAGAGCATCGGCAAAGAGTGCCGCGGCGTGGTTGCCGTTCATACGGTGCGAGTCGCCATAAACCGCAGGGAAGGTGGGTATCAAGCCTGATTCGCGATACATTCTTACAAATGAATTCAACTTCTCACTCTCGGCCTTCGGATTGAGTATGGTGTGCAACGGGTGCAGAGCCTGATAGGTGTCCCACACCCAATCATCGGTCCAGAATGGTACGCCTTCGTCGTCGTGAATCTGCTTGTCGAAAGGACCGCGGTAACGACCATTCTCCGAAATGTTTATCATACGCTCGTGACAGCGATAGAGAGCCGTATAGAATGTTATACGCTCATCTTCGGTACCACCCTCGACTTCGATTTTGCCGAGAGCCTTGTTCCACGCTTTGCGCCCTTTTCCGGTAATTTTATCAATGTCGGCATTGGCAATTTCTCGATTTAAGTGCTTACGGGCCTGCTTTTCGTCGATGTATGATATGCCATATCGCATCGTAACCTGCTCGGTCTCGGGCGAAAACTTCACATATCGAACATTGTCACCATCTTTGCCACTAAACGAAACGGGCATCTGGTCGAACTCCAAATAGAAGAAGTGTTTGGTATCGTAGTAGAGGTCGTAGCCCCACATCTTATCTTCATCGATGTGTATCTCACCATCATTACCTACATTACGCAACTGTATGAATCGGTCACCCGCCTGCTCGAATGAGAATTTCACAATCGCCGAATGTTCGGCAGGGGCGAACTCTGTCAAGATACCGAAGTCGTCAAAATATACCGAGTAATAGAATGGCGTGGTATGTTCGTGGTCGTAACGATAGGGATATTGTTCGCGAATATCTGTCGAGTGTCCGCAAAATGGCATAATCATCGTCACCGAGCCTTGTCGATGTGACGGCACATTCATCGGAATACCACCCATACGGTCGGTGGTGAATTCGCTATGGTCGGGGTTCATTCTGAGCATAGCATTTGGTAGTTGTGCCGTAGGGTAGGTCGGCACAAGCAGGTGGCTGATGTTGCCAATCCGGTTATTCACCAAATCCACAGGCTGCGACGAGTTGAGGTCGCAAGAGGTGAAAAATCCCAGCGATATGATAGTTGCCAATATTGACAAAAAGGTATTTCGGGTAGTCATATTATAAGGTGTTTATGTGTCGTTTCCTTGATTTTTAATCTACTCGCCTGCGAAACTTTTGAGCAGAGCAATCTCCTCGGGCCAGCGTTCCTCGTCGGGGGTCTCCAAAATCAGAGGGATATTGTCAAAACGCTTATCCTGCATAATGTAGCGGAAGGGCGTGATGCCCAAGAATCCCTCACCCAGCGGCGAATGTCTATCCACACGACTGCCCACCGCCTTCAACGCATCGTTCAGGTGCATACCTCGCAGATATTCAAAGCCGACCACCTCGTCAAACTCTCGGAATACCATCTCGCAACCAATCTCGGTCGAGAGGTCGTAGCCTGCGGCGAAGGAGTGGCAAGTATCCAAGCAGACACCAACGCGCGATTTATCCTCCACGCGCTCGATGATATATGCCAAGTGCCAGAAGGCGTAACCGAGGTTAGAGCCTTGTCCGGCAGTATTTTCGATGACGGCTGTTACACCTTTGGTATTTGCCAAAGCGATGTTGATGGATTCGGCCACGAGGGCGAGGCTCTCCTGCTCCGAAATCTTTTTCAGGTGGCTGCCCGGGTGGAAGTTCAGCCGGTCGAGCCCCAAAGCCTCGCATCGCTGCATCTCGTGCAGGAACGAAGCGCGCGACTTCTGCAATCCCTCCTCCTCGGGGTGTCCGAGGTTGATGAGGTAACTGTCGTGAGGCAGAATTTGCTGTGGCGTATAGCCATAATCCTGACACGCCTTGCGGAAGGCGGCAATCTGCTCGGCAGAGAGTGCCGGAGCGGCCCACTGACGTTGGTTTTTTGTAAAGAGTGCAAACGCTGTTGCTCCTATTTCGTGCGCATTGCGTGGTGCATTTTCCACACCCCCCGATGCGCTGACGTGTGCGCCTATATACTTCATCGCTTTTTTATTTATTTAATTGTTATACAAATTTAATTATTTTTGCGAAAAATAGTACCTTTGTGCTTTAATAGATGATATTATTTCGAAACAAAAAACAGACAATCGATATGAAGAAGATTTTTTACCTTACTTTGGTGGCTTTTATGGCCGGCACATTGAGTGCCAAGGCGCAGTTCTCGGTAGAGGAGAAGGCTTCGACACAGGGCGAAAATGTGAAGTTCGCCAATGAATTAAAGACGATGGACGCCGGTACAGAGTATTATAGTGCTGCTGCGGTACGCGCCGAGCGTCAGCGTATCCGCAAAGAGCGTAACTATCTCGAAATTAAACTTGGTTTGCAGGGTACTATGACCTCGTACAACGATGCGTGGACGACAAGTCGTGGTGGTGATAATGCTATGACGGTACTTGGTACTTTCTCGTTGAAGCATACCTTTACAAAAGGCGATTTCAATATCGCTACCGATGCCTCGGCACGTTATGGCTACAACCGCATAAAGGTTGAAAAAGATAATGGCAAAAACGAGGGTATCTGGTTTAAGAATATTGACGAGTTTTGGTTTCAGACGCAGCCGGCACATAAAATCAGCAAGAATTGGGCGATGAGTGCCTTGGTGAAGTTGCGTAGCCAATTCTCGAATACTTATCTGTCACGTACGGCACAGACCGACGATGATGTTATCTCGGGATTATTTACCCCCGGCTATCTCGATATATCTGTCGGTTTTACCTTCAAGAGCCCGAAACCAAAGTTCCCCATTGAGGTTTCACTCAACCCTCTGTCAACCAGCGGTACGTGGGCAACAAACGATAAGGTGCGCAGATACTACGAAAATCAGAATGCCGCAACTTGGTTTGGTATCGATATCGACAAAAACTCGCTATTTACGGGTGGTTCATCTATCAACTTGAAGTTCGCCCGCAAGTGGGGTAAGAACGATTGGTTTACCTACGATACCAACCTCTATTGCTACTATGGTTGGCTGACCAATGTGGGCCGCAGTTCAAAAATCAATGCTTACGACAAGTATCTGAAAGAGTTGAAGGCGTGGGAGAAGGCCGGCAGCGTCGAGGCCGATAAACCTGCGGCTGTACCTATGTATGCGCGTCTGCACCCCACAATCGAGTGGCGTAATACACTCTCTATCAAGGCTTCGAAGTATATCTCGACCGACATATTCTTCCAACTCAACTACGATAAGGCACAGAATACTTCGGTGCAACTCTATTCGATGCTCACGTTGGGCCTTACTTACACCTTTAAGAATAAGTAGGAGTTTTTTGTTTAGTCGAGGTTTTTTGGCGTAGGCTTATGGCGGCATAACAGTTGCGGTAGGCCTCGATGTACCATTTGAGTTGTAGATTTTATGCAGTATAAAAATTCCAAACGAGCCATCATCTTCCCGCTTATTCTGGCTGTGGGTATTGTCGCCGGTATCTTGCTCGGGCAATTTGTCGGACGTAACCGTGCCGAGAGCCAATTCCTGACGTTCATCAATCGCTCGGGACTGAATATGGATAATAAGATTATGCAGACCTGTATGCTCGTTGAGCGTCAGTTTGTCGATTCTATATCTATGGACTCGCTCTCGGAGATTGTTATCCCGCTGATGATGGAGAAGTTGGACCCTCACTCGGTATATATCCCCGCTCGCGAGATGCAGGAGATGAATGAGCCTTTGGAGGGTGAGTTCGACGGTATTGGCGTAGTGTTTAATGCCGCGACCGATACTGTGGTGGTGCTCAATGTTGTGCCTAATGGCCCGAGTGCCAAGGCCGGCATTGTCGCAGGCGACAGGATTGTGGAGGTTAATGATACCCTTATCGCCGGCGTGAAGATGTCGCAAACCGATATTATGAAGCGTCTTCGAGGCCCTCGTGGCTCGGAGGTGAAGTTGTTGCTTGAACGTCGTGGCATAGATGAGTTGGTCGATGTCGTGGTGGTGCGTGATGCGATACCGATTCATAGCATCGAGTCGGCCTTTATGGTTAATGACGATACGGGTTTTGTCCGCTTGTCGCAGTTCGCTCGCACCTCGCACGCCGAACTTATGCAGGCTATCTCGGAGTTGCGAGCCGAGGGTATGACGAAACTTATCTTCGATTTGCGTAATAATACGGGAGGATTTCTCGACCAAGCCATTCTCATTGCCAATGAATTTTTACCTGCGGGCAATTTGATAGTATATACCGAGGACAGGAATGGCCATCAGATGAAGCAGTTCAGCAATGGTAAAGGCGTGGCTACGGATATCGCTCTTGTGGTGCTTATCGACGAGGATAGTGCTTCGTCGAGTGAGATTTTGGCGGGTGCTGTGCAGGATAATGACCGAGGCACAATCGTAGGTCGCCGCTCGTTTGGCAAGGGCTTGGTACAACACCAGATACCTTATGCCGACGGCTCGGCTTTGCGCCTTACGGTGGCACGTTATTTCACCCCCACAGGCCGCTCTATTCAGCGTCCTTATGTCAATGGCGAGGAGTTGGATTACCGTATGGATATCGTGCGTCGTTACAACAATAACGAATTCTTCTCGGCCGATTCGATTCACTTTGCCGATTCTTTGAAATTCACCACGCCGAAGGGTAAGATTGTATATGGCGGTGGCGGCATTATGCCCGACTTGTTTGTGCCTATGGATACGACCTACTTCTCGCCATACTATATCGAGGTGTCGGGCCGCAATATTCTCTATCGCTATACTATGGAGTATGCCGACAGACATCGCGAGGCACTTAACAAGGTACAGACAATGGCTGACTTGACCGCATTGCTCGATAGCGATAAGCATCTGTTTGATGATTTCGTTGCCTATGCGTCGCGTCACGGTGTGAAGCCTTCGCGGCGTGATTTCGCCAAGTCACGACAAGTTATGGAGGCGCAGTTGAGGGCTTACATAGGTCGCAATACAACGTTGGAAGATGATGGATTTTATTACAATATATTTGCGATAGACGAAGTTGTGCAGGCGGCTGTCGAGTATCTGAAAAACTATCATTTTGAGGAGCCTGTAAGGGATTCTATCCCCAACTAAAATAGATAAAGTAAGATTATGGTAAAGAAGATTTTGGGAGTGATTGCCACTCTGGCTATATTGGCATTGATTGTTTTTACGGCATTGGGCTTTGGCTCTTATAAGAGTATGCTGCCCGAGAGTTGGTTTGATTTCGGCGCAGAACAGGGCAGCGTGGTTATAGAGGAGAGTGCCGAGCCTGCTGTGACAGTCGAGGAGGCTGATTCTGTCGCCATAGACTCTATTTCGGGTGAGAATGTAGAGGTGGCAGCAGCCACGGAGGCGTCAGAGGAGTAACTCGACATCGATTGGTATAAACGCAAAAAAAGCACCGCAAATCCGGTAATGGATTGCGGTGCTTTTCGTTGTATATACCCACTAATAATATTTAATTTGCTGGCCCTCGATTGACGAGAGGATATTGTTGGCAGCCGATGATGCTCCGATGCGGAACAGGTCGGTAGTAATCCACTCCTTGCCTAAAATCTCATCTACGATGGTGTAGTAAAGAGCAGCGTCCTCGGCTGTGCGGACACCTCCTGCGGCTTTGAAACCGACCTTGCGGCCTGTCTTCTCGTAGTAATCCTTGATGGCGTGGCACATAACAACCGCAGCCTCGGGAGTAGCCGCTACGTCAATCTTACCCGTAGATGTCTTGATAAAGTCTGACCCTGCCTCCATCGAGAGCAACGACGCCTTGCGGATAAGGTCGGGCGTTTTCAGTGCGCCTGTTTCAAGAATGGTCTTTAAGATGGCACCCTCCGACTCGGCACGCAAAACCTCTACCTCGTTGGCGGCCTCGTCGTAAGCGCCGGTGAGTATCTTGCCCACATTTATCACGATGTCAATCTCGTCGGCACCGTTTTCGATAGCCATAGCCACCTCCAACATCTTTACCTCCAAGAAGGTCTGCGATGAGGGGAAACCGCCTGCAACGCTTGTGATGCGCATAGGAGTACCATCTACGGCCAAACCTACGGTCTCAACAAAGGGAGGATATACGCATATAGACGCCACGTTGGGAAGATGTGGGTAGTCCTGATAAAACTCTGCACAGCGACGTGCAAAAGCCGTAACCGACTCTACCGAATCGTTACAAGAGAGTGTCGTCAGGTCAATCGATGAGTAGCAGAATTTATACACCTCGGTTGTGTAGTTCTTTGCAGCCAGTTGGCGCATCTTCTCAACCTCTGCCGACACCTGCTCCGCAGTAGGTGCGGGAGCGTAATCTTTCAAACAAGTAGCGTACTCCATAACTTTGTGATTATACTTTATTTTTGCAAATATAATAAATCCAAACGTAGTTGCCAAACAAATTTCGTGCTCTTTGCTATATATTATATATAAGGTGTGGAATTTAGAATGATAGAATAAAACAATATTGCAGGCTTGGCAATAGCGTGGGTGGTAAAAATACTACCCGCGTTACTATTGATGTGTTGCTACCTTTTTTACCTTTTGTGGTGCAATGTCCCGCAAAGTGTTGTTCGTTTGGGAAAATATTTTTAATTTTGTGATGTCGTGCGTCTTTCACTGTCGTCGACAATATATTTACGAAAGTGTTTTTCGCAGTCCTACTATGAAAATGTGGAAGTTTTCTAAACTGAGGGATAACGAACAGCACTCATTTCTTGTATATGTATAGGAGTAATGGCACATCTTGTGCCCTATGTCCTACACTATACAGGTGTGGGGCATTGTAGCGTTTATTTCAGTTTGGGTCTTTCCACAACCTTCATAGTGATAAACGAAAATCAACTCCACACTTTCTTTTTTATATAACCCACCGCATCGGAGTTGCTACGGTAACCAAAATTTAATGTTATGAAAAAAATCTTTCTATTGTGTGTCATTGGGATAATGGCATTCGCTTCTTCGGCTTATGCCCAGATGCTACAAGAGGTCGTTTATCTAAAAAATGGTAGCGTCATTAAGGGAGTTATCGTTGAACAAATCCCCAATGAGTCTATCAAGATTAGGACAAATGACGGAAGCATTTTCGCGTATCAAATGAGTGATGTTGAGAAAATTACCAAAGAAGAGGTTTATCAAAGCCGAAATCGTTCTTACAATGCATATAACAATGCACCTCGTAATAAAACCCCATTGGATTTAGATGTTCATTATCGAGGATTTGTAGATTTAGGTTTTACGATAGGTACTGGTGGAGGAGCCTTTAATCGTCTTGATTTGACAACTTCACATGGTGTGCAAATTTTTCCACAGTTATTTGTTGGAGCAGGTGTCGGTTTAAGTTATTTCTACGATTTAAGTTCTTTGGCTATGCCTATTTTTGCAGATATTCGTACTGATATTTTAAACTCAAAAACCACTCCTTTTGTTGATTTCAAAATTGGATATTCGCCCGTAGATTTAAGCGGACTTTATCTTTCTCCCACCATTGGTTGCCGATTTAATAAGTTTAGCATTGGTGTTAGTTATATAATGCAAAAGGCACCCATATACGATTATTGGGGTGATACTTATCGTGTAAATTTAGGGGGCATTAGCCTCAAAGTCGGCTTTGAATTCTAAAATATAACATTAAACAGTTATCAACTTTATAAAATTTATCACTACTGTCCACTAAAAAAAGTGGGCGATTAAAAATTAAATAAACTTGGTT
>CAZQMC010000014.1:0-32636 GCA_964594305.1 uncultured Alistipes sp. | reverse complement strand
CCCACAAGGCAGATTTGGTGAAAAATCACGAAAAAGTGATAAAGTCAGGAAAAAGATGGCTGCAAAGTTCCGCAAATAGCGTTCTGCATAGATAAACAATTCACACGCAAGGTCTGCTCACAAAGGGCAGACCTTGTTTGTTAGAAGATGAAAGATAAAAGAGCAAAGAGAATTCAAAATTCAAAATTGCTGGCTGACGCACAGAAATAGTCTTCTATACTCCCCGACATTAGCGCGGGTAGTGATTTTACTACCCAAATCAACGGCAGGTTTTCATCTTTGCTCTTTGCTCTTTCATCTTTTTATCTTATATTTGCATCTTGAATGTCTTCTAAAAGAAGACAACCTACTAAATCCGCATAACGAAATTAAAACAAAATAATACTGACGATTATGGTTGCAGACAAGTACACACCGCAAGAGATTGAATCGAAGTGGTACGAGTATTGGATTGAGAACAAACTTTTTCACTCGGAGCCCGATGCTCGCGAGCCTTACACGATAGTTATTCCGCCCCCCAATGTGACTGGTATGTTGCATATGGGCCATATGTTGAACAATACGCTTCAAGATGTGTTGATGCGTCGCGCGCGTCAGCAGGGCAAGAATGCCTGCTGGGTACCGGGTACCGACCACGCCTCTATCGCTACCGAGGCGAAGGTTGTGGCGAAGTTGGCTGCCGAGGGTATCAACAAGGCCGACCTTACACGCGAGGAGTTCCTGGCGCACGCTTGGGAGTGGAAGGAGAAGCACGGCGGCATCATCTTGCAGCAGTTGCGCAAATTGGGTGCTTCGTGCGACTGGGACCGCACCTGCTTCACTATGGACGAGGCCCGCACCGAGAGCGTTATCAAGGTATTCTGTGACCTCTACAACAAGGGCAAGATTTATCGTGGCGTGCGTATGGTCAATTGGGACCCATCGGCCAAGACTGCCCTTTCAGACGAGGAGGTAATCTACAAGGAGTCGCAGGGCAAACTCTACTACCTGCGTTATATGATTGAGGGCTCGGACCGTTACTTGGTTGTCGCCACGACTCGTCCCGAGACCATCTTGGGCGATACGGCTGTCTGCCTCAACCCCAACGACGAGCGTTACAAGGATATCCCCGAGGGTGCAAAGGTTATCGTGCCGTTGGTAGGTCGTGCTGTGCCCATCATTCGCGACGAATATGTCGATATAGAGTTCGGTACAGGTGCTTTGAAGGTCACTCCGGCACACGATGTGAATGACTATATGTTGGGTGAGAAATACAACCTCGAAACCATCGATATCTTCAACGACGACGGCACAATCAACGACAAGGTTGGTATGTATGTCGGTGTGGACCGCTTCGACTGCCGCAAGCAAATCGAGAAGGACTTGGAGGCTGCCGGCCTGATGGAGAAGGTCGAGGCCTACACCAACAATGTAGGTTACTCGGAGCGTACGGGTGTCGCTATCGAGCCTAAACTCTCGATGCAGTGGTTTATGTCGATGAGCGAGATTTCGGAGCCTGCGACAAAGGCTGTTTTGGAGGATTCCATCAAGTTTATCCCCGCAAAATATAAGAACACCTACCGCCACTGGATGGAGAACATCAAGGATTGGTGTATCTCTCGTCAGTTATGGTGGGGCCAGCGTATTCCGGCCTACTATCTGCCCAAGGGCGGCTATGTGATTGCCGAGACCGCCGAGAAAGCATTGGAGTTGGCTCGCGAGAAGGCCGGTGACGCATCATTGCAGTTAAGCGACCTGCGTCAGGACGAGGACGTTTTGGATACTTGGTTCTCGTCGTGGTTGTGGCCTATCTCGGTTTTCGACGGCATACGCAACCCCGACAACGAGCAGATTCGTTACTACTACCCCACCAACGACCTTATCACAGGTCCCGATATCATCTTCTTCTGGGTGGCTCGTATGATTATGGCGGGTTATGAGTATCGTCAGGAGAAGCCCTTCAAGAATGTATATTTCACAGGTATCGTGCGCGATAAGTTGGGCCGCAAGATGTCGAAGCAGTTGGGTAACTCACCCGACCCATTGGATTTGATTGCCAAGTATGGTGCCGACGGTATGCGTGTTGCGATGATGCTCTCATCTTCGGCAGGTAACGATGTTATGTTCGACGAGGCATTATGTGAGCAGGGCCGTAACTTCGGTAACAAGATATGGAACGCCTACCGCCTTATCAGCGGCTGGCAGGTAGATGACACTTTGGCACAGTCGGAGAACAACCGTCTTTCGGTTGAGTGGTTCCACCACATTCTCTCGCAGGCCATTGCCGAGATTGACGAGTTGTTTGCATCATACCGTATCTCGGAGGCCTTTATGCGTATCTACCGCCTCTTCTGGGACGATTTCAGCGGTTGGTACTTGGAGATGGCGAAGCCTGCATATCAGCAGCCGACAGACAAGGCTACGATGGAGGCTACACGCCACTACTTCGACCTTTTGATGCGCCTTATCCACCCATTTATGCCCTTCGTTACGGAGGAGATTTGGCAGGACTTGGCACCTCGTGCCGAGGGCGAGTCTATTATGTACGCCCAGATGCCGAAGGCCGAGGCTGTAAGCGAGGAGATTATCGCACGCTTTGCGCTTGCGCAGGAGGTTATCTCGGGTATCCGCAATGTGCGTAAGCAGAAGAATATCGCGCAGAAGAACGCTCTTGCGTTGAAGGTTATCGCCGACGAGAACTACCCTGCGGAGTATGCTCCCGTCATCGCCAAGATGGGTAACTTGGAGGCTATCGAGGAGGTTAAGGAGAAAGATGCTACGGCTGATGCTTTCATCGTCAAGACCACGCAGTACTTCGTTCCTATGAGCGAGAATATCGATGTCGAGGCCGAGATGAAGAAACTCTCTGACGAACTTGCGTATCTCGAAGGTTTCCTCGCCAGCGTTATGAAGAAACTCTCTAACGAGCGTTTCGTTTCATCGGCTCCCGAGAAGGTTGTCGCCAACGAGAAGGCCAAGAAGGCCGACGCCGAGGCGAAGATTGCCGCCATCAAGGAGCGTATGGAAGCGTTGAAGTAAAGATGAAAGAGCAAAGTTCAAAGAGCAAAGATTGTGATATTAAAAAAATCTCTTTGCTCTTTGCTCTTTGAACTTAAAATTATTTGACTAATGGCCGACATCACCATATACACCGACGGCGCCGCGCAGGGTAATCCCGGGCGCGGCGGCTATGGTGTGGTACTGCTATCAGGACCACACCGCAAGGAGCTCTCGGCAGGTTTCCGCCTGACGACCAACAATCGCATGGAGTTGATGGCCGTATGCGTGGCGCTGGAGGCACTAAAGTTCGAGGGCAGCAATGTTACAGTCTATTCCGACTCGAAATATGTTGTCGATGCGGTAAATCAGCGTTGGGTATTCGGTTGGGAGCAGAAACGCTTCAAGGATAAGAAAAACCCCGACCTATGGATGCGTTTTTTGCGTATCTACCGTCGCCACAAAGTCCGTTTTGTATGGGTTAAGGGCCACGCCTCAACCGTCGAGAATAATCGTTGCGACGAGTTGGCTGTGGCAGCGGCAAACGGAGCAAACCTCTTTGAAGATACGGGTTATATGCCCGAATAACGAGCAGGACTATGGATATCGAGAGCGCAAGAGAGTATTGCCTGGGGAAGGTGGCAGCAACCGAGGAGTTCCCGTTCGATGACTCGACACTTGTCTTCAAGGTTATGGGCAAGATGTTCGCCTGTATGCCGTTGGAGAGGCCCGATATGCTTATCCTCAAATGCGATGCCGACCGAGCCATCGAGTTGCGTGAGCGGTATTCGGCAATAGAGGCTGCGTGGCATTTCAACAAAAAGTATTGGAATCAGCATACAATTTCTGCGCTCGACGATAGGCTTATGATGGAGTTGATAGACCACTCCTACGACGAGGTGGTAAAGAAGTTCAGCCGCCCCAAGCGCGAGGAGTTGAGAGCAATAGCGGAAGCAATAACAGCGGAGGAGTAAATAGCAGAATCAAAAGGAGCAGAGGAACAATGAAACTGACATTTCTGGGTACGGGAACATCGCAGGGCGTGCCGGTCATCGGCTGCCGATGTGAGGTGTGTCGCTCGACGGATAGTCGAGATAACCGCCTGCGTACCTCGGCAATGGTCGAGTGTGGCGATTACCGTATCGTAATTGACGCCGGCCCCGATTTTCGTCAGCAGATGCTCCTGACGGGTGTAAGGCAGATTGATGCCATACTCCTGACGCACTTTCATAAAGACCATACAGGCGGATTGGACGATGTGAGGGCTTTCAACTTTGTCGATTACCCCACCATTCGCCCCGTAGATATTTATGCTACGCCCACGACAGCCGAGGTCATTCGCAAGGATTACGACTACGCCTTCGTCGAGAACAAATACCGAGGTGTCCCCGAGATGCGACTGCACGAGATAGACGAAAACGCCCCTTTCTATATAAAAGGTGTAGAGATTATCCCTATTCGTGGCCGTCACTCCTCACGCTTCGAGGTTACGGGCTACCGCATAGGGCGTTTGGCATACCTCACCGACTTTAAGCAGATTGCAGACGAGGAGGTGAAGAAGTTGCAGGGTGTAGATACGCTGGTGGTAAATGCACTGCGTTTCAAGCCGCACGACTCGCACTTCTCGGTCGAGGAGGCTGTGGCTCTTATTGCGAAGGTGCAACCCCGCAGAGCATACCTTACACATATGTCACACGAGATAGGCTTGCACGCCGCATCGGCAAACAGACTACCCGCAGGCGTGGAGTTGGCCTACGACAGACTAACAATAGAGATTAACGATTAAAACCATATAACGATGAAAAAGTGTTTGAACGGCAAGGTTGTCGTAATCACCGGAGCATCTTCGGGCATTGGCGAGGCTATGGCTCGTGAGTACGCCAAGATGGGCGCAAAGGTTGTCCTCGGAGCGCGTCAGGCCGACAAGTTGGAGGCTCTATGCAAAGAGATTGAGACCGCAGGAGGTAAGGCTGCGTGGGTAGCAACCGATGTAACGAAGCAGGAGGATTGCAAGGCCCTTATCGACAAGGCTGTCGAAAGTTTTGGCGGCATTGATGTTATGATTTGCAACGCCGGTATCTCGATGCGTGCATTGTTCGACGATTTGGATTTGAGCGTCTTGCACCGCCTTATGGACGTGAATTTCTGGGGCACGGTCTATTGCACGAAGTACGCACTGCCCTACTTGCAGCAGTCGAAAGGCTCTTTGGTCGGCATATCATCGGTGGCCGGCATACACGGTTTGCCGGGCCGTACAGGTTACTCGGCATCGAAGTTTGCGATGACCGGTTTCCTCGAAACTATCCGCATCGAAAACCTCAAAAAAGGTCTGCACGTGATGGTTGCCTGCCCGGGATTTACTGCTTCGAATGTACGTTTCTCGGCACTCACAGCCGACGGCTCACAGCAGGGCTCTACACCTCGCGAGGAGGGCAAGATGATGACTGCCGAGCAGGTGGCGCACATCGTGGCACGCGGCATAAAGCGTCGCAAGCGTCTGTGTCTGATGGAGGCCGAAGGTCGTGCGACACACTTTGTAAAGAAGTTTGCCCCCGCATTGGTCGATAAACTATTCTATTGGGTGATGTCGAAAGAGCCGGATTCACCATTCAAGTAAGATGAAAGAGCAAAGAGGAAAAGTCTTTGCTCTTTGTTTTTTGTTACATTGATAAAAGAGGAAAGGGCCTGTCTAACAAGTCCTAAAAAATAAAAATCGCCCCCGTCAGACACACTTCTGGCGGGGGTGAAATCGTAAAAATCAGACTTGTTAGACAGGCTCTTTCCTCTTTTATCTTTTATCTTTATTTTGTCGCTGCCTCCAAACGCTTCATCATAGCAAACATAAAGAGTGCCGAGATGATGCAGAGAGCGATAAATACTGACCATACCAACCACAAGGGAAGACCGCCCCAAAGGAAACCACCTACGGCAACCAACATATTACCGATAGCAGTAGCCACGAACCAGCCACCCATCATCATACCCTTCAACTTGGGAGGAGCAACCTTCGACACGAATGAAATACCCATAGGTGAGAGCAACAACTCCGCAAATGTCAATACGAGGTATGTAGAAATCAACCAGTTAGCCGATACCAATGTACCATTCTGACCAGCCTCAACAGCAGCAGCCTGCTCGTTAGGAGTCAAGAGGCCCATAGAGCCGATAGCCATAACAGCGAAGCCCAAACCTGCTACCAACATACCGTAAGCAATCTTACGAGGTGCAGAAGGCTCCTTGCCACGCTTTGCCAAAGCACCGAAGATAGCCAGCGATACGGGAGTCAAAGCAACAACATAGAAGGGGTTAAACTGCTGGAAGATAGGTGCGCTAACAGCAACAGTACCGGTAACGGTCACAGCCTTATAGATAAGGTATGATACAACACCCAACACGATTATGCCAGAGATAGCCTTTGCCTTGCGCTCCTCGCTCTGGAAGAATGAGAACGCCGCATATACAGCAACAATGATAAGGATAAGGTTCCAAACATTGAATGCGAGGCTCTGAACACCCTCCGATGTCTTCTCGGTGAACTCATCAGCAAAATAAGTAAGAGCCAAACCGTTCTGGTGGAATGCCATCCAGAAGAAAATCACAACGGCAAATACCAAGCACAAAGCGATAACGCGCTGCTTTGTCTCCTCGGGAGTGAGTTCCTTCTCCTCGATAGCCTTTGCACCCGCAGCCTGTGTCTTACCACCCTCAACGTGGCGGAAAGTAGAGCGGAAGATGTAATATATAGCCATAGAGAGGATAAGTGACGCACACGCTACTGCGAACGAGAAGTGATAAGCATCGTTACCCGAGAAACCGAGTGACAACTCTGCCCACTCCTTAATCTTAACGGCTGCGGTAGGAGCAAACAAGGCACCGATATTGATAGCCATATAGAAGATTGAGAAGGCTGAATCACGCTTGTCGGCATACTTGGGGTCGTCGTAGAGATTACCCACCATAACCTGCAAGTTACCCTTGAACAGACCTGTACCGATAGAGATAAAGAGCAATGCTGCAAGCATAGCAATCATCGCCACGGTATCGCCACCCAATGGGAACGAGAGCAACAGGTAACCGGCAAACATAACGGTAATACCGATAGTCACCATCTTACCATAGCCGAACTTGTCGGCCAAGATACCACCGAACAATGGCATAAAATATACCAAGCCGAGGAAAGTAGAATAAATTGCACCGGCAGTACCTGCGTCCAAACCGAAGTTGGCACGAAGGAAGAGTGCAAAGACTGCCAGCATAGTGTAGTAACCGAAGCGCTCACCTGTGTTGGCAAGGGCAAGGGCATACAACGCTTTGGGGTGTCCTTTGAACATAGTTTAAGTTTATTAAATGGTTAAAAAATATTAAGTACTAATTAAATCACTCGTTTAACTTTACAAATATAAGTAAAATCTCGATTTTATGAAAATAAATTAACATATTCTAACGCTTATCACGTTTTTTGGGCAACGACTTACCCTGAATGGTAAGCAGATGTACTCCTTTCGAGGTGTTGGTATAAACCTGTACAACCTTGTTGAAAGTCCCCACCTCGGCCTTGTGTGGCTCATATTTCAGGCGTATTTCCCCCACCTCGCCGGGCATAAGGGGTTTGCGCTGAAAACTGACCGTCATACACGAACACGACTTGGCAACCTTCTTGATTACCAGCGGGGCATTGCCATCGTTACGGAAGCGAAAGACCTTGATAAGGTCGCCTCCGCGACGCTCCACCTCGCCGAAATCATACGATGTGGCATCGATAAAGGTCATATGGGCACCCTTCTTCTCCGCAGTTTTCCTCTGCGCAAACGCAGGCATCATAGCGAAAAGTAGCGCCAACGACAAACAGATAATTCTGTACGAAACATTCCTCATAGGGGTTAATTTAATTTGAAGTTATAGGTTATTGTACCGCCCTGCATAAAACTGCGACTCTCGGTAAAGCGGGCACGCTTTGCCGCCTCGATGGCCGCCGCAATAAGGGCTGCATCGGACGAAGTGGAGCCTTTGGGCTCATAGGCCGCACTTGTCACCTGTCCGTGTTGATTTACCGCCACGCGGATAACGATTTTTCCTCCCGTATTTCCGGGGTACGACGGCACGGGCAGGCTACCCACCAAGCCACGACCACGCAGGCCCTCGTCCAATTGGTCGTTGCCTACGGTGTTCAAACCGCCACCTGTACCGCTTGCTTTATTCTCGTCGGCCTGCTTGGCATAGGGATTACCCAAATCCTCGGGCTCATCTACGCCACCTTTGTTGCTGTGGAACAATGCCCTGCTGTTCACCGTACGAGTCTCGGTGTCGGTATCCGTCACCTGCTGTGAATTCTGTGTCGTCGAGGATAGATGCTCGTGGCGCGGAGCCTGCGACGAGATAACCGGCTTGGGTTTCTCTTGTGGCATCTCCTCGATTTCGATTATCATCATCTCACTCTCCACAGGTGCCGGCACTTTGACATTCACCCAGAGCATAGCAGCACCCAGCGCTATACAATATAGCACCGTTGCCACCGCTCCATAGAGCCGAGATTTTGATTCTTGTTCGTCGTAGTAGTTCATAAACCTTTGGTTTAATTCAAAATTCAGAATTCAAAATTCAAAATTGCGATTAAGCCATAGATATAGTCTGCAAGCAGCCTCTATTATGGCAGAGCCATTAAGGGAATACCTTGTGGCTTGCCAAAATTGCCCTCGTAACGGTAATAAACAACCAAAATATATAGAATAATTATTCTCGAAGTACGCTTGAATAATTGTTATAAATTTAGATTGTATATGTCCGTGCGTTAGCCTCTAATTTTGAATTCTTAATTTTGAATTTTGAATTTTTTTACGGTTGGGTGGCCGCAATAAGTTTATAGCCGTTATCCTTTGCGATATTCATCACCTGCACAACCTCGTCCCACTCTACGGTCTTATCGGCGTGGAGAGAGATGGTAGGCTCCTCCTGTCCCGCAAGACGCGCTTTTAGAGTGCGGGCTACGCCCTCGCGGGAGCCAACGTCCTCCAACTCGACATAATAGCGATAACGCCCTGTGCCCAAATCCTTAATAGATACGGTCGTAATAGCCTTATCTTTGAGTTGATTGGCACTCTTGGGCAACATCAACTTTATGGCGTTGGGGTTGATGAGCGTCGTGGCGATAATCATAAATATAAGTAGCAAAAACATAAGGTCGGTCATCGACGATGCCGAGAATGAGTTATCTACTTTCGAACCTCTTTTAATTGCCATAACTAATTATTTTACAGGTTGGTTCAAGATATCCATAAAGGCTATTGAGTTGGCCTCCATCTGGAATACGAGTTTCTCGATGCGTGCCACGAGGTAGTTATAACCGAAGTATGCCGGAATACCCACCACAAGACCACCTACGGTAGTGACCATAGCCACATACATACCTCCGGCCAGGAGCGAGAGGTCGATAGTACCACCTGCGGCCGACATATCCATAAAGGTCTGCACCATACCGAGTACAGTACCCAAGAAACCAATCATAGGAGCACCTCCGGCTATTGTAGCGAGGAACGGCAAGCCATTCTCCAACTTCGACACTTCGAGGTTGGCGACATTCTCGATAGCGGTCTGGATATCGCTCATAGGGCGACCAATACGCTCGATACCCTTCTCAATCATACGGGCAATAGGGGTGTCGGTCTTACGGCACAACTCCACAGCGGCACGAATCTTACCGTCAGAGATGTAATCGCGTATGCGATTCATAAAGTTCATATCGAGGCCCGAAGCCTTACGAATAGCCATAAAACGCTCGACGAAGATAAACACAGCGGCACCGCCCAACAAAAGCAGTATCCACATAAGCCAACCACCCTTGTTAAAAAGTTCCCAGAGTCCCATCTTCGTTGCCTCCTCGGCTACCGTCGTAGCCTGATTTGCGACTGCCTCGGCAGCCTGTAAAAGTGTAATCATAATCTGTAAATTTTATTTATTTAAGTTTTTATTGTCCTTCGAGTTTGCTCGCTTGGCCTCTCGCTTTTGCTGTCGCAGGCTCTTTTTATCCATCACCACGCTATCGGCACTCTCGCCCGCAGCCGCGGCCTCCAACGCCTCACGACGCTTGCGGCTCATAAACCTGTCGCGGATACGGCGCTTCAAGTCGGCCCAATTATCGAAATCCTCACGATAGTAGATACCTATACCCGTTTCCTGCAAACCTTGGTTCTCGTCGAAGCGGTCGATGGTCTGCGTAAAGCCCTTCAATTTAAGGTTGCCGTTACGGTCGATAAGCCACGTCAAATAGGCCTCGCCCATAAAGTTCGACATATTGCTATTTGCCGACATCTTGTTATCGACCAGATAGTTACCCTCCAACTCCAACAGCAATCGATTATCGACCAGAGTCTTCGAGAAACCTATATCAATCTCGTCACTCGTAAGTTCCGAGCGAGGACGATAGCGCAGAATAATGTTGTAATCGTCACTCGACAACCAATTGCTCAACTGGTTCGACAACAACTCGAAGCCCGTCGTCGCCGAGGCCGTAGCACCCATACTCGACGAGGTCGAGGAGTCGGAATAGAAGGTTCCGCTGACAAGCAGATACATAAATTGCGTAGCGATAGACTGCTGGTTATTCAGCAGGTTGGCAACGGCATTCTGTATCTCGCTATCGGCATTTGGTACCTTGATATCGAACGTGACGGTAGGATTCGACAAGTTCTCCGTCAGGTTGATGATACACTCCACAGGAACGCTGCGTGTGATATTATCGAGCGTCGTCGAGGATAGCAGCGGCTGCAACGAGGCTTTGAGTTTATAGACCGCATCGATATTCAGGCGCGGGTCCATAGGCTCGCCCGTCCATTGGATTGTGGAGCCTTCTTCGATGATGAAGAGTTTGTTGATGATATTTTGCAGCGTAAAGAGGTAACTACCCTCCGAGATGGTGTAGTCGCCATACATATCGAATATGTTGGAGCGAGGAACAATACGCAGGTTAAGCGTACCCTCACCACGCGCCTTGATGATATCACCTACCGTCGGGTCGATAACCAACTGCACCTCGGTATTGGGGCGGGCGGTAAGTTCTATATTGATAGACATATTGCTATTCGAGGCCGAAGCGCGACGGTTTCTGCGCTCGAACAACATCTTCTTACGCAACAGGTAGTTCGATGTATCTATCTGCATATCGGGACGCTCGAAGACCACGAAATCGGCATTCGACACATCGCTCTTGCTCGACAGCGGCATATAGAAGTGCGAGTCGCCCTCGGTTTGACCGACAATATCGAGTGTCGTACCGTTTTTACTGCCTCGGATAGTGGCTACACCCGATGCGTATATCTTACCGTAGAACAGGTCGTTATCCTTCGAGGTGGTATTCATCACTATCATTCCGCGAGGCACAACACGGAAATCGTAGGCTATATTTTTCAGATGTTCGAGGTTCAAATCCATCGACAAAGTACCCTTATTACCCTCGGTATCCAACACCCTGACATTATCGGCCAGAAGGTGGTTGTCCTTGACTGTGATGGTAGCGCGTGGCACGATATAGCGGGAGTGAGTAAAATCGACCATCGTCGAGAGGGTATCGACATCAATCTCGCCACCGAGTGTAGCCTGACGGCCTCGGCCCTCGATATTAAGGCGTGCCGAAGCGACTCCCGAGGTCTGTGACACGACGCTCGTAAGCAACGGGTCGAGCAGTCGCATAGGCAGGCTATCCAACTGTGCCTCGGCGTAATATCGATTTTGCGCAGGGGCATAGTAACCCTTGACCACGCTATCCTGTGTAGTACGATTAAGCATATAGATACGGGCACGCTGCTGACGCAAATCCCAGCGTGAAGAGAGTGTCAGCGGCGCAACAGCGACATCATTCACACTCAACTCATCGATATCCATATCGGCAGTAAAGACACCCTTGGCCAATACGGCACGCATCGTAGCCTCGCCATTACCCCTGCCATCTATCGCATAGCCCATACGCTCGACGAAATTGGAGAGTGGTCGCAGACTGAAATCTTTAAGGCGCAACGTAAGCGAATCCTCCTCACTGCGTGAGGCGACCCCATCTATATCGAGGTGTTCGTGGCCGCTATTTATACAGAAGCCCTTCACCGACACACGCGATGTATCGACAGTAATGCGACTCGGGGCGATGCTCCACGTCTTATCGGGCGAGAGCAACTTCGAAGGCAAGATATCCACCGCCAAATAACGACGCGACGAGGCACTATCCTGCTCTACGGCGGCCACCAGCCCCACAACGCCCGACAGCGAGTCTGCCGAAGAGTGTATGCCGGCCGAGAGATGCACCCTATCATTCTTCGCACCTCCCATAAGCGAGAGTTGCGGTATGTGCAACGCTCCGGCATATAAATCCTCCGACGAGAGCGACACCGAGAGCGAGTCGCTCTGGTTCGAGATATTCATATCGAGGTTGGTCACCAGCAACTTCTTACGCTCGATATAGTCACTCTTGGCACGTACCATAATATGGTTGGTCGCAGGATTCATCGTAAAGTCGAGTTTCGTACCACGCGCCAACTGCAAGCCGTCAGCGACAGCATCAAGCAACGGGTCGATATTCTTCACTCGTAACGACAACGCCGAATAACCCTTATCGTCGGTGACGCTGTAAGCATCGTGATTGACAAAGCCGGGCAGATATTTACTCATAGCCTCTTGGAGGTAGCCCACCAAATCGGAATAACTCGTCGGGCCGGTAAAGGTGGCATCGGCAAAATTGGAGTTAAGAGTCAATGCTCGGCCCTTCTCGCCACTCTGGGCTGTAAGTTCCACAAGCGGCGAGCGTAAAGTATCGGCATTGTAGAGGTAACGGCCGTCGTTGATAACCACACGACCGTTCATATCGTCGATATTGCGCCCGACGGCATATATATCGGCACGCAACGACAGCACAGCCACAGAATCTCGTTTATTGATATTCATAGCGTGCAAATCGGCTCGTTTCAAATCGACAGCAAGGTCATATTGCGGCTCCGCACCATTGAAATTGACCTGTCCCGAAATATCTATATCGAGAGGCTCTCCGTCATCGATGATGTGGCCCGTAAAACTCTTATCGACAACCGAGCCCTTAACCTCTATATCTTCGTAGCGGCACTCCTTGAACTCCACATTATGAACGAGTGCGGCCAAATCACCCGTCAGATGGCCATCGACACTGCGGCCCACGAAATCGGCCGAGGCAGTAGCATCACCCAGCGACGACGAGCCTAATATATGACCTAACCTGACGTGTCGCAAATCGGCGTGAGCATTTACCGTAGCGACACTCTTACCCTCCGCCGCCACAGGCTGACGCGAAGCCACGAAAGTCGCCACACCCGCATCGGTTGTAAGAGTCATATCTCCCGCAAACTGCTTCATTCCGCCGTCGAACTCTCCCGACAAGATTAGATTTCCGGCACGCTCGGCCATAGCCAACGTCTTGGCCGAAAGGGTTATACCGGTAATGGCATCGACCACCGAAGCGGCATCGTAAGCCGAGGTGGATAGGCGTCGAAGGTCGAGCGTCATACGACCTCGCCGCACATCGGGCAGACCTCGCAGATGCACCTTGCCACGTAAAGAACTGCCCTCGCCAAACTCCAAATCGTGAAGGTCTATATTCAAATCGGCCACCGTACCCGACACATCGGCAGTCACATTCTCGGCGGTCAATCGCCACGGCAACAACTTCGGTGCGAAGTGCGCTATATCGTCGGTAGTAACACGGCTCGACAGCACCTCGCCTTCGATTTTAACATTGTGGATAAAATCCTTATATGCCGACCACTCACCACCTATGAGCGAGAGGTGAGGCAGATAAATCAGGCTCGACGAGGTCGCAATATCGACATCGCTAAAACGGAGCAAGCCCCTATCCACCTCGAAGTGAGAGTCAAAATCTTCAACCGTAAAGCCCGTATGCTCGACAAAACTAAAATCCTCGACCTCGCCCGCAATATGGCTACCCACAAGCGAGAAGGAGAGCAGGTTGCCCGACATATTATTGAGGTGCATATCGCTGAAATCGATACCATACTCCGGCTCACGATGCTCTCGGCGCTCGATGACAAGGTCGAAATCATTTAGCGACATATCGTTTATATTCAAGACAAATTTTTTCTCCTTGGGCTCACGGTCACGGTTGACAAACTTATCGACGACCTCCTTGATGTTCATCTTACCGTCGGGAGTTTCGTGGATATAGAGTTTGCCGCAGGTAATATTACCGTTGTTCAATGTAAGGCTGTTATCCTTAAAACGAAGATGACCGACGTGCAATTCATCGATATAAAGAAGCGTATCTTGCTGAAAATCTTCAACATAGAAGCCTCTGATTGTAGCACCGCCCAACACACCTACGCGCAGATGACGCACTGCAACCGTCGTACCTAACTTATTGCTTACCAGCGCAGTAACCTTATCGATAAGGAAATTCTGCACCGAGGGCAACTCCACAACCAAAGTAATGACAATAGGGCAAAATATCAGAAACAAAAGCGCAACTGATAGTGTCTTTAATAATATTTTCGTAACTTTGCCCATACAAGAAAGTCTATAAAACCCACAAATATAAGACTTTTTCTATTAAAAATAGAAAAAACCACTAAAATAATGGATATAACCATACTTGGAATAGAATCTTCGTGCGACGACACCTCGGCAGCAGTGCTTCGAGGGACTACACTTTTGTCGAATGTCATCGCTTCGCAGGCCGTACATATCAAGTACGGAGGTGTGATACCCGAACTTGCGTCACGCGCTCACCAACAGAACATTATACCTGTTGTCGATACCGCACTCAAAGAGGCCGGAGTTACTCCCGACAAGATTGATGCCATAGCCTTCACGCGTGGCCCCGGATTGTTGGGCTCGCTTTTGGTGGGCACATCATTTGCCAAAGGATTGTCTATCGCCCACGATATTCCGATGGTGGAGGTAAATCACCTGCAAGGTCATATCCTTTCGCACTTCATCGACCTGCCCGACAGTGAGATACCCCACCCCGATTTCCCGTTCCTGTGTCTTTTGGTGAGCGGCGGTCACACACAGATTGTGAAGGTCTCTTCACCATTGGCTATGGAGATTATCGGCACTACGATAGACGATGCCGCAGGCGAGGCCTTCGACAAGTGCGCCAAGGTTATGGGACTGCCCTACCCCGGAGGCCCGGTCATCGACCGCTTGGCCAAAGAGGGCGATGCCGAGGCCTTCTCGTTTGCAAAGCCCCACGTCAAGGGTGAGTTCGACTACTCTTTTTCGGGTTTGAAGACCTCGTTCCTCTATACGTTGCGTGACCACGTGGCCGAAGATGCCGATTTTGTCGAAAAGCACAAGGCCGACCTATGCGCATCGCTACAAAAGACTATCATAGATATCCTGCTCGATAAACTCATAAAGGCTGCCAAGCGATTGGATATCAAGGATATAGCCATAGCAGGCGGCGTGTCGGCAAATTCCGGCTTGCGTGAAGCCGTAGCCGAAGCAGGCCGTCGTCGTGGCTGGCGCACATTCCTGCCACCGTTGAAATTTACCACCGACAATGCGGCAATGATTGCCATTTCGGGATATTACCGCTACAAGCAAGGTATGATTTCGGGACTCGACATATCACCCGTAGCGAGATTGGAAGAGTTATTGTAGCGAAGCCGCAAGTTTATAAGGGAAAAGAGCCTGTTTAACACTCGGTTAGACAGGCTCTTTCATCTTTCATCTTTCATCTTTTCTCTTTCTACCTATGTCGTTCAGCCAAATACACCCCGGCCAAAATCAGAGCCGTACCGACCAATGCAACTACGGTTATACGCTCATCGAGCACCAACCACGAGGTAAAGAGTGCAACTATCGGATTAACATACAAATAGTTAGTCGCCCTCACACCACCCAACTTCTCTATCACGACATTCCACGCCCAATAACAGAGCAACGACGCCACGACACCCAGATAGATTAGGTTGCCGGCAACAACAGGCTGCAACAACTGCTCCCAATCGACCGAAAATGGCTCAACAGCGAAATACGGCAACAGCGTAAGCACGCCATAGAAAAAGACCTTACGCGTGAGCATAAGCGGGTGATACTTACCTTGCAGGCGCAAGACTATAATGCTGTAAATCACCCACATAACCGAAGCCCCGAGTGTCAGCACATCACCTATGGGATTGAGCCGAAGGATAAACTCGCCATTAAAAACCACCAACGCCACACCCATCAGCGAGAGCAACGAATATCGGTAAAGGCTTGTCGGCACACGCTCCTGACGGCTGACAAGATGAATGGCGAGCGTCGTAAGCAACGGCGTGGTAGCGATGATAATAGCCACATTCGAGGCTTGGGTATAGAGCAAGGCGGTATTCTCCAAAAGAAAATACGCCGAGCCACCCGTAACACCCAGCAGAGCCATCTGCAACTCATCTTTCCAATTGTCACACAGCACCTTACCCCGCCAAAAAGGCAACATACAGAGATATGCCACGACGAAGCGCAGCATCATAATCTCGGCCGGCGAAAGGTCATAGTTGAGCAACACCTTCGAACTAATGAAGGTGGTACCCCACAGCGCCGATGTAACTATGGCAAGAATATGATACAGAGGCTTCATTCTCTCGGCCACATAACACGCTTTTAAGTTCGCTCACACCTGCAACCAAGCGAGGATTTACCTATCCCAAAAACGAGGCTAACTTACTATCGAACTCACGTTTGATGGTTGCAATCAACTCCTTAACGCTCAATATCTTATCGCATCGCCACGCATTGGTTCCACAGAAAGCATATCCCTGCTCCATACGACCTCTAAAAGCATTATACAAGGCCAACATTATGCAATAAGGTGAATGAGTGACATCACACGTCTTGATACAGTTGAAGGGACAAGCCTTGGGCTTCGTCAATCCACTCTTTACCTTATCGAGGAAGCCATTATGAATAGCACGGCCCGGCATACCGACAGGACTTTGGATAATCTCAATATCCTCCTTTTGCGCGTCGAGATAACTCTGCTTGAACTCCTCCGAAGCATCACACTCCTCGGTGGTGACGAAACGCGTACCCATCTGCACACCATCAGCACCCAAAACCATCATCTTCAAGACATCTTCACCCGAATATACGCCACCGCCTGCGATGACAGGAATCTCACGACCGTGCGCAGCACCTATCTCACGCGCCGCAGCAACAACCTCCGGCACGATGCTCTCCAAAGAGCATTGAGCATCACCGAGTTGCTCGTTGCTATAACCCAGATGACCACCCGCCTTCGGGCCTTCAACCACAACAGCATCAGGCACATAACCATACTCACCAATCCAGCGGCGGCAGATAACCTTCAAGGCACGAGCCGACGAGACAATTGGTGCCAACTTTGTGGTTGCACCCTCCTTCAAGAACGAAGGGAGATTGAGCGGCAGACCGGCACCGGCAAAGATAATATCGGCCTTCTCCTCGATGGCAGTGCGAACCATATCGGCAAAGTTGGTCAAAGCGACCATAATATTCACACCAATAATACCTTTCGCTTTTTCACGAGCCTTACGCAACTCCTCTTTCAAGCCATAGATGCTCGCTTTGTTATAGTCGTTAGAGTATTCGCGATAGATGACACCCAGGCCGGCCGAAGAGATTACACCCACACCTCCGGCATTTGCTACGGCCGATGCCAATCCTGACAATGAGATTCCTACGCCCATACCACCCTGAACAATAGGTACTTTGGCAAGGAGGTCTCCAATTTTCAATGATTTCATAACTTTATGTAAAACTTTAATTTATCGAGGTTTGCCTCGATGCAACGCCCACAAAACATAAAATAGAGCCGGACAAAGTTATGAAAATGAGAGCAAAAAATAGTATTTTGGGAGAAAAAATCCCAAAATACTATCTGCAATATGGGTTTTACCCGACCTATCGAATAGAATTCATTCTGATACTTGCCTTAACCAATGCCAAGGCTCGAATACGGCTCACCTCGATATCCTTGTCGGCGTGGTGGGGATTCTGGCTAACCAATCGCACAAAACCCTCTCTGTCAGACTTTTGGATATACTTCACCGTAATATACTCCTCGCCTTCGAGGTCGATTGAGAGCAGATACATATCGCCCCAAAATATATCCTCGATATTGTGCAACTGCTTGTAAAGCACGATATCGCCACTTTTCAGAAGCGGATACATCGAGTCGCCCGACACATATATCGCACCGTCACATTTCGGCAGATTGGGGATATGGATAAAACTCACAGGCGACAACTCCTCCTGACGAGTAAACAGAGGCACCAATCCCGCCGTACCCTCTATCGAATAGAGAGGCACACTCTGCATCGGCAACGAATTATCCGACTTCAACCAAAATGGAGTTAAATTAGGTTCAGCATTGAACATTTGGCCCATGCCTGTTTCAATCCACTCGGGATTGACATTCAAATCTTGAACAAGAATGTTTTTATTACGCGTCGAGAGTCCGCACTTACCTGTCTCAATCATCGACAGGGCCGCCTTACCAATGCCAAGTCGTTGAGCAAGTTGCTCTTGCGTCAATTTCAACTCCTTGCGTATAAGTTTTAATCTATCGCCCATAGTTCTGCCATAAAAAAATATTATACAAATTTTTCCTGCAAAAATGTATCAAAATTCAGTTTTTGAACTTATCTTTGTACCGCAAAGTTAAGCACTTTATTTCAAAGAGCCAAATTTTCAACTTAAAATATTTAATATTATGTATAAAATTTCTTCTGCGCTTTACAGCGAAGTGGCCGACAGGCTACGCGGATATATCGACGGCAAGGGCTACTATTCGGGCTCTTTCGAGTTCGATTTCGAGGGCATACACTGTCTGATGAGATTATCGGGTGTGATATATCGCACCCACGAAACACTTTTCGAGAACTGCACACGATGCATCGAGGACATTGTGCCTGTATGGTGGGAGTTCCACACCTTCGACGAGGCGGGCGATGAACTACTCAACGAATTTTCATTCAACGAATTACGCGAATACTTAAAAGAGATTTAGTAATGCAAACAGACAACCAGAACATACAGCCCTCATTCGAGCAATTCGCCGTCTGGGTATATCCGTTTTTGGATTTACAACCCTTTCAAAAGACATATTACCGCCTGTTGGAGTATTTCGCACAAGGGAGAATTCGTCGTCTGATGATTTCTATGCCGCCGCAACACGGCAAAAGCATAGGTGCCAGCACACTACTCCCAGCCTATATGCTCGGTCTAAATCCCGATATGCGTGTGGCGATAGCCTCCTACTCCTCGTCGCTGGCCAACCGCTTTAACCGTCGTGTGCAACGCATATTGGAGAGTAGAGAATATGCCGACATCTTCCCCGACACACGCATCAAACAGAGTGGAAAGCCTCCGCAATACCTGCGCACGGCCGACGAGGTGGAGATTATAGGTCACGACGGCGGACTCTTGTCGGTAGGTCGTGAAGGCTCGCTGACGGGAAATCGTGTCGATTGTTTCATTCTCGATGACCTCTACAAAGATGCTTTGGAGGCCTACTCGCCCATCGTGCGTGAGAATTGCTGGGAGTGGTACACCTCGGTCGTAAAGACGCGTATGCACAACCTCTCGCGCGAACTCATCGTCTTTACGCGCTGGCACGAGGAGGATTTAATCGGCGTGTTGCGCGAGCGCGAGAAGGTGTGCGACCTACGGCATTGGAGCGACCTCGAAGAGATAGATGACGAGACTTGGGTATCGCTCAATTTCGAGGCACTGATGACGTGTGAGCCTTCGGAGATAGACAACCGTAACATTGGCGAGGCGTTGTGGCCCGAGCGGCAGAGTGCGCGACTGCTGGAATCAAAACGACGATTAGATGCCGTACGCTTCGAGAGTATGTATCAGGGGCGGCCCTCGTCACGAGGTGGTCTGCTCTATGGCGACGGCTTTCGCGAGTGGTCACGCCTGCCGGGCAACATCGTCCGCCGCTGCTCCTACACCGACACTGCCGATACGGGTGACGATTATCTTTGCTCGCTATGTTATGAGGTCGATGCCGACGGCATAATCTACATCACCGATGCAGTCTATTCGCGTGAGCCTATGGAGGTTACCGAGCAGGCGGTGGCCGATATGCTGCAACGAGCAGAGGTGCGTCAAGCCCTTGTCGAAAGCAATAATGGCGGTCGAGGCTTCGCTCGTGCCGTAGCACGCCTTGCGCCCAAAGTCAAGGTCGAGTGGTTTCATCAGAGCGGCAACAAGGAGGCCCGCATAATATCGAATTCGGCCACAGCGCAGCACCTTGTACGATTTCCGAAGGGCTGGGCGCAACGCTGGCCCGAGTTATACAGTCACCTGACGACCTACCGTCGTGAATTTCATTCCAACCGCTGGCACGATGCAGCCGATGTCTTGACGGGCATCATAGAGCGAGAGTGCGGCTTTGAAAAGGGCAAAATCCTAAAAGTCGCCTTCCGATAGCAGGCCTTTCGACGATTATTGTTTTTTTGCGTTTTTTTTTGTAGTTTTATACCACCACTCTGCGACTAATGTAGTGAGGACTCAAACTCAAACACAGAATGACAGAACAAGAGAGAGAATTTACTCTAATCGTCCAAGAGCAGAAGGATACTATATATATGGTATGCTATATGTTCTCGAAAGATAAGGAGGAGGTGCAGGATTTGTATCAGGAGGTACTCATCAACCTGTGGAAAAGTTTTCCGCAGTTTGAGGGCCGTAGCACGGTGCGCACTTGGGTATGGCGTATTGCGCTCAACACCTGCATATCTATCGACCGCAAGAAGAGGCGTCGCAAGGATACTCTGCCGTTGAAGATGGATATCGACCTTTATAACGATATGGACAGCGACACACGCCAGATTAAGATGCTGCACGAGCGCATAAATCGCTTGGGCGTCTTCGACAGGGCGATAATTCTCCTATGGCTCGAAAATATGAGTTACGAGGAGATTGGAGCCATTGTAGGCATATCGGAAAAGAATGTGTCGGTAAGATTGGTAAGAATTATAGAACAACTTAAAACGATGAAATAATGAGGGGGGATATGGATAATATGGAATTGAATGAGATGCGTGAGCAAATTGCGCTATTGAGGGCAAAATTGCAACAGCAGGAGATAATCAGTGAGTCCGCCATTATGTCGGCCGTCAAAAAGGGTGTAAAGAACCTTAACGGGCGAGGCTTGGCGATGACTCTTTTCGACCTCTTTGCCGTACCGTTCTGCTGTGTGGGCTTCGCCGAGATAGGTATGTCGGCAGGGTTTGTCGCAGGTACAGCCATTATGCTTATTATCTGTGTATTGGTTACTATTTACGCCCACTTTGGACTTAATTTTATAAATGTATCTCGCACTAATCTGGTGCAGGTCGGCCTGCGTACGACTCGCCTGCGTAAGATTTACAAGTCGTGGCTTTGGTTCTCTGTTCCAGTGCTCATAGTTTGGTGCTATTTCCTCTATCGCGATATGGCCAAAATTTACGGCAATACGGAGTTGCTTGTCTATATGCTCGCAGGTGCCCTCATCGGAGGTCTTATCGGCGGAACCATCGGTCTTTGGATTCATTTCCGCACGCTGCACGAGGCCGACGAGGTGCTGAAAAATATCAAGGAGTTGCAGCAACTCGAAGATTAAGAACCACCATAAGCGCTAACTTCTAATATATGGAGCAAGACGAGCGACCGCCGTGAGGCAGCCGCTCGTCGGTTTTTTATTGCGTCGGCGGTGATATAAACAACAGCAAAGAGGCGCAACGATAGTGAGGTTTGGGAAGTTTAGAAGGAATGTAAATATAAAAGGTGGTGTTTTAAGCACCACCACCATATTAAGGGATAAAGGAAAAGCCCTCCAAAAATGGAAGGCTTTACAGATACGATAAGCAACCAAACGACTACTTACCCATATATCCCTCAAAATGGAGCGAAGCGACCAAAGCCTCCCTTTTTCAAGGCTGCGAGTAAGCGAGGGCAGAGGGCAAGGCTTGCTTGCGCTATGCCGAGCGGGAGCAGTCAAGGAGAACTTTATAGTTCTCCAAAGGGAGGTTTGGAGGGAATATAAATATAAAAGGTGGTGTTTTAAGCACCACCACTATATTAAGGGATAAAGGAAAAGCCCTCCGAAAATGGAAGGCTTTACACATACGATAAGCAAGCAAACGACTACTTACCCATATATCCCTTAATATAGTGGTGGTGGCTGCCGTAGCGATTGAAGGCGGCCTCGTCGAGAGCCTCCTGTGCCGAGGGGTGTGCAACCGAAATAATCAAGCGCGCACGCTCCTGCAAACTCTTGCCATACAAATCAACAGCACCATTCTCGGTTACGAACCAGTGGATATGGTTACGAGTGGTAACAACACCTGCGCCCTCGGTCAAGACATCAGAAATCTTCGAGATGCCCTTGTTGGTGATTGAAGGCATTGCGATAATAGCCTTACCGCCCTTCGAGAGTGATGCACCATAGATGAAGTCAATCTGGCCACCCACGCCCGAGTAGAACTTACGGCCCAAAGAGTCGGCGCAAACCTGACCTGTGAGGTCAACCTGCAAAGCAGAGTTGATAGCCGTAACCTTATCGTTCTTGGCAATGATAAATGGGTCGTTGGTATAGCCCACGTCCATCATCAACACGCCCGGGTTGTCGTGGATAAAGTCATAGACCTTCTGCGAACCCATCAAGAAGGTAGATACCATCTTACCCTTGTCGATATTCTTGGCCTCGCCATTGATAACGCCTGCCTCAACCAAAGGAAGCACGCCATCGGCGAACATCTCGGTATGGATACCCAAGTTCTTGTGGCCACCCAACTGTGCCAACACAGCGTTAGGAATAGCACCGATACCCATCTGCAAGGTAGCACCGTCCTCGATAAGAGCGGCACAATGCTTACCGATAGCAACCTCGACCTCGTTAGGAGTAGTGAAATGAGCCTCCTCCAAAGGCTGGTCGTCAGCCACAAACAAATCAATCTTCGATGAGTGAATCATCGCATCACCAAAAGCACGAGGAACGTACTTATTGACAACAGCGATAACGTGGTCGGCGCACTCAACAGCAGCCAAAGTAGCATCTACCGAAGTACCCAACGACACATAGCCGTGCTGGTCGGGAGTAGATACCTGAATCATAGCCACATTACAAGGAACAGCGCCCGAACGGTACAACTTCTGTGTCTCGCTCAAAAAGATGGGGATATAGTCGGCAAAACCGGCCTGTGTGGTCTTACGAACGTTACCACCCACGAAGAATGAATCCAACTGGAATACACCCTCGAACTCCGGCTCTGAATAGGGAGCGGGACCCTCGGTGTGGAGGTGGTGGATATGAACATCTTTCAACTCGCCTGCGCGGCCACGCTCGCACATAGCCTTAATCAAGCACTGTGGTGCTGATGCCACTGAACTGAGGTGAACGTGGTCACCCGACTTGATAACCTTAACGGCCTCCTCTGCCGTTGTAAATTTAATCTGTGCCATTTTCTACTTTAAGTTTGTAGGTTGTTATTTAATTTTTAACATTTATTCTGTATCGAAATCAACTCAAAATCATTCTTGAACTCTCTAATGGTGTGTTAGCATCAATTTTGAATTTTGAATTTACTTACGCTTCACCTCTACCTGCTCGTAGCCCTCGATGATGTCACCGACCTTAATATCGTTGTATGACTCGATATTCAGACCGCAGTCCTGACCTGTCAAGACCTCCTTAACATCGTCCTTGAAACGCTTCAACGAGCCGAGTTTGCCGGTATGGATAACGATACCGTCACGAATCACGCGGATAGGCGTATTGCGCTGCAACTTACCCTCACGCACGATACCGCCGGCGATAGTACCCACCTTCGAGATTTTGAAGGTCTCCACAACCTCGATAGAGCAACAGATAACCTCCTTCATCACAGGCTCCAACATACCCTCGATAGCGTCCTTGATATCATTAACGGCATCGTAGATGATAGAGTAAAGGCGAATCTCAATCTCCTCCTTCTCGGCCGTCTTACGCGCCGCAGCCGAAGGACGCACCTGGAAGCCCACGATAATAGCATTCGACGCTGTCGCCAACAACACGTCCGACTCCGAAATCTGACCTACGGCAGCGTGGATAACATTCACCTGAACGGTCTCCTTCGAGAGTTTGATAAGTGAGCCCGACATAGCCTCCACCGAGCCGTCCACGTCACCCTTGACGATGATGTTGAGTTCCTTGAACGAGCCGATAGCGATACGACGACCAATCTCATCGAGCGTGATATGCTTCTGCGTCATAATGCCCTGCATACGCTGCAACTGCTCACGCTTGTTGGCAATCTCACGTGCCGAGCGGTCATCGTCCATCACATTGAAACTATCACCCGCCTGTGGCGCACCATTCAAGCCCAACACCTGTACAGGAGTCGATGGGCCAGCCTCCAAGACCTTCTTACCGTTCTCGTCGAACATAGCCTTCACACGACCGGTATAAGTACCCGACAGCAGCACATCGCCCACACGCAGAGTACCGCTCTGCACCATAATCGTAGCGACATAACCACGGCCCTTATCCAGAGTAGATTCAATCACACTACCCTGCGCCTTCTTATTGGGATTTGCCTTCAAATCGAGCAACTCGGCCTCCAAAAGCACCTTCTCCAACAACTTATCGAGGTTGATACCCTTCTTTGCCGAAATATCCTGACTCTGGTACTTACCACCCCAATCCTCGACGAGGTAGTTCATCTGCGCCAACTGCTCCTTGATATGGTCGGGATTAGCCGCAGGCTTATCAATCTTGTTGATGGCAAAGACCATAGGCACACCTGCCGCCTGTGCGTGGTTGATAGCCTCGACGGTCTGTGGCATCACGTGGTCGTCAGCCGACACGATGATAATCGCCACGTCGGTAATCTTCGCACCACGCGCACGCATCGCCGTAAAGGCCTCGTGGCCCGGAGTATCGAGGAAAGTGACCTTCTGACCGTTATAGTTCACCGAGTAAGCACCGATGTGCTGGGTGATACCTCCGGCCTCGCCCTCGATAACGTTTGTCTTACGGATATTATCCAAAAGTGAGGTCTTACCGTGGTCAACGTGGCCCATAACCGTCACAATAGGCGGACGAGATACCAAATCCTCCTCGCTATCGCTCTCCTCCTCGATGGCCTCGGCGACATCTACCGTAACGAATTCAACCTTGAAGCCGAACTCCTCGGCAACAACCACCAGAGCCTCGGCGTCCAAACGCTGGTTGATAGATACCATCAGACCCAAGTTCATACAAGCCGAGATGACCTCCATAGGCGACACATTCATCATCGTAGCCAACTCGCTCACGGTAACGAACTCGGTCACCTTCAATACTGTGCGCTCCATCTCCTCGCGCTCCATCTCCTCCGAGAGCATCTTCTCGCGAATCTCCTCACGCTTCTCCTTGCGGTACTTGGCGCCCTTATTCTTGGCTCCCTTCGCAGTCAAACGGGCCAGAGTATCCTTAATCTGCTTTGATACCTCCTCGTCGCTTACCTCGGGACGCACAACCGGCTTTGGCTGATGCTTATCCTTCTTCTTATTGCGACGGCCCTCGCCGGCCTTCGGCTGATTCTGCTGCTGGGCGTTATTGTTACCACCCTGCTGGGGCTTATTCTTCTTGCCGTTGTTATCCTGCTGTTTCTGGCCGCCCTTGCCCTGCTTATTGACATCGACCTTCTCCTTATCCAGACGCTTGCGCTTATGCTTGCCACCCGGAACCATACCCGACACGTCCATCGTACCGAGAATCTGCGGGCCGGCCAACGAAGCGTGTGCAGGACGGAAGACATTATCCTTCTTGGGCTCCTCCTTCGATGCCTCGACAACGGGCTCCTCGACCTTCGCAGGCTCGGGCTTCTTGCCGTCCAAATCTATCTTACCCAAGAACTTGGGCTGCTGCACCTCGTCCTTGACATTGATGACATTACTCTTGATGATAACCTCTTTCTCCTCCTCTATCGCAGCCTTCTTGCCGGCATCGATAGTCACAGATTGGCGGTTACCCTGAATCTTCTCACGAATATTATCACGCTCATTGCCCGTAATCGAGCGGTTGGCGCCGAACTCACGCTCCAACAACTCATACACCTCGGGGGCAACCAACGAGTTGGGTGACATATCGGCCTTGACTTCCTTTTTAAGCAGGAAGTCGGTGACGGTATTGAGTCCCACCTTAAACTCCTTGGCAACCTGAATGAGTCTTATCTTTCTATTTTCTGACATACACTCTTTTCTTAAACTTATTCAACATAGTAACTGCCTACTCCTCCTCTTCGAACTCGGCCTTCAAGATAGCCACAACCTTCTCGGCCTGCTCCAACTCCAAATCGGCACGTGAAGCAATCTCCTCAACGGGCAACTCCAACACGCTCTTGGCAGTGTCACAACCCGCAGCCTTCAAGGCATCGATAATCCAAGGTTCAATCTCGTCAGAGAACTCGGCAAGTGCTACGTCCTCCTCCTCAATCTCACGATATACGTCGATATCGTAGTCGGTAAGCATCTTCGAGAGGCGGATATTCAAACCACCCTTACCGATAGCCAGCGACACCTGGTCGGGCTTCAAATAAACCGAAGCGGTCTTACGCTCCTCGTCGAGTGTGATAGATGAAATCTTGGCGGGATTAAGCGCACGCTGGATAAGCAACTGTGTATTGGTCGTGTAGTTCACAACATCGATATTCTCGTTGCGCAACTCCTTCACAACAGAGTAGATACGCGAGCCCTTAACACCCACACAAGCACCTACGGGGTCGATACGGTCGTCGTAAGACTCCACCGCAACCTTGGCACGCTCACCCGGGATACGAACAATCTTCTTGATAGTGATAAGGCCATCGAAAATCTCGGGTACTTCCTGCTCGAACAGACGCTCCAAGAACTGGTTTGCCGTACGCGAGAGGATAATGCGAGGCTGGTTATTGACCATCTCTACCGACTTAACGATAGCCTTCAAAGTATCGCCCTTACGATAGAAGTCGTTGGGAATCTGCTCGCTCTTGGGCAATACCAACTCGTTGTCCTCGTCGTCGAGAATCAACACCTCACGCTTCCACACCTGATAAATCTCGCCGGTGATAATCTCGCCCACCTTCTGCGAATACTTCTCATAGATGTTAGCCTTCTCCAAATCCAAGAGGCGTGAAGCCAGATTCTGACGCAACGACAACACGGCACGACGACCAAACTGATTCATCTTAATCTGGTCGGCATACTCGTCACCCACCTCGTAAGTGTCGTCGATAGCCTTAACCTCCGACACCGAAATCTGCGTGTTGGGATTCTCTACGGCGCCGTCCTCGACAACCTCACGGTTACGCCAAATTTCAAGGTCGCCCTTCTCGGGGTTGATGATGACATCGAAGTTCTCGTCACTCTCGAACTGCTTCTGCAAAGCGTGACGGAATACATCTTCCAGAACGCCAATCATTGTCGATTTGTCGATGTTCTTTAACTCCTTGAACTCGGCAAAATTGCTGATAAGATTTAAGTTTTCCATTTTTTATTGATTTTATATATTTTTTGTTTTGATTTTCACTTTTGTCTATTTGAAGTCGAGATACTCCTTCGTGTATTTTATCTCGTCAAACGAATATGTGTTCGACACCTCGACCTCGACCTTGCGTTTCTTGCCCTCGACGGCCTGTTTCTCGCGATATGAGATTGTAATGCCGCTCTCATCGGCAGCATCTAACTTGGCGAGGATTTTCACGCCGCTTTTCAGCAACACCTCGACCGACGAGCCTATGAGTTTGCGATATTGGCGGATATTCTTCAACTCCTCGCCAATGCCGGCCGAAGCCACCGTAAGTGAAAAATCCTCCACATCGCGGTCGAACTCCGCCTCAATCGAGCGTGTGAGCGTTATGCACTGCTCTATCAACACCGCACTGTCGCTATCTATGAGCAACTCCACCTCGTTCATCGGGTTACACTTACAACCAACCACAAAGAGGTCGGTGCCTTCCATCTCGCGCTCGGCTATGGCCACAATCTTTTCGCAATCTATCATAATTTTCTATCTCAAAATTTCATTATTCAGAGCAGTAAAGTCCGCTCACTCGGCACATTATCCTACGAAAGAAGGGGACTCAAATCGTCCCCTTCATCACTTTCGTCCTCATTTCACACCGCAAAAATAGTGAAAAAATATTAGAATACAAATATTTACGCAAAAAAATCGCTCCTACCAAATACTTGATTGATAATTTCTACGAACTATCCAATCATCTAAACTCATATTATCGGGCAATGTCTCCTCATATATTTCCCTGAACTCCTCATAATCAATCGCTTCACGCAAGAAAGCAACATTCTGACACCTCTCACACATTTCTACATAATAACACTCCTTGTCCCATATCATTTGCCGCATTTCATATATTATACTATTTCCATCGAAGGCTAACACTTTGACATAATAGTCATATCCTTCCAATCGATGTTTAGCACACATAACATCATCTTCACTCTCAATCATCTCGTCGATTTGATAATGTTGCGGTATATATTTTGACACCGTATAGAACCAATAGACACCTCTTTCATCAAATTTTCTATACATCCTCAACACTGGCCAAGGAAACCAAATTTCTCCATCTTCACCTGCATTCTCATCAACCCAAGTGGCATTGTCGTGAATCAACTCGCCCGACATACCACTTTCTGAATAGACCCATTGACGCCTTACCAGCCATAACTCTTTGCTCGACAATATTTCAAGGGCTGTTTTATCAGAATCTACAAAACCAACCTCTTGAACCATCTCTTCTGCGCTCTTAACCTTCGGCTCGCCACTGCCACTCTCGCACGACAGCGCAAGCAACGCAAAACCACAGACCAACAATCTAAAAATCCGTTTCATAGGCACAAAGGTTTAATTTTTACAAATATACGAAAATGCACCTATAATTACAAACAATAACCAATCTTTTTTACACAGAATGTCACATACTGTGCAAATATGGCTATAATCAACGCATTACATTAGTTACAAATAAAAACCGCCCTCCTGTCGAAGGGCGGTTTTATGATATCACAACTCGGGCGGACTACTCTGCCGAAGCCGCCTTCTTTACATAAGGCTTAATGACTCCTCGCTTCGAGTTACGCACGAAGTCGATAAGGTAATCACGCTCCTTTGACTGCGGTATCTCGGCCTCGGCCTTATCGCAAGCGTTCAGGTAGTTCATATCGCTCTGGAACAGGATACGGCACACATCGTGGATAGCCATAATCTGCTCGTGAGTGAAACCACGACGCGAAAGACCAATCTTATTGATACCTGCATAATGCTCGTTGTTCGAGGCGGTGATATAAGGAGGAATATCCTTCGTCACACCCGACATACCCTGAATCATAGCGTGGTCGCCGATATGCACCCACTGATGCACAGCCGTATGACCGCCAATAACAACCCAATCGCCAACGTGCACCTCGCCTGCCAACGACACACCATTTACGATAACACAGTTGCTACCCACAACGCAGTCGTGGCCCACGTGAGCATAAGCCATAATGAGGTTATTAGAGCCGATGATGGTTGTACCCGTAGAGGCCGTACCACGCGAGATAGTCACACACTCGCGGATATTGCAGTTATCACCGATAACGGCAGTGGTAACCTCGCCGGCGAACTTCAAATCCTGTGGCGTACAGGCAATAGACGCAAATGAATGAATCTGGCAGTTCTTACCAATACGTGCGCCGTCGTGAATAACAGCCGAAGGGCCAATCCAGCAGCCATCGCCAATCTCCACATCGCCTGCAACATATGCAAAAGGCTCAATAGTCACATTCTCGCCAATCTTGGCATCGGGGTGAACAAATGCTTGTTTGCTTATCATAATTTAATGTTGTGTTAGTGTTTATTCTTAACAATCTGGGCCATAAGTGTTGCCTCGCAAGCCAACTGACCGCCCACGAAAATCTTACCTACCATAGATGCTATGCCACGACGCACAGGCTCCACCAAGTGGGCCTCAATCTGCATAGTATCGCCCGGGACAACCTTACGCTTGAAACGCACACCGTCAATCTTCAAGAAATAGGTCGAATAGTCGGCAGGATTCTCAACCGATTTCAGAACAACAAGACCTCCGGCCTGCGCCATAGCCTCCACAAGCAACACGCCCGGCATAACAGGCTCCTCGGGGAAGTGGCCCGTAAATTGAGGCTCATTGGCCGTAACATTCTTTATCGCACCCACAGAGTTCTCGTCGAGGTGGAACACCTTATCGACCAACAGGAAGGGATAACGATGCGGGAGAAGCGTGCGAATCTCGTTGATATCCAGAATGGCGGGTTTCGAGGCGTTATACTTAAACGCTGGCTTCTCGCCATCACGACGAATCTGCATAAGCAACTGCTTCATAAACTCGGTATTGGCATAGTGGCCCGGACGTGATGCCCATACGCGGCCCTTGATACGCATACCCAAAAGGGCGAAGTCACCCAGCAAATCGAGCAACTTATGGCGCGCCAACTCATTCGACGCACGCAACTGCAAATTATTCAAATAACCGCCCGTAACACGGATATCATCTTTATTGAAGATTTTCTTCAAATGGTCGAGTTGCTCGTCCGAAACAGGGTTCTCCACCACTACGATAGCGTTATCCAAGTCGCCACCCTTGATAAGATTCATCTTCAACAGGGGCTCCAACTCGTGAAGGAAAACGAACGTACGGCAAGGTGCGATATGCTCGGCATACTCGCTAAACATATCGAGCGTAGCATACTGATTACCAATAACCTTCGAGTTATAATCGACGTGTACCGAAACGGTAAATTCATCATCGGGATAGATGACAATAGCCACGCCCTTATCGGGAATGGTATATACCTGACGCTCGGTAACCTCGTAATATTTGCGCTCCGCCTTCTGCTCAACCAAACCTACCTCGGTAATCTTCTGCACATATTCACGAGCCGAGCCGTCCATAATGGGAGTCTCGGGGCCGTCAATATCCACCAAAGCGTTATCGATACCCATAGTCCAGAGGGCCGACACGATATGCTCGATGGTGCTGATTTTGGCCTCACCCTTCTCGATTGTAGTACCACGAGAGGTATCGGTCACATATTCACAAAGCGCCGGCACCGATGGCTGTCCCTCCAAATCCACACGACGGAAGACGATGCCGTGATTCTCCTCGGCGGGAGATATTTTCATATTAACCACTACGCCTGTATGCAAGCCCTTTCCAGAGAAGGACATCTCACCGGCAAGTGTCTGTTGTTTTGTCTGCATATTAAATCGTTTTTAGTAGTTTCTAGTGTTAATCATTAACCAATTCACCGACCAATGGCTACGCCAAAAGCAGTGCAAAGATACAAAATATTTGGTTAATAAGCCATTTTAACCCCAAAATTGCAGCCCGACCGGCAGCAGCCTGCCCTACTTATCGACAATGACCAACTCGACACCCATCTCCTCGATACGGCGCGCTATGGCATCGGGAACACCGGCATCGGTGATGATGATGTCGATATCTTCGATATTGGCAATCTTGCTGAAACCACGACGACGGAACTTCGACGAATCGGCCAGCACGATGGTCTTTTGGGCCGTACGCATCATCTCTTTGTTGAGGTCGGCCTCACGCACATCGGTCGTCGTCAGGCCAAATTCCAAGTCTATGCCATCGACACCCAAGAATAGTTTGCTGCAACAAAAACTCGGCAAGACCTGTTCGGCATACTTACCCACGACCGAGTTACTGCTATGACGCAGCGTACCGCCCAACTGGATTATCTCGATAGCCTCGTTTGCCGTCAAAATCTCCGACACCTGCAACGATGCCGACACGACGGTAAGTTTATGGATAGGTTTGATGTTGCGGGCCAGGGCGTGCACAGTAGTACCCGACGCGATGATTATGGAGTCATCTTTGCTAATCATCTCGGCGGCTGCCCTGCCTATGGCGTTCTTCTCCTCGGTGGCTAATTTCTCCTTCTCGTTCACCGAGCGGTTATTGATATAGGGATTTATCAAGATAGCCTTGCCGTGAGAGCGATAGAGTTTGTTTCCATTCTCCAACTCGGTCAAATCCTTACGAATTGTAACGGCCGAAACCTCCAATGCTGCGGAGAGGTCCGATACTTGTGCCGACTCGTGTTTAATCAAGGTATCCAATATCAGTTGATGGCGTTCTTCCTTGGTCATAGTAATTTATGTATATGTGATAATTTGGGTTACATTCACAAATATAATGAGAAACTTTTGATTTCCAAAATGAAAGCAATGTTTTTATCGACAGACGACATCTGCGATGCGCCGACACAAAAAGTGGTTTAGGCACAATCCCCCAAAGTCATTAAACTCACTAAATTTCATAAATTCACCGCCATTGCGCCATCTCTTTGCTCTTTTATCTTTCATCTTGTCATACCCCCTCCCCTTCGGGACTCCCCCTAATTTAGGGGGGGGGATTCTAAAATACTCTCCCCCAAATTTCGCCCCTAATATAGGGGAGATGCCACGCAGTGAGAGAGGGGTATAATCGCAATTTTGAATTCTCTTTGCACTTAAAAAAAAAGGGCCTGTCTAACAAGTCCTAAAAAATAAAAATCGCCCCCGTCAGACACACTTCTGGCGGGGGTGAAATCGTAAAAATCAGACTTGTTAGACAGGCTCAAAAGTTTATAATGTAAAACTGTGATTACAATGCATTAGCATCAACAATCTTATC
>CAZQMC010000013.1:0-32703 GCA_964594305.1 uncultured Alistipes sp. | reverse complement strand
TGCTCAAACAAAAAAAAAGACCTGCCTAACATTTTTAATTGTTAGACAGGCTCTTTATCTTTGCCTTTCAACTTTAACCCTGCTACGCAGGCTTTTAGTTGCTACGCCATAACATAGTCTGCAAGCAGCCTTTGTCTATGGCTTAATCGCAACTTTCATCTTTACTTGATGTTCGGCTCTTCCAGACCGTAGTTGTTGCGCTTATCGTCAGCCTTCAACCACAGAGCGAAGAAGAGTGCCAAAACGCCCAACGAGGCGAACAAAAGCATAGGCACAGTATAGTTATAGGCTACACCCTCGGCACCTGCGGCAATCTGCTCGGCAACACCCGGGTTAGACTTCTCCAACGCATAGCCGATGATGATGGGCGTACCACTCAGGCCGAAGTTCTGCACCCAGAAGATGAGCGAGTAGGCACTACCCAGGTAACGCTTGTCCATAATCTTGGGAATCGAGGGCCACAAAGCAGCAGGCACCAACGAGAACGAAATACCCAACAAAATAATGGCGGCAAAAGCGATAGCCTTGCTCGGCACAGCAGGCAATACCAAAGCGAATGTCGAGTGGCAGATAATCATCAGCAAAGCACCCAGGATAAGCATCGTAGCACCCTTGCCTCGGCGGTCGAGATAGAAGCCAAGGAACGGGGTGATAATAGCCGCACCGATGGGGAACCAGCGGAAGATGTCGGCGGCAGCCGTAGCCGAGATGCCCAGATTACTCTGCAACATATTGGCTGCGAACTTCTGGAAGGGGAAGATAGCCGAGTAATAGAGCACGCACAACATAGCGACAATCCAGAACAGACGAGAAGAGAAAATCTTGCCTATATCGCTCATCTTGAACTCCTCCTCCTCGCTGTCACCCGTCGCCGTAGCACCTGTCTGCTGGTCGAGTCTCTTATCCATCAGGCAGAATACGGTGAAGCACAACAAACCGATGCAGAGCAGTGCGGTACAGAAGGCCACAGGGCGTACGATAGAGGGGTCAGCACCGCCAATACCTGCAATACGGGGCGAAATGGTAAAGATGAAGAATACGCCGACACGCGCCAGAGCCATTTCCAAGCCCATAGCCAGAGCCATCTCCTTACCCTCGAACCACTTGGCCAGAGCCTTCGATGCGGTGATACCTGCCATCTCGCAGCCGCAACCGAAAATCATAAAGCCCAGCGATGCGAGTTTGGCACTTGCAGGCATAGCCACCCACCAAGAGTTGAGCCACGCCTCCAAGCCTGTGCCCATAAAGGCTTCGCTCACAGCGTAATACTTAATCGATGCACCGACCAACATCAGAATTGCCGACAATTCGCCCGTAAAGCGAATACCCATCTTGTCGAGAATGATACCTGCCACGATGAGGAAACCCCATACATTGAGCAGATACTCCGAGCCGGCATAAGTGCCGAAGACATCAGAGGTCCAGCCACGCTGCACCTGAATCAACTCCTTCAAAGGAGAAATCACATCGACGAACATATGCGCAAAGAGCATCATCAGCGCGATGAGCACCATCGCCGACCAACGAGCCCACGCCTTGTCGTTGAGTTTTTGTTGTAAAGTTTGAGTCATAGTCTTTATAAATTTTATGTTTGTGTATTTATTTTGAATTTTATTTTGTGGTGCGTCAGCCTTAATTTTGAATTTTGAATTTTGAATTTTTTGAATTTTTTGAATTCTCCTTCACTATTCGCTGTAATATTTCAATGCCTCATAGGCCTGCTTGATGCCCAACTCGCCCGCCTTCGACAAATCGAGGCAACCCTTGCGTGTATCCTTCATAAATATCTGTACCAAGCCTCTATTGTAGTAGGCCTCGCCGAATGAGGGATTTAACTCAATGGCCCGAGTATAGTCGTCATAGGCCTTGGGTAGTCGGCCCGAGATAACATAAAGTCCTGCACGGTTGTAGTAACTATACGCCAAGTCGGGGTATAGTTTTATCGCTTTGGTAATATCCTCTATGGCATCGTCGTAGTTGTAGGTGCGTGACGAGCCGCTACGCAGACGGTTGGCCGGGTCGGAGTCGATAGATATGCGTTGGTAGGAGTTCTCTATCGACGATATGAAGTCAATCATCTCGGCGCGTACCGTCGATCGATTGATGTAGAGGAACGGGTTGGCGGGATTTTCCAGAATAGCCAACGAGAGTGTCGCCACCGCATTGGTATATTGCTTGATGAGCGACTGCGATACGCCACGCTGGAAATACAGCAACCACGATGAAGCCTCCTCGCGCTGTCGTTGGGCTATCTCTCTATCGATGGCAATCAGCGTGTCGGGTGCAATGCGGCTATCCTCGCACGAGAGCACAAGACGCTCGTCGCCAATGCTTTGCAAAAAGTCCTCCAATCGTTGTGCGTGATATAAATCGTGTCGTGCCACCATCGCCGAGTCGGGGCGTGTGAGGGTGAATTTGAAGAGAGGAATAAGCCTCATACCTGCATCTTGCAGTGAAACATTATTCTCTGCGGCACGCTCAAAGCCTTGGTTGAGTTGGGCATCAAACGAGAGCAACTTGTCGAACTTCTGCGTCGTATCGGCATATATCGAATATGTCGTGTCGCTCAAACGGCGTTTATAGGCGGCAATCTTCCTCTCGGCTGTGGTGTGGTCGCTCTTTGCCCCCTTCATATCGCCCATCAGCATCTTGACGTGACTGCGGTTGAGGTAGGCATTGGCAAAGTCGGGATATAACTCTATGGCTCGGGTATAGTCCTGTTTCGAGCGTTCCAAATCGCCCAGATGCAGATGCAAATTGGCACGATTGTAATATAGCAACACATTGTCGGGCGAGTATTGCGCCACACGATTATAATCCTCCAGAGCACGATTGTAATCGCCTATCTGTGAGCGCACTATGGCTCGATTGAAGTAGGTGAGCGACGATGTGGAGTCGAGATGTATGACGTGGTCGAAGTCACTCAACGCCAACATCGGACGGTTTGTAGAGTTATATACCAGCGCACGATTGAAAAACGACAACAGATAGGTCGAATCGTGGCGGATAGCCGTATCGAGGTCTTGTTCCGCTTCGGCATAACGCTCTTGGTCCATCAGCAGGACACCGCGACGGTTGTAGCCGTTGGGGTCCTCGCGATTGGTCTTGATGGCCGTCGAGAAGTTTTCGTAAGCCTGCACCGTATCTTTGAGTTGCAGATAGCAGACACCACGGTTTACATAGGCATCGGCAACCTTCTTTTCGTGACGGATAAACATATTGAAATCCTCGATGGCAGCCTCGAATTGCTGATTCAGAAGGCGCGTAACGCCACGACTATAATAAGGCCCTGCAAGGTCGGGACGCAGTTCTATGGCTTGGTGGAAGTCGTTTAGTGCGTCGTCGTAGTTGCCTAATCGTGAGCGCGTTATGGCGCGGTAGGTGTAGGCGTTGGTGAATACGGGATTCTTTTCGATGGCGATTGTAAAGTCGGCATCGGCACCCAGCAGGTCGTCGAGATTATATTTTGCAATGCCTCGCAGAAAGTAGCCTTCGTGGGCATCTTCATCGAAGCGTAACAATACATTCAGCGTGCGTATGGCCTGATGATAGTCGTCATTCATCATAAAATGACGCCCCATATAGAAGAAATACTCCTTGTTGTATTGCGCCGAAACACTGCCGATAGAGCATAACAACACCAGCGAAAGCATAATTTTCGCCATAAAGTGTCGTATGTTGCGGTTTTGTTTCATCATCTATTTAACGCCAAAAAGGGCGAAAAAGTACAAAGGAAAGTGTTTTTCTCTGCTCTTATTTCTGTTCGTAGCCGAAGCGTTGCAACTGTCGAGTGTTGTTGCGCCAATCCTCCTGCACCTTGACAAAGAGTTGTAAAAAGACCTTCTTGCCCAAGAACTGCTCCATATCGATTCGGGCCTGCTGTCCTACACGCTTCAAACGCTCGCCCTTGTGGCCGATGACAATACCTTTCTGTGATTGACGAGCCACATAAATCGTCGCCGAAATACGGTCGATGGTGGGCTCCTCCTTGTAGGTATCTATCTCAATCTCACAGCAATACGGTATCTCCTTGTCGTAGTTGAGCAGTATCTTCTCGCGGATAATCTCCGAGGCAAAGAAACGCAAAGTCTTGTCCGTAAGTGTATCCTTATCGTAGAATGGTTCTCCTTCGGGCAGACGCTCCAATATGGCCGCTAAAACGCCGTTGATACCTACCTTCTCTCTGGCCGAGCAGGGTATTATGACAGCCTCGGGCAGACGCTCGGCCCAGCGTGCGGCAATAACCTCCAACTGCTCGGGCGATGATAAATCCAATTTGTTGATAACAACTATTGTCGGTATGCCGCTACGCTCTATGCGCTCGACAATCGAGGCTTGACGCTCGCTATCCTCCACCGTGTCGGTGACATAGAGTATCACATCGGCATCATCTACGGCTCCCTCGACGAAGTTCATCATCGACTCTTGGAGTTTGTATGCCGGTTTGAGTATGCCGGGGGTGTCGGAATATACTATCTGAAAATCCTCGCCATTCACAATACCCATAATGCGATGACGCGTGGTCTGTGCTTTCGAGGTGATGATAGATAGACGCTCACCCACCAAGGCGTTCATCAGCGTCGATTTGCCCACATTGGGGTTGCCTATGATATTAACAAATCCTGATTTGTGCATCTTAATTATATGATATATAAAAGGCTATAATGGCGCAAAGATATGAAAATATGGCGAAAGTGCAAAGCCGTAATGCCGTCGTGCTTCGATGTGGCAGTTCAAAAAGATACAAAAAGAGAGTGAGATGTTTCCTCATTCAAAAAAATATATTACCTTTGCGACCGTTAGAAATGTGGAAGGATTTGGACTGCTTGCAACCACTTAAAAAATGCTAAACCAGCAGAGTATATACGACAGTCAATCTTCCATACGTTTAATTGTTTAACGAGAAAAACTATTAAAGTATGGCTTTTTTATTTACATCAGAGTCTGTGTCTGAGGGACACCCCGATAAGGTTGCCGACCAGATATCGGACGCTATTTTGGACGAGTTTCTTCGTCACGATTCAAAATCGAAAGTTGCTTGCGAGACACTTTGTACAACGGGATTGGTCGTTGTGTCGGGCGAGGTTAAATCATCGGCTTATGTCGATATTCAGGGCGTGGCACGCCGTGTGATAGATAAAATAGGCTACAATCGCAGTGAGTATCAGTTTGATGCTGCTTCGTGTGGCGTATTGTCGGCTATTCACGAGCAGTCGTCTGATATCAATCAGGGCGTTGTGCGTGAGAGCGATGAGGCGCAGGGTGCCGGCGACCAGGGTATTATGTTCGGCTATGCCTGCAACGAGACGCGTGAGGCTATGCCTGCGACGTTGATTTTGTCGCACGTCATCTTGAAGGAGTTGGCCGTTATTCGTCGCGAGGGCGAGGTTATGACCTATCTGCGTCCCGACTCAAAGAGTCAGGTTACTATGGAGTACGATTCCGTGACGCGTAAGCCTGTCAGAGTTCATACAATCGTTGTTTCGACACAGCACGACGAGTTTATCCTTCCTACCGAGAGCCGCTCGGAGAAGGAGGCTGAAAAGATGATGCAGGAGATGATTCGCAACGATGTCCGCACGATACTTATCCCTCGCGTTAAGGCTCGTTTGGAGCGTGCCGGTGACCGTTTGGCCGACCTTATTGGCGAAGATTATATCCTTCACGTCAATCCTACGGGCAAGTTCGTTATCGGAGGCCCTCACGGCGATACAGGTCTTACGGGCCGTAAGATTATCGTCGATACCTATGGTGGTCGTGGCGCACACGGTGGCGGTGCTTTCTCGGGTAAGGACTCGTCGAAGGTGGACCGCTCGGCGGCTTATGCTGCACGCCATATAGCGAAGAATATGGTTGCCGCAGGTGTTGCCGACGAGGTCTTGGTGCAACTCAGTTACGCTATCGGTATTGCCGAGCCGTTGTCGATTTATGTCGATACCTATGGCTCGAAGCGTCCCGCAGCATTGGAGGGTATGACCGACGGCGAGATTGCCGAGCGTATTGGTCGCCTCTTTGATTTGCGCCCTGCCGCTATTGTTAAGCGTTTCGGCCTTACCAATCCTATTTTCGAGGCTACGGCATCGTATGGTCACTTCGGTAACCGTCCCTATGTCAAGGCTGTTAAGGTGTGGGAGAACGGCATCGAGAGTGAGCGTGAGGTGGAGTTCTTCGGCTGGGAGAAGTTGGACGCCGTGGAGCAGATTAAGGCAGAGTTCGGCTTGTAGTAGCGATATTATGATTTGATATCGACGCTCTTCCGTTCAGGAAGGGCGTTTTTTTTGTGCGGTTTTTGCAGTGGCTCATTTGGCGATTTTTTTTTGAGAGTGAAATGCAATAAAACATTTTTATTGTGCGTTAATGTAGCAGATAATTAAAGATAAAACACTTTGCCTATGAGGAAAATCGCCTAATTTGGATTGAACATTTAATTTGTGAAATATGAAAAATAAGGCATTATCATTCTTTGCAGTGGCTGCAATTGCGGCCCTTGTAGGCGGTGTGTCTGCTGTTGGCGTGAGCCAATATCTTGCAGATAAGACAGACAAAAACTCTCCGACAGTACTCTCTTTTGAAGAATCATCTTCCTCACCTATGGGCGATGTTGCTCCGGTGGCGGGTAACCATTTCGCGGCGTATGCTCCCGACCAGTTCCCCGACCTTACCTATGCTGCCGAAAATGCTGTGCAGGCGGTGGTAAATATCGAGGCTGTGCGTGAAGTGCAGGTAGGAGGCTCGCGCTCTTATGGATTTGACCCCTTCTATGAGTTTTTCGGTATCCCTTATGGTCAGGGCAGAGGCTCTTATGGTGAGCCGCAGACGCGCGAACAGAGGGCCGGAGGCTCGGGTGTTATAATCTCGCCCGACGGTTATATCGTCACCAACAACCACGTCGTCGAGGAGGCTACAAAACTCAAAGTAAAACTCTACGACGGTCGTACTTTCGATGCCGAGTTGGTGGGTACAGACCCTACAACCGATATCGCTCTGATTAAGGTCGCCGGCGAGGATTTGCCTACGATTCCTTTCGGTAATTCCGATGCTCTGCGTTTGGGCGAATGGGTGCTGGCTATCGGCTCGCCATTTGATTTGCAATCGACCATTACGGCGGGTATCGTGAGTGCCAAGGCGCGTCATCTGGGCGTTATCCCCAATGAGTTGCGTGTGGAGTCGTTTATTCAGACCGATGCAGCGGTAAATCCGGGTAACTCGGGCGGTGCGCTGGTGAATACTCGTGGTGAGTTGGTGGGTATCAATACCGTCATTAAATCTTCGACAGGTAGTTATATCGGTTACTCGTTTGCGGTACCGGAGGCTATCGTGCGTAAGGTTGTGACCGACCTGAAAGAGTATGGCGTGGTGCAACGTGCCCTGCTGGGAGTGCGCTATCGTGCTATCGACGATGCCTTTATCGAGGAGTCGGGAGAGGAACTCGGTATCAAGGAGCGTGGCGGACTCTATGTAAATGAGGTTGTCGAGGATTCGGCCGCCGAGGAGGCCGGCTTGCGCAAGGGTGATATCATTACGGCCATCGACGGCGTGAAGACAAACGATGCTTCGACGCTTATGGAGAAGATAGCACAGCGTCGCCCGGGCGATAAGGTTACGATAGACTATACTCGCAACGGCGCGAAGAAGGAGGCGGTCGTAGTATTGCGCAACAAGGTCGGCAAGAGCGAGCCTGTGACACGCGAGACTATGGATTTGGCCGAGGCTCTGGGCGGTAAATTCTCCGAGGCGAGCAAGAAACTATGTCAGGAGTTGGAGATTCGCGGCGGCGTGCAGGTCGTGGGCATAAAGAAAGATGGATTGCTAGGCCGCTCGGGTGTTAGTGAGGGTTTTGTCATCACCTACATCAACGACCGTCCTATTACTTCACTCTCGGCTTTGCAACGTGTGAGCGAGAAGATTCAGGCCATCGACGGCGTATATCCCAACGGTAAGGCTGTACGCTATGTGATAGTTGAGTAATCTGACGATTAAATATCAGTGAAATTGTCTAACACAAAGGGAGCCTGTCCAAAACTTATTGGGCAGGCTCTCCTTTATCTAAAAACCTTATTTGCTAACTATTCGCTTTTTGCAAACCTTACATATCTACTCGCATAAACTCTCCGCTCTTCGAGAAAATCAACTCCAAATCGCTGTTCAAATCGACAACATACAATTTGCGGAATTCGATACCGACGACGAAGCAGTTTGTGTAGTGTGTCTCGATGTAATCCAGAATGCTGTCGGGGATAATTGCGACAGGTACTCCCGTAGCACGGTTCTCAACCTCTCTCCACTCACCTCCGCTGCTGAACTCGATAAATGTACCGTCTGACAGAACGACCTTGTAGGTGTGTATGCCGTCGTCGTAGTCCTTTACAACACGCTGAATCTCTGCCTCGGGGAAGTGCGCTGTTACGAATGACTGTGCCGTTGCGGGCAACTTGTCGGTGTCGAGTACAACATCTTTCTTCTCACAACTCTGCATCGTCAACACCGTTGCTATGGCAAGAGCCATTATCAAAATCATCTTTTTCATAGTCTAAAAATTTTAATGTTTAATAGTTTGCTTGTTTTTTGTCTATTGTGTTGTGTAATGTGTGTTTCAAATAAATGCCTGTAAATACCTGCGGGGAGTTAATCATATCTCTTGAAAGAACCATCTTTGCTGAAAATCAAATCAAGACCGTTCGATAGTTTTATCTCCAACGAGTTGATATCACGCTCCACCTCTACCACATTAAGACCGCTATGGTTCTCTGCGATAAATTTGTTGATACCCTCGTGCAAAACCTCCTTCGGTACATATTCGCCACGACGACACTCTATCTTCGTCCATTCGCCACGACGACCAAACTCAATTTTTGTCCCGTTTGTGAAGATTACATCGTACGAGCGTTCTACTATCTCGTTGTCGTACTTGGCGTGTGAGAGTTTGAAACCTCCGAAATGTCTATTGACAAACTCTTGTGCCTTCTCGGGTAGTTGCTCGAATTTTATGGGACGCTCGTCGGCTGTCGATAAAAGTGGTAACAAAACCACTGCAAGTGTTAAAATAAATTGTTTCATCTTTCTGTTTTTGTTGGTTATTACTAAATTTGTACTGCAAAGGTCGAGGGTAATACTGAAAAGAAACCGAAAAAAGAGAGATTTTTACACTTTTTTTGAGTTTTTTTCGGGAACGAAAATTTCAGTTTCTTTTCAAAATTGGTTGCGACTTTTGTGCAAAAGATACCCAATACATTATAATATAATATGAAGATTCTAATAGTCGAGGACAATCGTGAATTGTCGGATATCATGAGCCGTGCGTTGCTCTCCGAAAGGTATGTCGTGGAGGTAGCCTATGATTATACTTCGGCGTCGCAGAAGATTGCCGATTACGAGTATGATTGTATCCTGCTCGATGTGATGTTGCCCGATGGCAGTGGCCTTAACTTGTTGGACGAGTTGAAGGCTTTGGGTAAGCGTGAGAGCGTGATAATCATCTCGGCACGCGACTCTATCGATGATAAGGTCGCAGGATTGGAGGGTGGTGCAGATGATTATTTGGCTAAACCTTTTCATATAGTCGAGTTATTGGCACGCATACGCAGTGTCGTGCGCCGTCGTCAGGGTGGTGCGATGGAGATTACATTTGGTAATGTGGCCTTAAATCCCAACAAGCACTCTGTTACCATCGACGGTAAGGTGGTGGCGATGAGTCGCAAGGAGTACGATATACTTCACTACTTTTTGTCGCGTACTTCTCATATCATAAAGAAAGATATGCTTGCCGAGGCCGTGTGGGGTGACCATATCGACCAAGTCGATGATTTTGACTTCCTGTACGCACAGGTTAAAAATGTGCGTCGTAAGATGTCGGAAGCCGGTGCCGATGTCGAGATAAAGGCGGTGTATGGCTTTGGGTATAAACTTGTGACCAAATAGTGGTATGAGACTTACATCTAATATATTGATTCGTATATTGCTCCCCGTTGCGTTGATTGTCGCCTTGTGGAGCGTGGGATTTTATTTTGCCATTATCAACGAAATAAACGACGAGGTCGATGATGCTTTGGAGCAGTTTGCCGAGGATATCACTCGGCGTTGTCTGGCGGGTGAGCCTATGCCCGAGGGTGGTGATGGTTCGAATAATACCTACCGCATCGAGCATATCTCGTCGAGTGCTGTCGAGTACTCTTCGACATTTAGCGATGAGGAGGTGTGGATTGCTTCGAAAAGCGAGATGGAGCCTGCTCGTGTGTTACGCACCACATTCACCGATAATGAGGGTAGGGGTTATATGCTTACGGTGCTTACTCCCACTATCGAGAAGGAGGATTTGCGCGAATCGCTGATGTTTTGGGCCGCTCTGCTGTGCCTGTCGCTGATAATTCTCATTACCATTATCATCGTCGTAGTGTTGCACAAGAGCCTGCGCCCACTGCATAGATTGCTGGGTTGGTTGGATTCCAATCGTTTTGATGGTGACAGGCAACCGCTGACGAACCCCACCTCCATATATGAGTTTTCGCGATTGAACGATGCCGTCACCGAGTATGATAGGCATAATAGGGCATTGTTTGAGCAGCAGAAAGAGTTTATCGGCAATGCCTCGCACGAGATGCAGACTCCGTTGGCTATATGTACCAATCGCTTGGATTTACTCACCGATACCACTCTCTCGGAGGCACAGTTGGGTGAGATTGCCAAGGTGCAAAACACATTGAAACATCTCTCTCGTCTAAATAGTTCTCTGTTGTTGCTCACCAAGATTGAGAGTGGGCAGTTTCACGATACCGAAATGCTCAATATAGGCGACTTGATTCGTGAGAAGTTGGAGGATTTGAAAGATATATTTGGATATAAAAACATATCGGTAAATGTTGTCGAAACAACTCCTTTGATTGTTGAGATGGAGCGTTCTTTGGCAGATATAGCCACTATGAACTTGCTGAAAAATGCGTTTATTCACAATGTTAATGGCGGTAGTATCGAAGTTCGCATATCGTCGGAGGAGTGGAGCGTTAGCAATACGGGTGCTGCGGAGCCTCTCGATAAAAATCGTATCTTCACGCGTTTTTATCAATCCAATAAGCGTGAGGGCTCGACAGGATTGGGCCTTGCAATTACAGCCTCTGTTGCACGAGCCTATGGTTTTGAGCCTCGATATTCGTTTGCCGATTCTCGCCATATATTCACAATGTCGCGTCGATAAATCATAAGACAATTTCGCCATTTGACAACTCCCTCTTCTGTGTGGTATGAAACGTGCATAAGGTATTGAAATCAATATTTTATGCTATGAATATGAAGAGTTTTATTGTTGGCTTGACTGCATTGTGTGGTGGGGCTGTGCCGGCGATGGCGTGTACGGGAATTTCATTGAAGGCCAAAGATGGTAGTTATGTGCAGGCACGAACTATCGAGGCTGCCGAGATTGCCTTGGAGAGCAATTATGTCATCATTCCGCGAGGTTATGAGATGCAATCTTTCACACCGTCGGGGCGTAATGGATTGTCGTTTAAGGCAAAATATGGCGTCGTGGGTTTGTCGGTAGTTAGGGAGGAGTTTATCGCCGAGGGCATCAATGAGCAGGGCTTGTCGGCCGGTCTGTTTTTCTTTCCTCACTATGGTAGTTACGAAAAGTATGAACCGGAGCAGAACTCCATCTCGTTGGGCGACTTGCAGGTGGTGACGTGGATACTGTCGTCATTTGCCACTATCGACGAGATGAAGGCGGCTCTGCCGTCGGTGCGTATCGTGGGGCTTGACTCTTCGGCCGTGGTACATTGGCGTATAGGCGAGCGGTCGGGCCGGCAGGTCGTTATGGAGATTGTCGCAGGCGTTCCGCATATCTACGAAAACGAGGTGGGTGTAATAACCAATGCCCCGGGTTTTGAGTGGCATCTGACCAATTTGAACAACTATGTGAATCTATATGCCGGCAGTGCCCCTTCGCATAAGTTGTCGGGGCAGGAGTTGCAGCCCATAGGTGGCAATTCGGGTTTTCTGGGTATTCCGGGTGACGCAACGCCGCCGTCTCGTTTTGTGCGTGCGGCATTTTATAAGGCTACGGCTCCGCAACTCGCTACGGGATATGACACCGTATTACAGAGTTTTCATCTGCTCAACAATTTCGATATTCCCATCGGCATAGAACACCCCGCCGATAAAGTCCCTGACCTGATAAGTGGCACGCAATGGACTTCGGCCATAGATTTGACCAACAGAAAGGTCTATTACAAAACGATGTACAACAATTCGATTCGTTGCATCGACCTCGCAAAAATAGACTTTGCAACGGTGAAATATCAGGTGCAACCGCTGGACAAGGTAAAACAACAACCAATCGAGGAGATTGAGATAAATTAAAGAGCCTGTCTAACAAGTCTGATTTTTACGATTTCACCCCCGCCAGAAGTGTGTCTGACGGGGGCGATTTTTATTTTTTTAGGACTTGTTAGACAGGCCCTTTGCTCTTACCCTATAATCCACTTGCTGCCCGGAATAAACGATATGAGTTTAATCGACAGGTACGAGCAGACGAAGGTCGCAATAGCGATAAGCGGAATATCCACAACGGTCGGTAACGACAAGCCGTCTTTTATAAGCGATACGCATAATGCCAGCCAGAAGATGTGTACGAGGTACATTCCGAAACTCAGGTTCGAGAGATTGATGATTGCTTTGGGTGCCGAGGTAGCCTTGATGCAGGTAAAGAGCAGGAAGGCTCCAAATGTGAGTACAACGCAGTTAATTGTGCAGAATGCCCAACCCACCTCGATAACGGGTGTGGAGTGTGCAACTCCGGGGATAGCCTGCACATAGAACGAATAGATTGTGACGGCAGCACCTATTATCATCGCAGAGAGTCCTACCCAAAAACGCTTTGTGCAACTCCAATCGATATGTACTCGTATATAGTGCGCCAAAACCAGATAACCCAGATATCCCGAGAAATTCCACAACAGATGATATTGATTCCAGAAACATTCGCCCCAAAGTTCGCCAAACCAACGGTTTAGATATGGCATACAGGTCGAAAGAAGGAATAAGGCGATGAAGAATTGCTCCTCGCGTTTTGTCGCTTGGCGCAGCCACGGCGAAATTACAGGTATAAAAAGATAGAGTCCCAAAAGCGGATACAGGAACCAGAAATGTCCCGCCATAGTGGGGAAGTTCAGGAGTAGGCGGCTGAGGTCTTTGGTGGCCGTTGTGCTGTCAAATCCACCCCACAAAAGCGGCAGGGTGCTGTAAAGAATGGCGAAGAATACCCAAGGAGGTACTATTCGTTTGATACGTCGCTTATAAAATCCCCACGAAGTCTGCCCTTCGGGCATAGGGGCAAGCAGAAATGCCGATACAATCATAAACAGGGGTACAGCCATACGTGAAAAGCCGTCGTAGAGCGACACCCAAAGACGGTCTGCCTCATCGGCGAGGAATGATTGCGGGCCGGCCAGACCGGACTCGCTTACCATACCATAGAAATATTCGCTGGCGTGTACCAACATCACCAGAAAGCATGCGAAAATGCGAATGTAGTCGATGAATACAATGCGATTGGTGTTCATACTATGAATTTTAATGTTAATTTTGGACAAAGATAACCCGATTTGATTATTTTTTCCGTTTTTTGGTAAATATTTCTTTGAAAAATTGTAAATTTGTGTGATTGTATAATGAATAAAAATCTCTAACTATGGGAAACAAGATAAACGACCCTATTGCACGATTGATGGGTTTGCGATATAAGTCGCATCCGTGGCACGGTTTGGAAGTGGGCGAAGAGGCCCCCGAGGTGGTAACCGCATTTATCGAGATGGTGCCGACCGATACCATCAAATATGAGTTGGATAAGGTGAGCGGTTATATCCGCATCGACCGTCCGCAGAAGTATTCGAATGTGGTTCCTGCTCTCTATGGATTTATTCCACAGAGTTTTTGCGGTGACTCCATTGCGGATTATTGTATGGAGCGTAGCGGCCGCCAAAATATCAAGGGTGACGGCGACCCGTTGGATATATGCGTTTTGACCGAGCGCACCATTTCGCACGGCGATATTATTGCTACGGTAAAGCCTATTGGCGGTTTCCGTATGTTGGACGGTGATGAAGCCGACGATAAGATTATCGCAGTTTTGCGTAATGATGCCACCTATCGTGGTTATGGCGATATCGATGAGTTGCCCCATATTGTGGTGGATAGATTGAAGCACTATTTCCTCACATATAAGGATATGCCTGCTGTGGACCGCGATAGCGAGCAGCGTCAGCGTAAGGTGGAGATTGTGGCTACCTATGGTCGCGAGGAGGCCTATGAGGTTATACGCCGCTCGTTGGAGGATTATAAGAATCACTTCCAGAGTTTGGAGGAGATTTTGCGCCACGTATAATACGTATGATATGGTCTGTTATGGAGTCGTTGAAAGTTCTGTATAAGGTTGGCCACGGCCCTTCGAGTAGCCATACTATGGGCCCGCGCAAGGCTGCCGAGATATTTTTGGAGAAAAACCGTGGCGTGGAGTCATTTCGTGTGACGCTCTACGGCTCGTTGGCCGCTACGGGTAAGGGCCACCTTACCGATACCGCCATTCGCGAGGTCTTGGAGAGCGAAGCACCTACCGAGATATTGTGGTGTCCCGATACGGTTAAGGAGTTCCATACCAACGGAATGTTGTTCGAGGCACTGCGTGGTGACTCGGTGAGCGATAGTTGGGAGATTTATAGTATTGGCGGCGGTGTCATAGCCAGCCCCGAGATGCCGCAATTGGCCGGCGAGAAGATATATCCTCTCACTACGGCGAAGGAGATTTTGGATTGGTGTGACCGTGAGGGTAAGACAATCTGGGAGTATGTGCAGGACAGCGAGTCAGAGGATATATGGAACTATCTGCAATATATCTGGGATTCGATGTGCCGCACAATCGACAACGGCCTCAATAACGACGGTGTGTTGCCCGGAGGCTTGAAGGTGGCACGCAAGGCCGGTACCTATTGGGTTAAGTCGAAGGAGTATGGCCCTACGGTAAGTAATCGCTCGCGCCTCTATGCTTACGCTTTGGCTACCGCCGAGGAGAACGCCTCGGGTGGTGAGGTTGTTACCTCGCCCACTTGTGGCTCGTGCGGTGTTGTGCCGGCGGTGATATATCATCTGGCTGATGTGAATAACTATCGCCCGATTCGTATCTTGCGTGCATTGGCTACGGCCGGTATTTTTGGTAATATAGCCAAGACGAATGCTTCGATTTCGGGTGCCGAGGTGGGCTGTCAGGGTGAGATAGGTGTGGCGTGTGCTATGGCTGCGGCTGCGGCCTGTCAGTTGATGGGTGGTACTCCGGCGCAGATTGAGTATGCTGCCGAGATGGCTCTGGAACACTTCTTGGGCCTCACTTGTGACCCTGTGTGCGGTTTGGTGCAGATACCTTGTATCGAGCGTAATGCTGTGGCGGCGGCACGTGCTATCGATGCGGCTACCTTTGCAATTCTCTCCGACGGTAAGCATCGTGTGACCTACGACCATGTTGTGGCCGTTATGAAGGAGACGGGACATAACCTGCCGAGCCTCTATCGTGAGACTGCCGAGGGCGGCTTGGCCAAGCATTATAAAGTGGAGTAACTGTTAATCTGCTATGCCTATGATTTTTCGTTTTAGAATGCTCACGGACGAGAACGATAACTTTGTCCGCGATTTTGAGGTGCCATCGTCGATGACGCTGTTAGACCTGCACGAGTTTATCTTGCAGATGCTCGGTTATGATGCTTGTATGGCATCGTTCTATACGGCTGATGACAGATGGGAACGCGAACAGGAATATACCTATATGGATATGGGTGGCGGTATGGGCGATGCCGGTATGGGCCTGCCTTTGCCTATGGCTACGGCACATCTTGACGAGGTGCTGACACATCTGCACGCTCGTTTGATATATGTCTTTGACCCCTTCACCGAGCGGGCCTATTATATGGAACTTATCGAGGGTGAGGAGCCGCAGGAGGGTATGACCTATCCGCGCTTGCAGTTCGAACACTCGCCGGCTCCCGACCAGTATGACCCCGAGGCTAACGAGGAGAGTGGCTCCATCTTCGAGGAGATGATGGGCGAGTTTGGCGACTTCGATGGCGACGATAACTACGACGATGAGTACTAAAATACTCATAGTTATCGTAGGCCCTACGGGCTCGGGTAAAACCGACCTCTCTATTGCTGTGGCGGAGCATTTCTCGGCTCCGATAATCTCTACCGATTCGCGACAGTTCTATCGGGGCATACCTATCGGTACGGCGCAGCCCGATGAGGGGCAGTTGCGACGTGTGGAGCACCATTTTATAGCCTCGCACGACCTTGCCGATGAGTTTAACTGCGGAGCATACGAGGTGGCGGCACTCAAACGCTTGGAGGAGTTGTTCGAGCGGCACGATGTGGTTGTTGCCGTTGGTGGCTCGGGGCTGTATGTCAAGGTCTTGTGTGAGGGTATGGACGATATGCCCGAGGCCGATGCCGAGGTGCGTCAGATGCTTGCTCGGCGTTTGGAGGAGGAGGGCTTGGAGGCTCTGGCCGAGGAGTTGCGAGAGTGTGATGCCGAGTTCTACGAGGTGGTGGATAGGAAGAATCCCGCACGAATGTTGAGGGCGTTGGAGGTCTGCATAACAACAGGCAAACCCTACTCTGTGTTACGAAAGGGTGAGGTGCGTGAGCGACCCTTCGAGATAGTGAAGATTGGTACTGATATGCCTCGTGAAATCCTTTATGACCGCATTGATAGACGTGTCGATATTATGATTGAGCAAGGCTTGGAGCAGGAGGCTCGTGCGGTCTATCCGTTGCGTCATCTCAATTCGTTGCAGACGGTGGGCTATCGTGAGATGTTTGATTATTTCGACGGCTCGATAAGTCGTGAGCAGGCGATAGAACTCATTAAACGCAATTCTCGTCGTTATGCCAAACGCCAACTCACTTGGTTTCGTCGCGATGAGGCTATCGAGTGGTTTCACCCCTCGCAGCAGGCCGCGATAATGGAGTATTTGGAGGTAAAGATTTGCACATTGAAATAATTTTCTTACTTTTGTGGCGTCTTACCGCAAAGTGAGATGGTGTTGCTCGAATGGTGGAATAGGTAGACACGCCGGACTTAAAATCCTGTGGCCAGTAATGGCCGTGCCGGTTCGACCCCGGCTTCGAGTACGTAGAGGGAACTGTTTCGGTTTCCTCTTTTTTTGTTGATGATGGCCTGCCAACCGAGGTTGGCTTTATGTCGATAAGTGTGGTATTGTGCAAACGAGTTTGCACATTACCACCCATATCCCCATAGGCTTCGCCCCTGCCATCATCAAGTTGAAAGAGTTGCGCCGCGGTTCTCACCTTAAAAAGCGGTTGCGCGGACTTCAAAGAGTTTATTGCTCGCCCTTGCGGTCTGCGCTATAAGGTGTCCGCGCGAGGGCAAAACATACATTTTGCCCGTCGACCCCGGCTTCGAGTACGTAGAGGGAACTGTTTCGGGTTCCTCTTTTTTTTGTTGATGATGGCCTGCCAACCGAGGTTGGCTTTATGTTGCTATATGTGTTGTTGGGGATATTTTGGTTGCAATTTTGCATAAGATATCGAAAAGATATGTTATGACAAAAAAAATTATGGAGGCGATGCGACTGCGTCGCAGTTATTATGCTATCAATAACGAGACTCTCGTATCTGATGAGACGATTGTACAGATGCTTGAACAAGTGTTACTTAATGTCCCCTCGGCTTTTAATGCGCAATCAACACGATTGGTTTTGCTGTTGAGAGAGAATCATACGGCACTGTGGAATATAGTGAAAGATGTTTTGCGGCAACAAGTGGAAATCGAGAAGTTTGCACGCACCGAGGCAAAGATTAACGGAAGTTTTGCTGCGGGATATGGTACAATACTGTTTTATGAGGATAGGGAGGTGGTTGAGAGGCAAAAGGCGGAGATGCCGCTGTATGCCGATAAGTGTGACGAATATTCGGCCCAGACATCAGCAATGCACCAATTCTCGGTGTGGGTACTGTTGAGGAATATGGGTTTTGGAGCCTCGTTGCAACATTATAACCCTTTGATTGATGATGATGTGGCTCAACATTGGGACATAAATCGAAAGTGGCGGCTTATGGCGCAGATGCCATTCGGGAAACCTCTTGCAGAGCCTCTGCCACGTGAGCAAATCGTGCCGATGAGTGAGCGATTGCTGATGTTTGGCTAATCTTAAATTCGCTCTTATGTTGCAGATTATGGAGCAATCCTTCTCGATAAATATCGTATTGGAGTGCTCTTTTTTGTATTTTGATGTGCATATATTGTAAAAAAAATGTACCTTTGTATGTTGTATCGCCTTGCGACGGCAAGGTGGCGGAAGTGTGTAAAGATATTTTTTTAAGTTACAATATTATGAAAAAATCAACTTTTTGGAGCGACGCTTCGCACTGTGGAGCAGTCATCGGTTTGGTAAATATTGCCATTGCAGCCCTCTCGATGCTTATGCCAAAGATGGGTTTTGTATTTAGTCTGGTGAATTTGGCAGCGACGATTTATCTTCTTTTCGTATATACTCGCCGTCGTGCAATACTTGCAGGTGCCGAAGGCTACACCTATGGTCAGTCGTTGGGCTTTATGGTGGCTACGGGTATCTTTACGGGTATCGTTGCCGGTGCGTACCAGATTGTCGCAGCAAATTGGCTCTTTACCGCACAGTTTGAGGCCGCTTATGAGCAGACGCTTGCGGCTATCGCGCAGGTGGGTGTTGCGGGTGTCGATATGGACCAGATGACAGAACTCTATCGCACAATGTTGTTCTCTCCGTTGCCGGTGCTGGCTTCGGGTATTTTTGGCAGTGTTATAAGCCACGGCTTTTATGGTCTGTTTGTTGCCATTGCAACCAAGCGTGAGCCTGATTTGTTCGACGCCCAGGGTGATGACGATGATGATGAGGAGTAGTTTAATCCTTGTATAGCAGAATGTCAGCCAAATTGGATATATCGGTTGTTGTGCCCCTCTATAACGAGGAGGAGTCACTCGGCGAGTTGGTTGCGTGGATAGACCGCGTAGCCCAATCAAACGGGTTGTCGTACGAGGTCATTATGATAGATGACGGCTCGACCGACGATTCGTGGAGCGAGGTGGAGCGCCTGTCGAAAGAGTATGCGACGGTGCGAGGTATCCGCTTTGCGCGTAACTACGGTAAGTCTGCGGCTCTGTATTGCGGTTTTGAGGCGGCCGAGGGCGAAGTGGTCTTTACTATGGACGCCGATTTGCAGGACTCGCCCGACGAGATTCCCGAGATGCGCCGTATGATTTTGGAAGATGGCTACGACTTGGTGTCGGGGTGGAAACGTAAGCGTTACGACCCGATAGGCAAGCGTTGGCCCAGCAAGTTCTTTAATTGGACAGCCCGTACGGTGTCGGGTATTAAGTTGCACGACTTCAACTGCGGCTTGAAGGCCTATCGTCGCAAGGTGGTGAAGTCTATCGAGGTATATGGCGAGATGCACCGTTACATTCCCATTCTGGCCAAACACGCAGGCTTCAAGCGTATTGGCGAGAAGGTTGTACAGCATCAGGAACGTAAATATGGAGTGTCGAAGTTTGGTATGGAGCGTATGGTGAAGGGCTATTTGGACCTTATCACAGTGTCGTTTATGTCGCACTTCGGTCGCTCACCGATGTATTTCTTCGGTAGTCTTGGTACTTTGATGTTCTTGGTCGGCGGATTTACCGCTTTGTGGATTATCGTGGCCAAGATTGTAAAGCAGATGAATGGTACATATCTGCGTGCCGTTACCGACCAGCCGCTCTTCTTCATCGCTATTTTGGCAATAATTTTGGGTGTTCAGTTGTTCTTGGCGGGCTTTATTGGCGAACTTATCAATCGTCGTGCAGCCGATAGAAATAGTTATAAAATAGATAAAACGATATAATTTTTATGATACAGCGTATTCAATCTCTATATCTTCTGGCAGTGGCGGCTCTTATGGCGGCCGCTACCTTTATGCCGTTGGCAAATTTTTTGGCAGGTGTCGAAGAGTATCAGTTGTATGCCTTTGCTCTGAAAGGTGCCGAGCAATCATTTACGACAGCCTATATGGGTGTTATAATCGCCTTGTCGGCTGTGATACCCTTGATTAACATTTTCCTTTACAAGAAGCGTCTGTTGCAGATTCGCTTGTGTGCTGTCGAGATAGTCCTTCTGCTTGGTTCTCTGGTCTTTATGGCTATATATTACTATTTGAGCCATCGTATGTTCTCGGAGTTGGAGTTCCACGCACAGAGCCTTCGTATGCCGACCATCTTCCCCTTGGTGGCACTTGTTTTGACCTATATGGCCGCGCGTGCGATATTCAAAGATGAGTTGCTCGTACGCTCTTTGGACCGCATTAGATAAAATGCCGATATACTCCACCGCAGCAGGTGGTTTGGTATGAAAATTGACTTTTGGTTATCCGAAAGTCAATTTTTTTTTCTTATGTATAAGCAACTTACGATAATCCTTGTCGTCGTATTTTCGTTGTTGGCGTGTGGCCGACATCACACCTCGACATCGTCGGCTCGTGTGGTAAAGGTCGCCGAGGTAGCCTCGGCCGACTATATAAGTCGTGATTTTGCCGGAATGGCTACGGCCGATGATGCGGTTAATCTGGCCTTCAAAATATCGGGACAACTATTGAGCGTCGATATCTCGAAGGGTGATTTCGTCGAGCGTGGAGCATTGTTGGCGCGGTTAGACCCTCGTGATGTGGAGTTGCAGGTGGCCTCCGACCTCTCGCAGTACGAGAAGGCGCGTTCGCAGTATGAACGTATGCGACGATTGTTGGACCACGAGGCGGTGTCGCAACAGGATTTCGAAGCGGCGCAGACGGCCTTTGTGCAGGCTCGCTCGGTCTATGAAAATACGAAGGATTTGTTGGCCGACACCAAACTTCGGGCCCCTTTTGCGGGAGTTATCGAGCGTGTGTATGTCGATACATATCAGCGTGTGCAGTCGGGTGAGACGATTTTGAGGTTGGTTAATCCGCGTAGTACGACCGTCGAATTCACTATGCCCGAGAAGAGCCTTTATCTGCTCTCCGACAGTACTACAACATTTTCGGTTACATTCGATAATCTGCCGTCGCATCATTTTGCGGCACGCCTGCATAAGTTCGCCAAGACCTCATCTGATGCTTATGGATTTCCCGTGGCGTTGAAGATTTCGCTTCTCGATAGCGAGTTATACGGCATATCGCCCGGTATGACCTGCCAGATAGCACTGCGTAGCGATAATACCAATATGTTTTCTGCGGCAGTACCTCTGTCGGCCATATATGCACCTGCCTCGGGAGGGGAGTTCGTTTGGGTAGTGTTGCCCGACGGAAGGGTTGAGCGTCGTGCGGTAGTGCTGGGTGATGTATTTGGTCGTGATATGGTTATGGTCACCTCGGGTGTGAAGGTTGGCGAGAAGGTCGTGACGGCCGGAGTATATAAGTTGCAAGAGGGTGACAAGGTGCGAATCCTAAACAAATAATCCTATGTCTATTACAGAGTATTCTATGCGTAATCGCACCATTGTATGGTTCGTTCTGGCACTGTTTTTAGTTGGCGGAGTGTGGGCCTTTATCAAGATGGGCAAGAAGGAGGATTCCACCTTCGTACTGAAAAGTGCCGTTGTTACGTGCGAGTATGCCGGAGCGACACCCTTCGAGGTCGAGCAACTCATTTCGGAGCCTCTTGCGCGCGAGTTGCAGTCTATGCGCAAGGTGAAGAAGATAACTTCACAATCGTATTATGGGAGGTCGAAGATTGTCGTGGAGTTGGAGTCGGGAACACGCGCGGCAGAGATTCCGCAACTATGGGACGAGTTGCGACGCAAGGTTATGAACTCCTCGTCGCTACTGCCGTCGGGTGCAGGGCCTGTGCGTGTTGATGATGATTTCGGTGATGTCTATGGCCTATATTATGGATTGGTGGCCGATGATGGTTTTTCGTGGAGCGAGATTCGTGATTGGGCGCAACGCATCAAGACCGAGGCGGTGACGATTGACGGCGTGCAAAAGGTCGCCTTGTATGGCGAGCAACAGCCGGTGGTAAATATCTATATCACGCGCTCTACATTGGCCAATTTTGCCATAACACCCGAGATGATTGTGGCGATGATGACGCAGCAAAATGCTGTTGTCAATAGTGGCGAAATAGTGGCGGGCGAGATTGAGATAAAAATTCTGGAAACAGGTGTATATACCACAATCGAAGATATTGAAAACCAACTATTGATAGCCTCTGATGGCCGACAGTTCCGCTTGGGAGATATTGCCCGTATAGAGTTCGATTACCTTACACCGCCGTCGGTTATGATGCAGGTTGATGGGCGGCGTGCTGTCGGTATAGGTATCTCGTCGGACGCCGATGCCGACGTGGTGGATATAGGTCGTGCGGTACGGCAACTGTTCGAACAAATTGACCGTGAGATGCCTCTGGGGTTGGACGTTGTGGAGTTATACCCCGAGGATAAGATTGCTCGTGCGGCCAACCTCTCGTTTATGGTAAATCTGTTGGAGTCGGTCGCAATCGTCATAGCCGTAATAATGTTGGTTATGGGACTGCGAAGCGGCTCATTGATAGGCCTTTCGCTGATATTTACGATAGGAGGCACTATGCTCCTGATGTATCTGCTGGGGCAGGGTATAAACCGCACTTCGCTGGCAGGTTTTATTATCGCTATGGGTATGTTGGTCGATAACGCTATCGTGGTGGTCGATAATGCCCTCAAACTCACATCGCGCGGCGAGACCATCTCCGATGCTTTGCGGAGTGGTGCCGACCAGCCGAAATGGGGACTGTTGGGTGCTACGCTTATTGCGATACTGTCGTTTTTACCCCTCTATCTGGCTCCTTCGTCGGTTGCCGAGATTGTCAAACCTCTGTTTGTGGTTATATCGTTGTCGCTGCTCTTGAGTTGGTTGCTGGCAATGACGCAAGTGCCTCTTTCGGGCCGGACTATGCTGCAAGTGTCGGCGAAGGTCTCACCGCCACAATCGCCCAAGTGGTTTGATGGGCTGCTTCGGTGGGCGATGCGTCATCGGTGGGTGGTTGTCGTGTCGGCGTGCTGTCTGTTTGCGGCGTCACTCGTTGTGATGCGCCTTATGCCGCAAAACTTCTTCCCTCAATTGGAAAAGCCATATTTCCGTGCCGATGTTATTCTGCCCGAGGGTTACGATATCTCTGCTACCAAAACCTATTTGTCGCAGATGACGGCGTGGCTGCAACGTCAAGATGAGGTTGTGCGAGTCTCATCAACCATTGGCTCCACACCTTTGCGCTACTATCTGGCGAGTGGAAGCACCTCGCAACGCCCCAATTTTGGAAATATTCTGGTGGAATTGCACAGCAAACACTCGACCGAGAAGGTGAAAAAGCGATTCGATATGTTTGTCGCCGACTCTTGCCCTGATGTGTGGTTGCGTTCGTCAATGTTCAAACTCTCGCCCGTTCCCGACGCTACGATTGAGATAGGTTTTGTGGGGAGTGATGTCGATACACTGCTTGCCCTCACCGGCCAAGTCGAAAAGATGATGTGGCAGAACCCCGATGCCGTAAATATCCGTAATAGTTGGGGAAATCGCGTGCCAACGTGGTTACCCATTTATTCTCAAATCAAAGGTCAGCGTATAGGCGTAAGCCGTAGTCGTATGGCCGAGTGGATAACATTGGCCACGCAGGGGTATCGTATGGCCGATTTTCGTCGTGGCGACGAGTTTATCCCCATCTTACTGAAAGATGAGGAGGTGGCGGATTTCAACCTCTCCAACCTGCAATCGATGCCTGTTTTTTCGCAGAGCGGGCGGGTGTTCTCGATTGAGCAGTCAAGTAGTCGGTTTGATTTCGATTATCGTATAGGGGTGGTTGAGCAGTATAACCGTCGTCGTGTGATGAAGGCGCAGTGTGACCCTGCCGATGGTGTGAATACGGCACAACTGTTTGAGTCGCTCTTGGCACAGGTCAGGCGTGAGGTGAAAATTCCCGAGGGTTACTCGCTGAAAATATTTGGCGAGCAGGAGTCGCAAGAGGAGTCAAATGATGCGCTGATGAAGAATATGCCGCTGTCGTTGGTGCTGATGTTTATCATATTGCTGATGCTTTTCAATGACTATCGCGACTCGGTGGTTATCCTGCTGATGACTCCGCTTATCTTTATCGGTGTGGTTTTGGGCCTTTTGCTTACGGGTACGCAGTTTGACTTTTTCTCGCTGTTGGGATTGCTGGGCTTGGTCGGTATGAATATCAAGAATGCCGTCATTTTGGTCTCTTCGATTCGTGGTCAGCGACAACGTGGCGTGCCACCCTTCGAGGCTGTCTGTGCTGCGGCAAATGATAGATTTGTGCCCGTTGCCATTGCTTCGGTGACGACTATTCTGGCACTCATTCCTTTGTTGTTCGACTCTCTGTTTGCAGGTATGGCCGCTACGATTATGGGAGGTCTGTTTGTGGCGACAATACTGACTATGGTCGTCTTGCCGGTAGTCTATTCGCTCTTTTATGGTATCAAACACTAAATCTACGTTTCACTATGCGAGTTATATTTTTTTGCGTGTTTTTTTCGGTTGTGTCGGTGCAGTATGTCTCGGCTCAAATATCTTTGCAGGCCTATCGTGATAGCGTTTATATGGCCTCTACCGAGATGATGAATGCTGCCGAGAAGATTGAGAAGGCCTCGTCGGCCGTGGCAAAGGAGCGTACCGGCTTTCTTCCGTCACTCTCGACCGATGCTTCGTTCTCCAACTCGTTTCGTCGAGATGAGGGCAATAAGTTGTGGGGCTTTTCTGTCGTGCCGCAACTCACGCAGACGCTCTACGCCGGAGGAAGCGTGCGTGCTACGGTTAAGCGTGCGCGCAGCGATTATGAGGTTGCACGATATGATGCGCAGGCAATTCGACTCCAACAACGCTATGAAGCCGACTATGCCTATTGGCAGGTGTCGGCCACAGAGTTATATTTGGCGGCGACAGATAGATATGTCGAGATTATACGCTCGCTGTATCGTGTTGTGCAGGAACGCTATGCCGAAGGATATGTCGCCAAGAGTGATTTGTTGCAGGTGGAGGCCCGTTTGAGCGATGCCGAATATTCGCGAATAGCCACACGCAACAACTATGAGCGGGCTTTGCACCTGTTTAACAACCTGCTGGGAGTACACGAGCCCTCGCCTGTGGTGTTGGCAGAATCCATTACCGATACGATTCCTATGCCGCAGCGTGTCGCTTTTAAGGATATTATCTCTCGTCGGCCTGATGTGATGGCTGCCGAGTGGTCGGCGCGGGCTGCCGAGTATGGCGTGCAGATATCGCGTGCGGCCTATAATCCTCGCCTTTATACCGGAGTGAGTGGTTCGTGGCAGACCTTTTCGCCCAATGTAAAAGGTCGCACCTATGTCGATGGTGCCGTTACGGTGGGGTTGAATATCCCTATTTTCCATTTCGGCAAACGCCGTCATAGCGTCGCCGAAGCAAAGGCTGATGCCCGTATAAGTTACAACCTATGGGAGCAGGTGCGTGATGATGTCGAGCAGGAGGAGGCCGATGGGTGGAGTGCTCTATCGAGTAGTTATTCGCAGATGCAGTCGTCGCTTAAAAATCTTGAAATAGCCGGCGAAAACCTCTCCATATCGACCTATTCGTACCAAGAGGGACAGGCCACAGTGCTCGATGTGTTGCAGGCGCAGATTAGTTGGATACAAATATATACCAACGCCATCACCGCACGTTTTAACTATGCGGTGGCGGTGTCGGCATATATGCGAATTACTGCGGCAGATTAGAGTGAGGTCTGTTCGGTGCTTACAACCGACATCTCGTGTGATACGGGGGCTATCTTGCGGAGCATTGCTATGACTCCGCATTTTTCGTTGTGCGACTCTAACAGGGCCTCGCTTACGGCATTCTGGTCACCTATGTTGCGGCACTCGACATTATATGTCACTTTGAAATCCTCATACTCGCTCGATGGCTGTAATGTGGGGGTGTTGAGTCGGCCTTCGACCGTAATCTCAAATGTCTTGGGGACGATGTGGTCTTTGTGTAGAATACTCATTACCGTATAGCCCGTACATTGCGCCGCCGAGCACAATATCAACTCTTTGGGGTTAAGGTCGTCGGCCTTGGCCTGATTGATTAGTCGAAAACGCCCGTTGCGTAGTTCGACCGTCGCTTTTAGTCTGTTGTCCATAATGTGAAATAATAAATAAATTAACATTGCCACAGTCGCATCAGTCGGTGGCAATAATCGGCCGACAATAATCGTTCCTTTATTGTGTGAATTGCGTTAAAATAGTTACCTTTGTCACATATTTGGTTTTATCAAAATGTAAGACGATATGTTGCAGAAAATCACTTTGTCGGCTCTGTTGATGCTCTTTGTGGGCATTGTGAGTTTGTCGGCACAAACAATAGATATCGAGCGAGGCTTGGAGCGAGGTGTGTCGCTCTATGAGTTTGGGCACTTTGCAGAGGCTCGTGCCGAATTGCTCTCGGTGCGTGAGGGGCTATCTCCCATACACGACAGAGGAGAGTTGGAGCGTGTCGATTACTATCTTGCGTTATGTGATGTGGAACTCAAATCGAAGGAGGTTGAGAGTCGGTTAAAACGGTTTATGGCCGATTATCCGGGCTCGGCCTACACCAACGAGGTGCGCTTTGCTTTGGGCGTGCATTATTGCGTGGAGGGCGATGTGGCGGCTGCCGAGGAGCAGATGTCGCAGGTGAATTACAAAAAGTTAGACCCCGAGAGCCAAGACCGCTATAACCTACGTATGGGCTATATGGCCTTTATGCGAGAGGATTATCCTGCGGCGAAGGGCTATTTCGATAAGATTGACGGCAAGGGAGATTATGCCGACCACGCACTCTACTACAACTCATATATGGCCTATGCCGAGGGTGATTTCGGTCGTGCGCGAGAGGGCTTTACCGCATTGAAATCCAGTGCGCAATATCGCGACCTGATGCCTCACTACCTGATGCAGATTGATTTCAAGGAGGGTAATTATCGTGCAGTTGTCGAGGGTGGTGATGAGTTGATTCTCTCGTCGGCAGCCGAGCAGGCCCAGCAAATCCGCCGAATGATGGCCGAGTCGTGGTTCCAATTGTCGGACTATGCTGCGGCCGCAAAGTATATGGAGGCATATAAGAGTGGCGGTGGCGAGATGGGACGCATCGAGAACTATATTATGGGCTATTCGCTCTATCGTCGTACGCTGTTAGATGACGCCGCTCCGTATCTTCGTGAGGTGTGTGGAGCCGATGATATGCTTACGCAGAATGCCTCATATCATTTGGCCGATTGCTATTTGCGCCGGGGCGATAAGAAGAATGCGATGTATTCGTTTGCTATGTCGGCTAATTCGTCATTCGATGTCGATATTGCCGAGGACGCACTCTTTAATTATGGAAAATTGCAGTATGAGTTGGGTGGAGGTCACTTTAACGAGGCTATCAATGTCTTGTCGCGTTATGTCGAGCAGTATCCTCGCTCGGAGCGCGTGAGCGAGGTGCGTTCGTTGCTGGTTGCGGCCTATTACAATTCGAATAACTATTCGGCGGCCTACGAGGCTATTAAAAAGATACCTTCGCCCGATAACGATGTATTGCTGGCGTTGCAGAAAATCTCATATTTCAACGGCTTGGAGGCCTACTCGGAGGGTGAGTTGCAACGGGCCAAATCTTCGCTCGATGAGTCACTCGGAGTAGGACTTGATGCCAAATATAATGCGCTGGCTTCGTTCTGGCTGGGAGAAATAGCCTATGCCGAAGGTCGTGATGATGAGGCTTTACGCTACTATCAGCGTTTTATGGCACGCGCGCCTCGTACTGCCAGTGAGTATGCTATGGCGCAATATAATGTCGGTTACTGCTATTTCAATGACGAGCAACTTACGAAGGCTGGCGAGGCATTCGACAAATTTTTAACCCTGTATAGTCTGCGTGATGACTATCGCTCCGATGCGATGAATCGTCGAGGTGATGTGCACTATTCGGCGCGCGAGTTCGATGATGCTGTGGCTTGCTACTCGTCGGTTATGGCGTCAAACTCCACCGCTCGATATTATGCCGAGTATCAGCGAGCAATAACATTGGGTGTGCAGGGTAAGTCGTCGCAGAAGATGGCGGCCCTGACCTCTATCGTCGATGCCGATAGAGGTGATTATGTCGATGCGGCTATGTATGAATTGGGCCACTCCTATATCATCGACGAAAAGTATAACGACGGTGTTAAGGTCTTGACACGCTTTGTGGCAGATTATCCCTCGTCATCATACCATTTGCAGGCATTGTCGGATTTGGGCCTTGCTTATATGAATTTGGGCGATAAGGATAAGGCTTTGGAGTATTACGATAAGGTTGTGAAATCTTTGCCTCAATCTTCGCAGTCGAAGAGTGCTTTGCAGGGCATACGCGATATCTATATCGAGCGAGGCAATGCCGACGGCTATTTCGATTATGCGCAGAGTCAGGGCTTGGAGAGCAATGTGAGTGGTGTCACGCGTGATTCACTTTCGTATGTTGCGGCCCAGAAACTCTATCTCGACGATAAGATAGAGGAGGCTTCGGTCAGTTTGAAGAGTTACCTGATGAACTATCCCAATGGCTATTATCGCACCGATGCTCTATTCTTTTTGAGCGACTGTTATGTGCGCGAGGGTATGGAGTCGGAGGCTATTGCTACACTCTCGGAGTTGGTTGAGCAGGGTAATACTCAATATTCGGAGCGAGTGCTCGAAAAACTGTCGGATATGTGCTACAAGAGTGAGCGTTGGGCGCAGGCTGCGGCGGCTTATCGTCGGTTGTACGACGTGACAACCTCGGCTGCAACCAAGAAGAGTGCCGCTTCGGGTTATGTCGCCGCGACACTAAAATATGGCACCGATGCCGAGATTGTTCAGATGGCTGATGATGCCGAGAAGATGCCGGAACTTACCTCTGTGGCACGCCGTAAGGCTCGCTATGCCAAGGCCGGAGTCTTGGAGCGAGAGGGTAAGGCTGCCGAGGCTCTTGAAATGTATAAGTTGTTGAGTGCCGAGGTTAAGAGCGTGGAGGGTGCCGAGGCTCGCTATCGCGTTATCGAAGCCGAATTTAAGGCCGGTCATCTGCAAAAAGCCGAGAATATGGTCTATGAGTTTTCGGATAGTAAAACACCCCAGAACTATTGGCTGGCCAAGGCCTTTATTCTGCTGGGCGATATATATATGAGTCGTGATGATAGTTTTCAGGCGCGTGCCACTTACCAGAGCGTTGCCGATGGCTATTCGCCCGCCGATGACGGTATCGTCGAGGAGGCAAAGTCGAGAATTGCTAAAATGAATTAACCGCTATGAAGAGATTTTTATATACCATGTTGCTCGCAACGCTATTTTCGACCACTTCGGCCACTTTGGCTGTGGCGCAGGTGTCGAAACAGGTCGAGGTGTCAAAGGCCTATACTCCTACGGTGGGGCAGGCCCAGAAGTTGGCCGTTATGCCCGATATGACCGATACGGTGAAGATGCAACCCGAGATAGATTACAGCGTCACGCCACGCACCTATGCTACATCGTTGCAGACCAAGAATTTCCGTCCTTCGACCATCGCCTATTGGGATTATAGCCGTCAGCGTCCGCTATATGTCAAGGCCGCAGTGGGTGTGCCTTTGGCGAGCGAGGCCGATGCCTATCTATCGACCTATAACAAAGATAGGGGCTACGCTATGGCCTATGCTTCTCATTGGGGCGATTATCGTAATCGCCATAATATCGTAGGCGAGAAGGTTAAGGATAATACGACCGAAATGTCGAATCGTGTTGGAGGCCGTGCAGGATTGTTTGTCGGTCGTCATACATTGGGCATCGATTTGATGGGTGACCATCGGTTGCGTCATCGTTATCCCACGACGGGCGAGAAGATAACCTTCGGGCAGATGCAGGGCAAGGTGCATTTTGGCGATGATTTTACCGATTTGAGCCGCTGGAACTTTAATGTCGAGGCCGGTGGTGGTTATTTCCGCCATAAAGAGCGTGCCGGCGAGCCTAATAGTATCTTCGCCCAATCGAATGTCGAAGCCTCGGCCTCGTTGGGTAAGTTGCTGGGAGGTAAGCACTTGTTGCGTTTAGATGTGGGCTATGAGGGCAGATTTGGCAGCAAGACCCTCGATACCTGCTATAATCATACTATTACGGCGGGCTTCCGTTATGGTTTTTCGTCGCGTCGCACAAACCTTATTTTGGGTGCCGACTATTGCTACGATAAGGTAGCCTCGTCGCCCGAGTCGCCACACCATATTTTGCCATACCTCCATATCTCGTGGAAGAGTGCTACCGAGCGATTTGTCCCTTATGTTGAGGTCGATGGCGAGATTGTGCATAACGATTTTGCATCGCTCCTCTACGAAAATCCCTTCTTTGCGCCCTCTCTCTCCGAGGTGATGACATTGCCATATCTGCCCAACGAGGTGAAGTATAACGGTCGTGTGGGTATCGGCGGTAATCTGGGCAAGGGGCTCTTCGCCTATAATCTCTCGGCCGAGTTGTCGTTTGCCGACCACCACGCCTATTGGTGGGCCGAGGGTGCTGACTACCATTTTGTTACGGCCTACCAGCATAGCCTGCTCATCGAGGGTGATATTGCGTTGCGTCCGGCACGATGGTTTGAGGCTCGTGTCGAGGCGGGCGTATATGCGTGGGAGAATTACGATGACCACTATGCCAACCGCCCCAATTTCGATGCCGGCATTGATTTGCGCTTTATGGCCCGACGCTTCAAGGCGGCTGTTTTGCTCGACTATGCCGGTGCTATTAAGTGGGGCGTGGAGCAGAACGAGATAGATGATGCTACGGGCGAGAGGGTGCAGCGATTCTCTTATGTCAAGACCGATAGCACCTTGCGCTTGGGTATTGAGGCCGAGTGGCGAGTATGCGATAGGCTTGCTATTTTTGCCGAGGGCCGCAACCTCACTTGCAGCAAGGTCTATGAGTGGCTCAACTACTATTACGACACGCCACAAGCCCTGCTCGGCGTAAAGATGACTTTCTAAATCGCCACCGATATATTTTTCGATAAATACAAAATACCCCTTTCGGCATCGAGAGGTGTGTTCTATTTTTATTTACAATACTTGCATACTAAAAAATGATTTATTAAATTTGTGTTGACATATTAAAATTTACGCAGAAAGTGTAAGTTTATTCTCGAATTGCGAACGTAGGAAATTCGTCAATCGATAAAGAGAATAGGCAAACTTCTTGCTGCGTCGTACCTATCTAGGTATGGCGTGGAGTTGTTAACTTATTTATTTATCGAGGTTTCCTACGACCTGCAATTCTAAAATAAGTTTTCAGCACCACGCTTTCTCTTTTTTATAATCACTATCGAGGTGCGGGTAGTAATTTTGAGAAAACAAAGTATTAACCCAAAAACCTAGTGTAAAATGAGAAAACTTTTCTTCTTCTTTACAGCCTTGACGATGCTCTTTGCGTCGTGTGCCAAGGACGCGACGACAGCACCCGCAATCAAGGGCGAAAAGCGTGTTTCGTTTCAGGTCACTGCCCCCAAGATGCAAACCCGTTATGGCGAGGGCCAAGAGGCCAACAAACTCTTTTGGGCCGTCTATAAAGATGGCAACATTTTGGAAAATATCAGCGCAATCGATGCCGACGATGCTGTGGCAATCAATCTATCGACCGATGTTGAGATAACCCTGACCGATGGTCTCGATTACGATATTTTGTTCTGGGCGCAGAATGAGAATGCCCCCTACACTTTCGATGGCGCAAAGGTAACTATCGATTATGCTGCTTTGTCGGCCAACAAGGAGGCATACGACGCCTTCTTCCGCAACTATCATGTCGATGCCGACCAGACCGAGCCTCATCGCGTAGAGTTGCGTCGTCCTTTTGCACAACTCAACATCGGTACTGCCGACACAGCAAAGGCTGCTACTGCCGGCTTTACTCTCGAAAACACCTCTGTTACCGTCGAGGCCTGCACCGTTCTGGACCTTGCTACGGGCGTAGCATCGGAGCCCCAGGAGCTGACCTTCGCAATGAGCCAAAAGGCGAGCGACACCTATGGCGAAGCCCCCGATACTTTCGATATTATCTCGATGAACTACTTGCTGGTTAATAGCGAGAAGGAGGTTGTTGATGTTACATTTAATGCCGAGGGCGGTAACGACGCCATCGAGCGTGAGTATTTGAATGTGCCGCTTCAACGCAACCACCGCACCTATATCCTGGGCGATATTTTGACCTCATCGAAACGCTTTAATGTATATATCAACCCTGCTTTCGAGGATGAGGATTTGTTTAATGACCCTTCGGATGACCAAAGACAACCTGTTGCCGGTTCGGTGATTTATTATACATCTACTGATGGATTAAAAGTTAATGGACCCTCTACAGATAATAATGGAGATGGTGGTATCACCTACGAGATGACAGACAATATATATGAGAATGGTTTGGGTATAATGTATTTTAATGAGCCTGTGACTATAATCGGCGCGTTAGCGTTTGAAGTGAATGAAACTTTATCAACGATAATTCTTCCCGATGGGTTGGATTGGATTGGTCATGGAGCATTCACATACTGTTATAACCTTGCAAGTGTAGAAATTCCTAACAGTGTGACAGTTATTTCGGAGAGGGTGTTTAGTGACACAAAATTAACAAGCGTAACGATCCCGGAGAATGTTGAGTATTTAGGAGAGTATGCTTTTTC
>CAZQMC010000012.1:0-34105 GCA_964594305.1 uncultured Alistipes sp. | reverse complement strand
ATTTTACTGCGAATTTGCCGAGGGTGTGCCTTCGGATATGCAACTCGGCGAGTTACGCCAGCGTATGCAGGAGATTATCGACAAGCGCTACCCCATTCTGCGCCATCGCCTGCACACCTCCGAGATAAACGGCATATACGAAAAATTCGGTTTCGACGATAAGATTGCACTGCTCAATACCCGCAAGCGTCTTTACAGCGATATGTATCAGTTGGACGATATGGTGGGCTATTTCTACGGTGCATTGGCTCCCGACACAGGCTATATTCATCTGTTCGACATACGCCAATACTACAACGGTTTTTACATTGCGCTACCCTCACGCTCCAATCCCGACAAGTTGGATTTCAATGTGCATTGGGACAAGATGCTCGATGTCTTCCACGAATACCAGCAGTGGGTAAATATTATGGGCGTGCCTACGGTAGGCCACCTCAACGATAAGATTTTGAAGGGCGACACCAGCGAACTCATCAAGATTGCCGAGGCCTTCCACGAGAAGAAGTTGGCGCAGATTGCCGACCAGATTTTAGAGGCGCACGACAATCGTGGGGTGAATATGGTGCTTATCTCGGGCCCCTCGTCGAGCGGCAAGACAACCACCTCGAAGCGCATAGGCATACAACTGCGTATGTTGGGATTGGACCCTGTCTTAATCTCGCTCGACGACTATTTTGTCGATAGGGAGCGTACGCCGCGTGACGAGAACGGCGACTACGACTACGAGGCATTGGAGGCTATCGACCTCGCTCTTCTGAACAGCGACCTTAAACGCTTGGAGGTCGGCGAGAGTGTCGAAGTACCGCGATATGACTTTATCTCGGGCACGCGTCAGTGGCACGAAAAGCCCTTGCAACTCAACGAGCGTTCAATCCTTATTATGGAGGGTATTCACGGCCTTAATCCGCGCCTCACACCGAGTATCCCGCGCGAGAAGAAGTTCTGTATCTATGCCTCGTGCCTTACCTCGGTTACGATGGATAACCTCTCACGCATAGCCACCACCGACAACCGCCTTTTGCGCCGCATCACTCGCGACTACGCCACACGAGGTCACTCGGCATTGGCTACCCTGCAACGCTGGCCGAGTGTTCGTCGCGGTGAGGAGAAGCATATCTTCCCCTATCAGGAGGAGGCCGATGTGATGTTCAACTCGTCGCTGTTTTATGAGATTTGCGTCTTGCGACAGAAGATTGAGCCTATATTGCGCGAGGTACCCGACACCGAGCCCGAATATGGCGAGGCAAACCGACTGTTGAAGTTCCTCGACAATTTCACGCCAATCTCGCCCGACGAGATACCACCGACCTCGATTTTAAGAGAGTTCATCGGCGGCAGCAGTTTTAAGTATTGATTTTTCAGCATACAAGAGAGAATAAGATTGAGAATAAGACAATAATAAATACGAACAAAAAAAATTACAAAAACCGAACTACGATGTTTGATAAATTTATGACACGCCACATCGGCGTCACCAATGAGCAGGACCTCAACGAGATGTTGAAGGTCATAGGCGTAGAGTCTGTCGAGGAACTTATCTCACAGGTTATCCCCGCCTCTATTCGCTTGAAGAAGCCTATCGCACTGCCCACCGAGGGTATGAGCGAGTATGAGTTTGTGGCACACGTAGCCTCTTTGGCTGCGAAGAATCGTCGCCTGCGTTCATTTATAGGTATGGGATTTTATCCTTCGGCTGTACCGGCTGTCGTGAGCCGCAACGTATTTGAGAATCCTGCGTGGTACACCTCTTACACACCCTATCAGGCCGAGATTTCGCAGGGCCGTTTGGAGGCTCTGTTGAACTTCCAGACCGCAATCCTCTCGCTGACGGGTATGCAGATTGCCAACTGCTCACTCTTGGACGAGGCTACCGCTGCTGCCGAGGCTATGCTTATGATGTACGCCTTGCGCTCGCGCGACGCCGTAAAAGAGGACCGCAACTGCCTCTTTGTCGATAAAGATATCTTCCCACAGAACCTCGATGTATTGCTCACTCGCAGCGAGCCTTTCGGCATCGAACTCATCGTCGATGACTTTGCCTCATACGAATTCTCGGGTAAGGAGTTCGGCGTTTTGGTGCAGTATCCTTCGGCTTCGGGCGAGGTGCGCGACTATACCGCTTTTGCCGAGAAGGCACATAAGGCCGGTGTATTGGTAACGGCTGTTGCCGATATCTTGTCGTTGGCTCTTTTGACCGCTCCCGCAGAGTGGGGTGCCGATATCGCCGTAGGCTCGACACAGCGTCTGGGCTGTCCTATGGGCTTCGGAGGCCCTGCCGCAGGTTATATGGCGTGCCGCGAGGCTTACAAGCGTAATATTCCGGGCCGTATTATCGGTGTATCGGTGGACCGTATGGGCAACAAGGCTCTGCGTATGTCGTTGCAGATGCGCGAGCAGCACATCAAGCGCGAGAAGGCCACCTCGAACATCTGTACTGCATCGGCTCTGATGGCATCTATGGCAGGATTCTACTGCGTATATAATGGTGCCGAGGGTTTGCGTCGTGCCGCTATGACGGCTCACACATCGGCCGTTGCCGTTGCCGAGGCGTTGAAGTCGTTGGGTTATAAACTCACTCACAAAGATATCTTCGACACCGTAGAGGTTGCCGCCGAGGCTGCCGTCATTCAGGATATCGCTTTGGAGGCCGGCATCAACTTCCACTATCCGTCGGAGGGTAAGGTACGCCTCTCGACCGACGAGGTTACAACACAGGCCGAGGTGGAGGCTATCGTAGCCATCTTCGCCGAGGCCGCAGGTAAGAAGGCCAAGGCTGTGAAGATTTCGGACAAGGCCGCCATCGCCGAGGATATGCTCCGCAAGAGCGACATTTTGACCGAGCCGGTCTTCAATCGCTACCGTTCGGAGAGCGATATGATGCGTTATATCAAGCAGTTGGAGTTGCGTGACATCTCGTTGGCTAACTCTATGATTTCGCTCGGTTCTTGTACTATGAAACTCAATGCTGCCGCCATTATGCAGCCTCTGTCATTGGCCGGCTTCCAGGATATGCACCCCTTTGCTCCTGCCGACCAGACGGAGGGCTATGCCGAACTTATCGCAGAGTTGGAGAACGATTTGGCCGCCATCACAGGCTTTGCCGGTTGCTCATTGCAACCTAATTCGGGTGCTGCGGGCGAGTACACAGGCTTGATGGTTATCCGCGCTTATCACCAGAGTCGTGGTCAGGGCTACCGTAATATTATGCTTATCCCTGCATCGGCTCATGGCACAAACCCCGCATCGGCCGCTATGGCAGGTATGAAGATTGTGACTATCGCTTGCGACGAGAACGGCAATATCGATGTCGAGGATTTGAAGGCCAAGGCTTTGGAGCACTCGTCGGAGTTGTGCGGTTTGATGGTTACCTACCCCTCGACACACGGCGTGTTCGAGAGCCGCATACGCGAGATTGTAGATGCCGTACACGATGCCGGTGGTCAGGTATATATGGACGGAGCAAATATGAACGCACAGGTTGGCCTTACCAACCCCGGATATATCGGTGCCGATGTGTGCCACCTCAACCTGCATAAGACCTTCGCAATGCCTCACGGTGGCGGTGGCCCGGGTGTAGGCCCTATCTGCGTTGCGGAGCATCTTAAACCCTTCCTGCCTTCGCACCCTGTGGTTGCTACGGGCGGCGAGGACGGCATCACAGCCGTTGCATCATCTCCTTGGGGCTCGGCGATGTTGTTGCCCATCACCTATGGTTATATCAAGATGCTCGGCGAGGAGGGCTTGCGTCACTCTACCGAGATGGCTATCGTCAATGCCAACTATATGTCATCGGCCTTGAAAAACGAGTATCGCACCTACTATTCGGGCGAGACAGGTCGTGTGGGCCACGAGATGATTCTCGACCTCACACACTTCAAGCACGACTACGGCATCGACTGTGGCGATATTGCTCACCGTCTGATGGACTACGGCTTCCACGCTCCTACCCTCTCATTCCCCGTACACGAGACATTGATGGTCGAGCCTACCGAGTCGGAGCCCAAGGCCGAGATGGACCGCTTTATGGAGGCACTCGTTCAGATTAAGCGTGAGTGCGAGGCCGCAGCCGCTTCGGGCGAGAAGGACAATGTGGTGGTAAATGCTCCGCATACGGCCGTTGAGTTGGCGGGCGAGTGGTCACACCCCTACACACGCGCCGAGGCAGCCTTCCCGTTGGAGTGGGTTAAGGCGGCGAAGTTCTTCCCCTATGTAACGAAGATTGACAACGGCTACGGCGACCGTAACCTTGTCTGCTGCAATGTGGATTAAGGTTGTACACTCCCACCTGTCTCCGAGGTGGATATCAAAACAGCACAAGGCAGCGTAATCGTTGCCTTGTGTTGTTATGTAATAGGGCGGTTAGAGGGATTGGGTGCAATTTTTCTTGTCTCTCTAATTTCTCCCCTAATGTAGGGGAGATGTCCGTCAGGACAGAGGGGTATATCTTTGCTCTTTAACCCTGCTTCGCAGGCTTTTCTTCCTCGCGGCTCGGCATAGTGTGCAAGCACTCTCTGCTCTCGCTCCGCAGCGTCGGTTCATCTTTTCTCTCGATTAGCGTGTGTGGCGGCGTGAAAATGCGCGTATTGTAAATAACTGATAATTAGCAACTTACCCCCCACGCGTAGAAAAATCGCAAAAAAGATAAGGTAATTATATATTACTTTGGAGATTTTATGTATATCTTTGTATGAGTCGGATTTTGTAGTCGGCCATTTTTTGAGCAACAAAAAACACTAAACTTTCCAACCATGACAAGATTATTTTACGCAGTTATAGCACTCGCATTGCTGGCCACATCTTGTAGCAAAGATGACGCAGCAACTGCCGATGGTGCAACCAAAAACAAGACTGTCACCTTCTCGGTTCAGATTCCGCAGATGCAGACACGCGCCTACATCTTTGGTAATGGCAGATACCCCTATACTTTCTTGTTTGCATTCTATGATGACGAGGGAAATATTTTGCCAAAATATTCTAATCTTTACAAAACAGAAAGTGACCCAGATGACTGGGTACCTGGCTGGAAATACCGACCTGCCGATGGCACTTTTAGGGATCGTAGTGGCAATACCGCAGAAATCAAGGTTACTTTAGTAGAGGGCAGAACATACCACGCTCTATTCTGGGCATATAACACCAATGCCAATTATACCCCTGATTTAATCAATACCAAGACCGTAACTTGTAATTACCGTTCAACCGACCTACCCGACCAGCACGATGCTTTCTATGCCAGACTTGAAGGTATCACAACCGCTAAACCTCAAAATGCTAATCCTATAATATTGAAGCGACCTTTTGCTCTATTGGAGATTGGTGCTTCCGAGGCTGATATTAAGGCAGGTTTAGAAGCAGGTGATACCGTTCGATCACAGGCTATTATAGCAAAAGTTCCTACCAAATTGGATTTGATGACAGATAAGGTTTCCGAAAAGGAAACGGTCGTTTTCGGTTGGACACATAATGCTACCGCAGATATTACCCAACACCAAGATACGGTCGTATATAACGGAGTAAAGTATCCTATTATCTCGGCAACCTTTATTTTGGCCGGCATAGATGATACCGACAAATCGTTGGAGACCATTACGCTTAAAATGAGCGAGAAAGAGTTTGTTAGAATTAATTATCCCGATTGGACTGACGAGCAAATCAAGGAATATTATAATGAATATCATAATGACGCCGTTGCTCGCACATTTTATAGCATTCCTATTCAGCGTAACTATCGCACCTATGTATTGGGTGAGAACATTATCACATCGGGCGAACTCGAATATACGGTGAGTATTACTCCCGGATTTAACAATTAGGCAGCCTTCGTTACTGACGGACAATAGAGGTAACATTAAGGCCTATTGCAGTTTTACGCTCCTGTTTCGGCAGGGGCGATTTTTTTAAGAGCAAAGATAAAAGAGCAACCGACGCTACGGAGCGAGAGCAGAGGGCAAGTCTGGCTTGCACTATGCCGAGCCGCGAGGAGGAAAAGCCGACTTTATGTCGGGTTAATTTTGAATTTTGAATTCTTGTGTATATCTTTGTGAGCCTCAAAGAAAAACGAATAAAAACTAAAAACACAATAGATATGAAAGTAGAGAACAGCAAAATGGTGTCGGTGCATTATACACTGACTGTCGACGGTCAGATTGCCGACCAGTCACGCGAGGGACAGCCCTTGCAGTTTATCTGCGGTACAGGTATGCTCCTGCCCAAGTTTGAGGGTGCTATTATGGGTAAAGAGCCCGGCGAGAAGGTATCATTCACATTGGCTCCCGCCGATGGTTATGGCGAGATTATCCCCGAGGCTGTGGTTGACCTTCCGAAGTCAATCTTTATGATTGACGGCAAGGTAGCCGAGGAGTTGCTCACCGTAGGTAACATTATCCCTATGAGCGATGCACAGGGCAACCGTATGAACGGTATCGTGAAGGAGGTTGCAGAGGAGACCGTCAAGATGGACTTCAACCACCCGATGGCCGGCAAGACATTGAACTTCGATGTTGAGGTTGTCGAGGTACGCGATGTAACACCCGAGGATTTGGCATCACAGGGCGGTTGTGGTTGTGGTTGTCACGACTGCGAAGGCGGTTGCGAGGGTGGCTGCGACAGCGACTGCGGTTGCAACTAATCATTTACAAATCTACAAAGGGGCTGCACAACGATTTTTCGTTGGCGGCTCCTTTTTTTGCGCTTATAATATGACTATCGTCGATATTGTTGATGCCGTTACAAACCCCGACACTGTGTGGCGCACGCTACGCGGAGTGGAACCTTTGTACCATAACGGCCGACCTATATATGTGACGGGCAATGCCGCCGTAACATTTACGGTAAGGCACGAAGGAGGCCGAAAGATGCTGAAATGCTACACTCGCAAGAATCCGCATCTGAAAGAGATTTACGGCGAGAGATTTTATCCGCGCGAACTATGTGCGGTAACGGTCTTGGGCGATAAACTATGGGTGGATTGCCTGCTCTACGACCGCATCGAAGGACGCACACTCGACGAGGAGATAGAGCATACGGCGTCACTCGACGATTTTCGTGCTTTGGCCGCAGCCTTCGACAATATGGCTTTCAACCTGCTTGCAGGCGATATGACGCACGGCGACCTAAAACCCGAGAACATCATCGTCGGTGAAGATGGGCAGTTCTCGCTCATAGATTTCGATGCCGCCTTTCTGCCTTCGATGACGGGAGAGAGTGCTCCCGAGATTGGCACAGCGGCATATCAGCACCCTACGCGTGACACCAATTTCTTCGATAATCACATCGACGACTACTCGATAGCGATGCTCTCCACCACGCTCCACGCCGCAGCATTAAATAGAACGGTTGCCGAGGCTTTATGTCAGACACACGAGCCACCATTCTCGCCGCGCGATATTGTGGAGCATAAATCAGCGCTATTTGACGAGGTTGTCGAGTTATTCGCCCGACGAGGCATTGCCCGAGAGTATCGGGTGGCGCGTATGCTATGTTCTCCGTCACCACGACTGTTCAACCTGCGAAGCACGCTCTCTTTCGCCACGCAATGTCCCATAACAGACGACCTCGCCGACGCCACATTGGAACAGGAGGAGGGTTTATGGGGTTGTCGCAACGACAAAGGGTGGATTGTGCCGCCCCTCTATGACGGTGGCTTTGAGCCGATGGGTGAAGTGATTATTCTCACCTTGGGCGGTTATACTCACCTCGTATCGCTACGCTCGTGTAAGGTCATTCGCTCCTTCGACAAGCAAGTGGAGGTAAAGCCTGCAAAATCGCATAGAGTGATTGTCACCAAAGCCGACTCGACACACGAAGTGTTAGAGTTGGAGACTCTGTTGCAAAATTCGACGAAATAAATTAACTTTGTACGAATTACTAATCCGTAACTTATGTATTCCCAAGAGATAACTCGCAAACATCGCGCTGCCTTTATTATCGTGCTGGACAGGTCGGGCTCAATGCAGGAGCAGATACGCTTTGGACGCACCATGATGACCAAGGCATCGATGCTGGCCCAAACGGCAGGAGGGCTTATCTCTGAACTTATAGACAGGTGTCGCCGCACCGATGCCTTGCGCAATTATTACGACATTGCCGCCATAGGATATGGCAACCAAGAGGTGGAGTTCTTGCTCGGAGGCGATGACCTTATACCGATTTATGAGGTGGAGCGTCACCGTCCCAAAAGCATCGTTAAAGCCGTCGAGGAGCGATTACCGAATGGAGAATGGAGAATTATAGAACACAGCATAACCGAGTGGTTTGAGCCAAAATCCGAGGGCGATACACCTATGTACGAGGCTATGTTGCGGGTAAGAGATTTGGTGGCCAAGTGGTGCGCCAAGCCGGAGAACAGAGAGAGTTTTCCGCCTGTGGTAATACATATCACCGACGGCGAGGCATCGGATTGCAACCACCGCGAACTGATAGATATATGCTCGCAGATTAAGCAGCAAGGCACCGCCGACGGCAACACCCTGCTGCTGAATATTCACATCTCGGCCAACGACAAATTGCCGGCGATATGCTTCCCTATGCCCGAAGAAATAGCACTTGCAGGCCATTATGCCGCCACTCTGGCCGAGTGTTCGAGCATTATGCCCGAGCCGTTCAATGAGGCTATATATGAATTAAAGGGCAGGAGCGCACGACCACCATTTATAGGTATGGGTTACAATACCTCGGTGATAGAACTTTTATCAATTATAAACATCGGCTCACGTAGCGTAAATAATATGCAGTAACTATGGCAACAATCAACTCTCTGCGTGCAGCCCTGACCACTCCTGTCGGTTATTTTCGTACCATACCAAACCTGTCGTGGGATAGCGATCGCCACATTGTTCGCTCGACATTTTTTGCCGAGAGCGTGGCCACAATAGGAAATTGCAAGGCTCGTATCTTGATGCCTCTGACTATCACAGCGTTGCAACGTGTCGAAAAACTTATCCCGCTCTGGTTGCATCTACAATCGGATATCGTGCCGCAACTGACGCTTCTTCGCGATGAGATGCGTGTCTGCGAGTGCGACACACAACCACATTATTGCGATATTTTGTTGGAGCCTTTTGTCGAAGGCACACCCTTTGATGTTGCTCTATCGACAGCGGCGACAGATGCAGAGTATGCCGCCACACTGCTTGCGGCACTCAACAACCTCGAAGCGGCGCTCAAAAAGATTGATATCTCGCTGAATAATCTACGCGAAGAGAATCTCGTTCTGGACCGGAGAGATGTGTTGCGGCCCATACGCTGGTATTATGCGACAAAGGGAGCAGGAGGCGATGCCGAAGCATTTGATGCTCTGCGGGAGAAAATCACATCATTGGCCGGCACGATGATATTGTATGATGCCTGCGAACCGCTATACGACACCTCGCAGAGCCATCTTGCGGCCTATGAGCAACACCAGCCTATGAGCGAAGGGTTGATAGCCGTCAAGAGTGAGCAGGGGTGGGGCTTTATCAACACCGACGAGCAGATGGTGATTGAGCCGTGCTACGATTGGGTTGGAGCATTTCGTGAAGGCCGTGCCGAAGTGAAAAAGGGCGAGAAGATGGGCCTTATAAATAAAGGTGGGGAGTATGTCATTCCACCCTTATACGATATTGTCGATTATGACCACATCACGGGTAACTCGACCGTAAGATATGGTGACGAGTGGGCGACATTCGACTACTCGGGCAGACAAATATCTCCGTTTAGCAAAACAAAACCTGAAATTTAAGCAAAAAATCAAAATATATGGAACAGACAAAATGCCTTATCATTGGTAGTGGCCCTGCGGGCTTTACCGCCGCCATCTACGCTTCACGCGCCAACCTCTCGCCCATCGTCTATGAGGGTATAGAGCCGGGCGGCCAACTTACGACCACCACCGAGATTGAGAACTTCCCGGGCTATCCCGAGGGTATAGGTGGTACAGAGATGATGGCCGACTTAAAGCGTCAGGCACAGCGTTTTGGTGCAGATGTACGTTTCGGTATCGTCACCGACATCGACTTCGACGCGCGCCCCTTTGTCGTGACTATCGACGGCGAGAAGAAGATTGAGGCCGAGACGCTTATCGTTGCTACGGGTGCTTCGGCGAAGTACCTCGGCTTGGAGTCGGAGGCAAAGTTCAGAGGTATGGGTGTGAGTGCTTGCGCTACCTGTGACGGCTTTTTCTATCGCAAGCAAGATGTGGCTGTCGTAGGCGGTGGCGACACAGCGTGCGAGGAGGCGACCTACCTCGCTTCTATCTGCCGACAGGTATATCTGATTGTAAGAAAACCCTTCCTCCGTGCATCAAAGGCTATGCAGGAGCGAGTGTTCAACACACCCAATATCAAGGTTATGTTTGAGCATAATACGGTAGAGGTTTTGGGCGACGACGATGGTGTTACGGGCGCACGCCTGCGTCATACATCGGGTGAGGAGACGACAGTCGACATCAGCGGTTTCTTCCTTGCCATAGGTCACCACCCCAACACCGAACTCTTCAAGGGCAAACTCGAACTCGACGACGAGGGTTACATCAAGACTATCCCCGGCACCTCGAAGACCAACATTGAGGGTGTATTTGCCGCAGGCGATGTGAAAGACCCACACTACCGTCAGGCTATCACTGCCGCAGGCTCGGGTTGCATTGCTGCACTCGACTGTGAGCGTTATCTGTTGAGCAAATAGAACATAGAAGCGTGTCGATTGCAGTAACCATACTCGGCAACACCTCGGCCAAGCCTACTCCTACGGGACACCCTTCGGCACAGGTGGTAAACATCAACGAGCAACTCTTTCTGGTTGATGCCGGAGAGGGTGTGCAGCGTCAGATGATGCGGTATGGTATATCGCTTTTGAAGTTGCGGGCGGTATTTCTCTCGCACCTGCACGGCGACCATATTTTCGGGTTGTTCCCCCTGCTCTCGACGATGGGCCTTTATGGCCGTCGCACGCCGCTGAAAATCTATGCGCCGCGACCTTTCGGTGAGATGTTGGAGGCCTTCTTGCGACTCTGCGAGAGTGACCTGCCCTACACACCCGAATGGGTGGAGGTCGATACCACGAAGCATCGCATTATCTGGCAGAACGACACCACCGAGGTATGGTCGTTGCCACTGCGACACCGTATGCCTACGGCGGGTTATCTGTTCCGCCAGAAAGAGCCGGCACTCAACGTAAGCAAATATGCCATAGAGCGTTACGGGCTATCGGCGGGACAGATTGTGGCGGCCAAGCGAGGCGAAGATATAACGCTCGACAGTGGCGAGGTGCTACCCAATGACCAGATAACCTATCGCCCTTATGGCACACTTGCGTATGCCTACTGCTCCGACACCAACTACTCGGCACGCCTCGCGAAGATGGTAGCCGGCGTGGATATGCTCTACCACGAGACAACCTATGCCGCCGCCGAGAAGAAGATTGCCAAGGAGCGTGGTCACGCCTCGACTATCGAGGCCGCCAAGGTGGCACTTATGGCCGAAGCAGGGCGACTGCTCATTGGTCATTTCTCGTCACGATATAAAGATTTGCAACCCCTCTTGGAGGAGTGTCGCGAGGTCTTTCCGGCAACAGATATTGCCGAGGAGGGGCGAACTTTTTTGATTGAACCTAAAAGCCGAAAACTATGACGAAGGCCGAGATACAATTTGTCCGCTCACTTGCCGACAAACGCATACGAGATGAGGAGCATCTGTTCATTGCCGAGGGAGATAAACTCATCTCGGAGATAGTTGCGTCGGGGTGGAAGATACGCCATCTATACGCCACAGAGGGCCATTTTGAGGGGCAGGCCGAGCAGGTTTCGACCAAAGAGATGGAGCGCATCTCGCAACTCAAAACCGCCTCGTCGTCGTTGGCCGTCGTCGAGCAACCACGCCATAAAACACCCTCTGCCGCCTCGGCCAAGCATCTTGCGCTGGCTCTCGACGGAGTACAAAACCCCGGCAATCTTGGCACCATAATACGCCTTGCCGATTGGTTTGGCGTGGAGGATATCTTCTGCTCGGAGGATACGGCCGACTGCTTTAACCCAAAGGTCATACAGGCCACGATGGGTGCCATTCTGCGTGTGAAGGTACATTATCTGCCGCTGGACAACTTCCTCGCCCGTACAGCCGAGAGTGGGACACCCATTTACGGCACGATGCTCGATGGCGAGAATATCTACAACGCCGAATTAAAGGCCGGAGGTGTGATTGTTATGGGTAACGAGGGCAAAGGTGTAAGCAAAGAGTGTGCCCGTCATTTTACACATCGACTACTCATTCCCGCCTACCCTGCCGACCGTCAAGGTTCCGAGTCGCTCAATGTCGCAATGGCTATGGGTATCGTGTGTGCCGAATTTCGTCGCCGCAGCGGGAAGTAAATCAACCACACACAGCCCGCAAGAACAAGCATCTTCACAACGCTACTAAAAAATAATGATGTCGAGGGAGCGCCTTCGGCATCATTACCTTATATATAATATAACACAAATATAACGCACAAACCCGACTCGGAAGCCGAACATTCGACCTCCGTGTCGGGTTTGAGTTTATAGAGGGTCTAACCCCTTGCTGATGCTACTTCTTGCTCTTCGGCGCAAGAATCATATTCATCTTCTTGCCGTCGAGTTTAGGCATAGCCTCCACCTTCGCAATCTCCTCCAAGTCGGTGGCAAAGCGCAGAAGAAGAATCTCGCCCTGCTCCTTGAAGACGATAGAACGACCGCGGAAGAATACCGAAGCCTTAACCTTCGCACCCTCCTTGATGAAGTTCTCGGCGTGCTTCAATTTGAAGTTGTAGTCGTGGTCGTCGGTCTGCGGACCAAAACGAATCTCCTTGATTACAACCTTAACCTGCTTCGCCTTAATCTCCTTCGCCTTGCGTTTCTGCTGATAGAGGAACTTCTGATAGTCGGCAATGCGGCATACGGGGGGCGCTGCTTTGGGCGAAATCTCGATGAGGTCCAACTCCATCTCGTCGGCCATAGCCAACGCCTCGCGTAGCGACACAACGGTATTCGGCTCCACATTGTCGCCTACAAGGCGTACCGTGGGGGCCGTAATCTCGTTGTTGATACGGTTGGGGTTCTCTTTCTCTACTCGCTTGCCCCTCTGCTGGGGGTTGTTTCCTCCACCGTTCATCGGACGGGGTGGAAACGGTTTTTGTGTAATTGCCAAATTAGTAATGTTTACTTGTTGTTATTAGAGTGATGTTCTTTAAGCCATCTTGTTTGCTTCAATCTCGGCATCTACCAACGACTTGATATGCTCGGCGAACTCGGCAATGGTCATCGCGCCCTTGTCGCCCTCGCCCTGCACTCGTACCGAAACCTTGCCCTCGGCCTCCTCCTTCTCGCCGACGATGAGCAAGAACGGAATACGCTTCAACTCGTTGTCGCGAATCTTACGGCCAATCTTCTCGTTACGCTCATCAACCTGCACACGCACATCTTTCTTGCCAAGTTCGCGTGCAACCCTCTGTGCATAGTCGTTGTACTTCTCCGAGATAGGCAGAACGACAGCCTGGTCGGGAGTGAGCCACAATGGGAAGCGACCTGCCGTATGCTCCAACAACACAGCCACGAAACGCTCCATAGAGCCAAATGGTGCGCGGTGAATCATAATCGGGCGGTGCAACTTATCGTCAGCACCCTTATAAGTAAGGTCGAAGCGCTCGGGGAGGTTGTAATCGACCTGAATGGTACCCAACTGCCAACTGCGGCCCAGAGCGTCCTTAACCATAAAGTCCAACTTGGGGCCATAGAATGCAGCCTCACCCAACTCGACGGTGGTATTGAGACCCTTCTCCTCGCAAGCCTTGATGATAGCACCCTCGGCCTTCTCCCAATTCTCGTCCGAGCCGATGTACTTCTCCCTGTTCTCGGGGTCACGCAACGAAATCTGCGCTGTATAGTTCTCGAACTTCAATGTGCGGAAGATATAGAGCACGATGTCGATAACCTTCTCGAACTCCTCCAACAACTGGTCGGGACGTACGAAGAGGTGAGCGTCGTCCTGCGTAAAACTACGCACACGTGTCAAGCCGTGCAACTCGCCCGACTGCTCATAACGATATACCGTACCGAACTCCGCCAAGCGAACAGGCAAATCCTTGTATGAACGGGGCTTCGAGCGGTAAATCTCGCAGTGGTGGGGGCAGTTCATAGGCTTCAACAGGTACTCCTCACCCTCAAACGGAGTGTGGATAGGCTGGAATGAATCCTTGCCATACTTGGCGTAGTGGCCCGAGGTAACATACAAATCCTTGTTACCGATATGCGGAGTGATAACCTGCAAGTAGCCGTAATCCTTCTGAATCTGGCGCAAGAAACGCTCCAACCGGTCACGCAACTCGGCACCCTTCGGAAGCCACATCGGAAGGCCCTGACCTACACGCTGTGAGAACATAAAGAGTTCCAAATCCTTACCCAACTTACGATGGTCACGCTTCTTGGCCTCCTCAATCATCGCCAGATACTCGTCGAGCATCGACTTCTTGGGGAACGACACGCCATAGATACGGGTAAGCATCTTGTTGTTCTCGTTACCGCGCCAATAAGCACCTGCAACAGAGGTAAGTTTCACAGCCTTGATAAAGCCCGTGTTGGGGATATGCGGGCCACGGCAAAGGTCGGTGAATGTGCCGTTGGTGTAGAATGAGATAGAGCCGTCCTCCAAATCCTGAATCAACTCCACCTTATATTGGTCACCCTTCTCGGTGAAGGTCTTCAAGGCGTCGGCCTTTGATACCTCCGAGCGTACCAACTCCTCCTTCTGGCGTGCCAACTCCATCATCTTCTGCTCGATGGTGGCAAGGTCGCCCTCGGTGATGGGTGTGGGTGAATCTACATCGTAGTAGAAACCGTTGTCGATAGCGGGACCGATACCGAACTTAATGCCGGGGTAGAGGCTCTGCAAAGCCTCGGCCAGCAGGTGCGATGATGTGTGCCAGAAGGCGTGCTTGCCCTCGGCGTCGTCCCACTTGAAAAATTTAATTGTAGCGTCCTCGTCAATAGCACGGCCCATATCGACCGTTGCATCATTTACCGAAGCGGCCAAACAGTCGGCAGCTAAACGAGGGCTGATGCTCTCGGCTACTTGGTAAGCGGTTGTCCCTTTGGCGAACTCTTTTACCGAGCCATCGGGAAATGTAATTTTAATCATAAGTTATTTTAATTTTTTATTGTTTTGAGCCCTCCGCCGCTTCCACAATTACGAGACGGAATACGGTTTCGGCTCGGTTATTAATCTTATTGTTTGTTTTGCTCCTTGCGTGCTTTGCGTAGGCGTAATGTTGTCGCAATAGCCACTATGGGGCATAAAGCCATATCAAACCAGCGAACATCGCCACCCGTAAAGAGGTCAATAATGTTCATTGCCAAGAGTATCACACTCAAGACGAGTAACACGATACAGAGTATGTAGTTACTTTTTTTCATTTTGACCAATCCCAAAACTTTTCAAAATCCAACTCCCAATCCTCAACTTTCAACTCTAAATTTTGAATTTTGAATTTTGAATTCTCCTTCACTACTCCTCCTGCTCGGGCAATTTCAAATCCTTAATCGACACATCGCGGCCCTTCTCGCGCTCGAAATGCTGCAAAGGATTGCGGTTCCACTGCTCCCACGCCCTGCGGTTGCGCACGATGTCGATAGCCGTATAGATGGCATTACGCATCGACTGCGCATCTGCCACGCCCTTGCCTGCAATATCGTAGGCTGTACCGTGGTCAGGTGAGGTGCGTACCTCCGACAGACCTGCCGTAAAATTCACTCCGTCGGGTGACAGAGTCTTAAACGGCGTAAGACCCTGGTCGTGGTACATAGCCAGCACAGCATCATACTTCATATAGCCTCCTGCGGCAAACAAACCGTCGGCAGGGAATGGACCAAATGCCAAAACGCCCTGCTCGAAAGCCTCCACAATGGCGGGTTTGATAATCTCCTGCTCCTCCGAGCCGAGCATACCTCCCTCGCCGGCGTGAGGATTGAGAGCCAAAACAGCGATACGAGGCTCGACAACGCCGAAATCCTCTTTGAGCGATTGACGCAAAGTGGTGAGTGACGATACAATCTTCTCCTTCGAGATATTTTTACTCACCTCCGCCACGGGGATATGTATCGTAACCAAACCCACACGCAGGCGGTCGCTGCACATAATCATCATAGGCTCGCCTTCGAGGTGCGACGCCATAAATTCGGTGTGGCCCGTAAACGAGAAATCGTCGCTCTGCGCCATCTCCTTGTCGAAGGGAGCGGTAACCATAGCGTCAAGGTCGCCCGCTTTAAGGTCGCAGACAGCCTTCTCCAACGCCTCGACAGCGGCCTTGCCACCCTCCTTTGATGCTACGCCCGGAGTAGGCTTCACCTCGCTACACTCCACAAGGTTTATCTTACCCCAGCGTGCCTCGGCAGCCGACGCCACAACATTAAACTGCACATTACCACTCGTCTCCTCATCTTGCTCCATCGCAAGCAGAGGCATATATGCTTTGGCAGCGGCGAGCGAGCCATACACCACAGGAGTAAATAACTCTGTCGTGCGGCTATCGGCCAATGTGCGGAGGATAATCTCCCACCCCACGCCATTGGTGTCACCCTGCGTAATTCCTATTTTCAGTCTGTTATCCGACATATAATCAATTGTTTTCAAACCACAAATGTACTAATAATTTTCAATTATTAGCGTTTTTTCGGATATTTTCTTACGAACAATACTCGTGTTACACAATCGATAAATCGTGTGACCATCTATTCGCCTCGGGGCGGATGCTTGCCGAGGAGGGTGTAGCAGCACATCGACCATACGACGAATAACCCCAAAAAAAGACCTCGACTTTCGAGAAAGCCGAGGTTCAGTGTATTCCAAAAGGTGTCGCTTCTACAACTTGCTCAACGCCTCAAAGCCCTTGCCATAAACACCCATAACAGAGCCCATTGTGATAAAGGCATTTTCGTCGATGCGACGCGCTATCTTCAATATCATCGAAGCATCTCGCTTACGACACACAACCATCGCTATCTTGCAATCCTGCTTGGTGTACCAGCCCTGACCGTCCATAAGGGTAACGCCACGATGTGCCTCCTCGTTGATTGCGGTGGCAATCTCCTGATATTTGGGGCTGATGATGAAAATCTGGCTCGACTGCTGATTACCCGACTGAATCAAATCGACCGTATAACCATATACGGCAATCATCATATAACCATATACAATCGTAGTGATACCCGCCGTAATATCGTCGGCCACGAAGATTGAACTACCGATGATAAAGGTATCGCTGGCGATAACGATACGACCATAACTGATTGTCTTATACTTATTTATAATCATCGCAGCGATATCCGTTCCGCCCGTAGAGCCGCCCTGACTAAAACCAAGGGCCACACCCGTACCCGAGATAACGGCACCCATAATCACCAGCAAGATGTTATGCGAGTCGATATTCTGCACATAGGTAAGCAGGAAATCGGGTGGAAGAATCTCTCCCCACGCGTCCATGGCGATAGAGAGCACCACGATACAATAGATGGTCTTGATACCGAAGTTCCAGCCCACGATAAAACCTCCTGCAATGAGAAGGATAGCGTTGATGATGAATACAAATGTACCCATCGAGATTACGGGGAACACGTGGTTCAAGATAAGCGACAGACCTGCCGCACCGCCACCCATACCGCCTGCGGGAATGATGCAGGCAATCCAACCAAAGGCATAGAGGAACATCGCAAATGTCATCACGAAATACTCTTTAATGCCACGCGCAACCATTGGAAAATTGAGTTTCATAGTTACAAAGTAAAAGTAAAAAACACTGTTTTATATTAAATCTATAATCATTATCGCATTTCGGGCGCAAATATATTAAAAATTTCGCCTTGATGTACTCCTTTGCGCTCTAATCTTTCATCGAGCATCGATAAAAGTGTCTCGTTACGCACCAAACCCCACCCCTCGGTGTGGTGAAAGCGGGGCGGAGCCTCACCGGCAAAACGCTCGACAACAAACTTGGGATTGAGCCTTCGTAGTATCTCGACAAACAAATCCAGATACTCGTCAATCGTCCAAAAACGAAATCGCTCGGGGTGGGCATCATACTCCGCAGCCAAAGGTGTGCCACGAAAAAGTTGCAGTTGATGAAATTTTATTGTCGTGAGCCTCAACGAGTTAATCTGCGTGGTCTGCTCTATCAGCATCTCGTCGCTCTCGCCCGGCAGGCCTAAAATAAAGTGTGCGCCACAATGTATGCCGCGCTCGGCCGTAAGGTCTATGGCTCGCTTGGCTGCGGCAAAGTCGTGACCTCGATTTATGCGTCGCAAAGTCTCATCGTAGCACGACTCCACACCATACTCTATGGCGACATATTTTCGCTCGGCCAACTCGGCAAAATAGTCCAACTTCTGCTCGTCGATACAGTCGGGACGCGTGCCGACGACTATGCCCGCCACTTCGGGGTGTGCAAGGGCCTCGTCATAACACTCTTTGAGGCGTCGAAGCGGCGCGTAAGTATTTGAAAATGATTGAAAATATACCAGATATTGCTGTGCCTCGCGGTAGCGGCGACGATGAAACTCTATGCCCTCGTTAATCTGCTGTGTGATACTCTTCGAGGGTTGGCAATACGAAGGGGTAAAGGCGGCATTGTCACAGAATGTACAACCACCCGTCGAGAGTGTTCCGTCACGATTCGGGCAGGTAAAACCGGCATTGACAGTCACCTTCTGTATTCGGTGGCCGAACTGACGGCGGAAATATGCCGCATAGGAGTTAAATCGGCGGCTATCGCCCCACTCATACATCTCCGACATAACGCACTTGAAAAGTTTCCCTTACACAAATGTAAGCAACTTTTGCCAAAAAACCACATCGGCGAGCAAGAAATATCACAAAATAGTCGTACCTTTGGGAAAATTATTCCTATCGAAGATGTCACTTTTTGCCGATATAGTATTGCCGCTTGCGCAGCCTGCATATACCTTCGCCGTTGCCGAGGGTATGGAGTTGCAGGTGGGTGATGCTGTGGCTGTACAATTCGGCCCGCGCAACATCTACACAGGCATAGTGTGGCGACTGCACGGCAAGCGACCCGAGGTGAAACGCATAAAAGAGGTGGGGCGAAAACTATACCCTCACCCACTGCTCGACGAGCGACAGATGCAGTTTTGGGAGTGGATTGCCGAGTACTATATGTGTAGTCTTGGCGAGGTGATGCGTATGGCCCTGCCCTCGATGATGAAACCCGAAGGACGCACCGACGAGGAGTTCTCGGCCGAGGAATTTCGCCCACGCACAGAGCCCTACATTACACTATGCGACGAGTGGCGCGACGCCGAAAAACTATCGGCCGAGAGGGAGCGCATCGCGCGTCGCGCACCACGACGCAGCGAGGTCTTGCGCACGATAGCCGAGATACCCGACCAAAGGAAAAATTCGCTCGGCGAGATTCCACGACGACTGCTGGATTGCGACGCCAATATCCTTGCGGCACTGCGCAAGGCGGGTTACATAACCATCGCTGAACGAGAGCGTTCCACAGAGCGGCCCGAGAGTGTATCTTTCTCTCTGCCCACGCTCACGCCCTCACAGCAGAGGGTTGTCGAGGAGATAAAATCGTCACAGGCCGCAGGCAAAACAACCCACCTTCTGCACGGCATAACAGGCTCGGGAAAGACCGAGATTTATATGTCGCTCATTAGCGAGGTATTGGCCGGCGGCGGCGATGTACTGATGCTCGTACCCGAGATAGCACTCACCTCGCAACTCATCGAGCGAATGGAGCGAGTATTCGGCTCACGCATAACGGCTTACCACTCGAAACTCACTATGTTGCGCCGCACAGAGACCTATCTGCGCCTGCGTCGAAGCAATGGTGGCGAACTTATCATAGGTGCCCGCTCGGCGATATTTCTGCCCATGCCGAACCTGCGGCTCGTAATCGTCGATGAGGAGCACGACCAGAGTTACAAACAGAGCGACACCGCACCACGCTACAACGGGCGTGATATGGCCATACTGCTCGGCTCGATATATGGTGGCCAGACCATTTTGGGTAGTGCCACACCCTCGTTGGAGAGTTTTGCCAAAGCGCAATCGGGCAAATACGGATACTCCTCGCTCACAGAGCGTTACGGCGAGGCACAAACGCCCGAGATAATCATCTCGGACACGATGCGGGCCGTAAAACGTGGCGAGCGCAAGTCGCACTTCAACCATATTTTATTGCACCACATAAGCGAGGCCTTGGAGCGAGGGGAGCAGGTTATGCTCTTCCAGAACAGGCGAGGATTTACGCCCTATGTTATGTGTAGCACCTGCGGGTGGAGTATGCGATGCCCGTCGTGCAATGTCACCCTCACACAACACCGCTCGACAAATCGTATGGAGTGCCACTATTGCGGACACACTGCCACAATTCCACAATTCTGCCCACAATGCGAGAAGGCCGACCTGAAACCTATGGGATTCGGAACGGAGAAGGTCGAGGAGGCCATCGCCGAGATATTCCCCGAGGCAAGGGTGGCTCGTTTAGACCGCGACACATCGACCTCGGAGAGTGCCTACCGACGTATAATTCGCGACTTCGAGAGTGGCCAGACCGATATCTTGGTCGGTACGCAGATGATAACCAAAGGCTTCGATTTTGGGCGTGTGTCGGTTGTGGGAATCCTCAACGCCGATAATCTGCTGCTCTCGCCCGATTTCCGTGCTTCGGAGCGTGCCTTTCAACTGCTGACGCAGGTGGCAGGACGTGCCGGACGACGCGAGAGGCGAGGAGTGGTGATAATACAATCTTCGGAGCCCGATAACCCCATCTTGCGGCAGGTGATGCAGGGCGACTACAATGCAATGGCTGACAGTGAGTTACAAGAGCGACACGCCTTTGGATACCCACCCTACTCGCGTCTTGTGCAACTCTCGTTAAAACACTCCGACCGCAACACTCTTATAGCGGGTGCTGCATCGTTGGCCGAAGGGTTGCGAGGGGTATTTGGCGGCAGAATATTTGGCCCCGTAGCACCACCCATCGACCGCATCAGAGGGGAGTATATTGTGCAGTTGATGATTAAAATCGAGAACAACCGCTCGTTGGCGCGTGCAAGAGAACTCATCGGCAAGGCCATTGAACAGACCTCATCGCAGCAACGATTCAAACAGATAACCATTGCCATAGATGTCGATGTTCAGTGATATATTGTGGGATATAGCGTCGATTTTTGCACCTCGCACCTGCCCCGTATGTCAAAAAGAGTTGGCACAGGACAATATGGCGGTATGTACGCTCTGCGAAATTACGGCCCCGCTGACCAATCTTTGGCAGGAGCGTGACAATGCTATGACACAACGCTTTTGGGGAATAATCCCTGTGGAGTGCGCCGCAGCCCTGTTTTGGTATGTCGAAGGCAGCCCGTGGCGCAAGGCCATACACAACTTCAAGTACAGAGATAAATGGCTCTCGGCATATAATCTGGGACGGTGGTTTGGTGTGATGCTGCGTCAAAGCGGCAACTTCGACGATGTAGATGTGGTTGTACCTGTACCACTGCATTGGGTGCGTCGTCTTGGGCGAGGATACAACCAATCGGAGTATATCGCTCGTGGTATAGCCAAAGAACTCGGTGTAAAGGTGGATTTGAGGAGTGTGAAGCGACACCGCTACAACAAAACGCAGACCTCGAAACATCGTACCGAGCGATGGCGTAATGTAGAGGGAATTTTCAGGGTACGCAACCCCAAAGCACTCCAAGGCAAGCATATACTTTTGGTTGATGATGTCTTTACGACGGGTGCGACAATAATGTCACTCGGGCAAACCATCGTGCAGAGCCTGCCCGATTGCCGGTTGAGTGTGGCAACACTCTCGACAACACGCCGCTCAATAGGCGTAGAACAGTAATCGTCAAACCTCGACGGAGAGTTATCGACAAGTTATCTACACCCATTCACAATCGGTCTCATAACTCACTATCTATCAACAAGTTTTACTTATGTTCATAAAAATTGGCGCAAACGTGTGGTCGTTTGGCCAAAATTATATAATTTTGAATTCTGAAAAATGCCCTTTATGTATGGGGGTTTTCGGGTAGAGAGAGGGACCTCTCGGTATTAAGAATAGTCGTTTTGACAGAGAAAAAACAGTAGAAATTTATTTATTATGGCAAAAGAATACAATCCCTCGACTCGTAACAGAGCCAAGTACGAAAATATGGACGAGAGCCTCGTTGCGGGTATCGTACCTCCCCAAGCCGTAGAGTTGGAGGAGGCGGTGCTGGGTGCCCTGATGCTCGAACGTGACAGCATCATAGGCGTACAGGAGTACCTGAACGCCGACGCCTTCTATACCGAGGAGCATAAGATAATCTTCCAAGCCATCGTCTCGCTGGCTATGGAGTTGAAGCCCATCGACCTCTACACCGTAACCGAAAGGCTGAAATCCCGCAAGGAGTTGAAGAAGGTGGGTGGTGCGCCCTATCTTGTGCAACTTACACAGAAGGTGGGCTCGGCTGCCAACGTGGAGTTCCACGCCAAGATTATCGCCCAGAAATATGTGCAGCGCGAACTTATCCGCTCGGCTACCGAGATACAACGCCGCTCGTATGACGAGGAGCAAGATGTAACAGAACTCATCGGCTTTGCCGAGAGCGAGATTTTCAAGGTGGCCGAAGGTCACGTGAAACGCTCGGTGCAGGCCTCGAAAGATATCCTCTCGCAAGCCCTCAAACAGATTGAGGAGGCGAGCAAGAACGAGAGTGCTTTTATCGGTGTGCCGTCGGGCTTCAAGGATATCGACCGTGTGACATTGGGCTGGCAGCCCAGCGACCTTATCATCATCGCGGCACGTCCCTCGATGGGTAAGACGGCATTTGTGCTGTCGATGGCCCGCAATATGGCTATTGAACACGAGAGTCCTGTGGCTTTTTTCTCGTTGGAGATGTCGAGCGTGCAACTTATGATGCGTCTGATTGTGGCCGAGACAGGTCTCAACGGTTCCGATGTCAAAAGTGGTCGTCTGACAACCGAGCAGTGGCGACACTTGGAGAGTGCCACCAAGCCGTTGGGTACAGCACCTCTCTATGTCGATGATACGCCCGCCTTGTCGGTCTTTGAGTTCCGCTCGAAGGCTCGTCGTTTGAAGATGCAGAACGATGTGAAGATTATCATCATCGACTACTTGCAACTTATGACCGGCGGCGTGGAGAACAAGAACGGCAACCGTGAGCAGGAGGTGGCTTTCATCTCTCGTACATTGAAGGCCATCGCCAAGGAGTTGAATGTACCTATCATCGCCCTGTCGCAGTTGAGTCGTGCCACCGAGACACGTGGCGGTTCGAAGCGTCCGCAACTATCCGACCTTCGCGAGTCGGGAGCCATCGAGCAGGACGCCGATATCGTGGCATTTATTCACCGCCCCGAATATTACGGCACAACCACCGACGAGAACGGTATGCCCACAGCGGGTATGGCCGAGATTATCATCGCCAAGCACCGTAACGGAGCCGTTACCGATGTGTCGTTGCGTTTTCTCAAAGACCAAGCACGTTTTGCCGACAAGGATAGCGACGAGAACTCTACAGCAGCCAACCCGATAAGTACCGGTCACACCAAATATAACTATATGCAGAGTGCCATAGGCTCGGCCGATGATGATTTGGGTAGCGGAGGATTTGCCGGAGGATTATCGACAGCCGCAGGCGGTGGAGAGTTCGGACTTAACCAAGGGCCGACAAACATTGATAAACCAAAACCATTAGACGAAGAGGTGCCATTTTAGCACCAAGACGATATAACGAGATATGGTTGTTCGCAGTTATACAGGCACCGTCGCAGGCATAGGTGCTGTGGGTGTTAATGTCGAGGTAAGCATCACGGGAGGAGGTATAGGTCTCTTCCTTGTGGGCCTGCCCGACAATGCTGTGAAGGAGAGTGAGCAACGTATTCGCTCGGCTTTCGAGCATTCGGGATTCAAGATGACAGCCCGCAAGTGTGTGGTCAATATGGCTCCTGCCGACCTCCGAAAGGAGGGTTCGGGCTTCGACCTGCCTATTGCCATCGGTATCCTCGCTGCGACAAATCAGGTTGTGGCAGAGATGCTCCCCACGTCGGCTTTCATAGGCGAGTTATCGCTCGACGGCGAGATACGTGCCGTCAAAGGGGTGTTGCCCATCACTGCCGAGGCCCGAGCGAAGGGTTTTCGAAGGATATATGTGCCGAGAGAGAATGCTGCCGAGGCGGCTGTCGTCGAGGGTATAGATGTCTTGGCGGTGGATAGCCTACTAGATGTCACAGCCTCGCTCAATGGCGAGAAGATTATAGAGCCCGAATGTGGCCAGATGGAGGAGAGCGAAGTCCACAGCGAGGAGTATGCCGACGACTTTGCCGATGTGAAAGGACAGCAGTATGCCAAGCGTGCGTTGGAGATAGCCGCCGCAGGAGGTCATAATGTGATAATGATAGGCCCTCCGGGTGCAGGTAAGACTATGTTGGCAAGGCGTATGCCCTCGATATTGCCACCGATGAGTATGGAGGAAGCGTTGGAGACAACGAAGATACACTCTGTGGCGGGTAAGTTGGGTACTCACCGAGGGTTGATGCGTCAGCGACCTTTCCGTGCGCCACACCACTTGGCATCGCCCGTAGCACTCATAGGTGGCGGACAGACGCCGCAACCGGGTGAGGTGTCGCTGGCACATAACGGAGTGTTGTTCCTCGACGAGATGCCCGAATTTGGCCATAGCGTCTTGGAGGTGTTGCGACAGCCTTTGGAGGATAAACATATAGCCATAGCACGCGCGAAGTATGCGGTGGATTACCCCTCAAACTTCACGCTCATAGCCTCGATGAACCCCTGCCCTTGCGGCTATTACAACCACCCCGACAAGGAGTGTACCTGCTCGCAGGCGGCGGTACATCGTTATATGGGACGCATATCGGGCCCGCTGATGGACCGCATAGACCTTCACGTCGAGGTGATACCCGTCTCGCGTGAGGAGATTTCATCGACCACTCCGGCCGAGAGCAGTGCCGAGGTGCGCCGACGTGTCGTGCGAGCCAGAGAGATTCAGGCCGAGCGTTTCAAGGGCGTCGGCATACACACCAATACGATGATGACCTCGGCGATGTTGAGTCGTTTTTGTCCCTTGTCGCCCGAGGCACGACGGCTGTTGGATATGGCTATGGAGCGACTGCAACTATCGGCACGCGCCTACGACCGTATAATAAAGGTTGCCCGCACGATTGCCGACTTGGAGCAGGAGAAGGATATTTCGTCCCGACACATCTCGGAGGCTATTTCATACAGGACACTCGACAGAGATAATTGGGGAAGATAAAAAAGAGTAAAGATAAAAGAGCAACCGACGCCAAACCGAGTGCAATCAAACTTGTTTGAATTGCCGAGGTGCGAAGGAGGAAAAGCCTGCGAAGCAGGGTTAAAGATAAAAGATGAAAAAGATAATACTTTCGGGAGGTGGCACAGGAGGCCATATATACCCTGCTGTGGCTACGGCCGAAGCCTTAAAACGCAAATGGGGCGACGAGGTAGAGATACTCTTTGTGGGTGCCGAGGGCAAGATGGAGATGGAGAAGATTCCGGCTCTGGGCTATCGCATCGAAGGCCTGCCTATGGCCGGACTGCAACGCCGTCTTGACTTAAAGAATCTCGCCGTACCATTCAAGGTATGTCGCAGCATCAGGCGCGCCAAGCAGATTATCCGCTCTTTCGGAGCCGACGTGGTGGTAGGCTTTGGAGGTTATGCCAGCGCACCCGTACTATGGGCCGCACAACGTATGGGCGTGCCGACGATTATTCAGGAGCAGAACTCCTACGCCGGCCTGACGAATAAGATTTTATCGAAGCGTGCGCAGCGAATATGTGTTGCGTATGACGATATGGATAAATTTTTCCCCGCCGAGAAGATTGTAAAGACGGGAAATCCCTTGCGAGGCAGTTTCGCCGCCACCACCGAGAAGAGTGATGAGGCGTTGGCTTATTATGGGTTGCAGCGAGAGTTACCCACACTGCTTATTGTCGGTGGTTCGCTCGGCACACGCACCCTGAACGAGATGATGAAGCATTGGATTCTGTCGCTCAACGGCAAAGCACCGGTGCAGGTGTTGTGGCAGACGGGAAAATACTACGAGAAAGAGATGCGTGAGTTTTTGGCAGCGCACCCCACAGAGAACATCTGGCAGGGGGCCTTCATCGAGCGTATGGACTATGCCTACGAGGTGGCCGACCTTGTGCTGTCACGCAGTGGTGCCTGCACCGTCTCGGAGTTGTGCTTGGTGGGCAAGCCCACAATCTTCGTCCCCTCGCCCAACGTAGCCGAAGACCATCAGACAAAGAATGCACAGGCATTAGTGAACAAGGCGGCGGCCGAGATTGTTCGTGACAGCGAGGCTGTCGAAGTGGGTATGACAAAGGCTTTGGCACTGCTGAAAAACAAGGTGCGTCTGACCGAACTACGACGCAACATTACGCTGTTGGGCATTGCCGATGCCGCCGACAGAGTAGCAAACAAGATTGAAAAGGTGTGGTAATGAAGAGTTTCGACAACATATATTTTATGGGCATAGGCGGTATAGGTATGAGTGCCTTGGCCCGCTATTTCCTGCACGAAGGTAAGGCTGTGGCCGGTTACGACCGTACAGCGACACCTCTCACCCACGACTTGGAGAAGGAGGGTGCTGTGGTGACCTACGGCGATGCGACAGAGAATATCCCCGAAGCGTTCCGCAATCCTGCAACGACGATGGTGGTATTCACCCCCGCAGTACCTGCCGACCACCCCCAGATGCGATTTTTCAGTGAGGGAGGTTTTCTGATGGAGAAACGCTCACAGATGTTGGGCCATCTGTCGGAGGGTAAGTATGTTATGGCTGTGGCTGGTACTCACGGCAAGACCACCACATCGACACTCATAGCGTGGCTCAACCACGCAACAGGAGCCGACGGCAGTGCATTTCTGGGTGGCATATCAAAAAATTTCGGGCGCAACCTTATACTCGGCCAAAGCAACCGTTTGGCGGTGGAGGCCGACGAGTTCGACCGCTCGTTTTTGCTCCTTAACCCCGACGTGGCAGTGATTACGGCTGTGGCGGCCGACCACCTCGATATATATGGCACCTACGAGGCTGTGGTCGAGGCCTTTGGCGAATTCGCCGCACTTATAAAGTCGGGCGGTCACCTCATCTTGAAAAAGGGCGTGGAGATACCTCTGCCCGCAGGAGATATCCACATCTGGCGATACTCTTACGACGAGCCTTGCGACTTCTATGCCGACAACATCACACTCTGTGAGGGAGGTTATTACGCCTACGACATAGTAACACCCGACTCTCGTATCGAGGGTTGTCGATTAGGTATCCCGGGCTGGGTAAATATCGATAATTCGGTGGCGGCGGTTGCCTCGATGTGGTGCGCATCACGCTCACGTGGCGAGGCTCTCGATTTGGATTTACTGCGTAAGGGGTTAAGTGAGTATGCCGGCGTGAAGCGACGCTTCGAGTTCTATATCAACACCCCCAAACAGGTATATATGGACGACTATGCCCACCACCCCGAGGAGTTGGAGGCGGCCATTACGTCGGTCAGAAATATGTTCCCCACGCGTCACCTGACGGCCATCTTCCAGCCGCATCTCTACACTCGCACACGCGACCTGTACCGAGAGTTTGCCGAGGCTCTGTCGAAGGCCGATGATGCTGTTTTGGTGCCGATATATCCGGCACGAGAACTACCCATCGAGGGCATCACGTCGGAGATTATAGCACAGCGAGTGACTATCCCCTGCACGATTTGCGAGAGGGAGCGATTAGCCGAATATTTAAGTGAGCGTGAGACCGATGTGGTAGTGACATTTGGTGCAGGCAACATCGACGCCTACTGTGGCGATATTGCCGAAGCATTGAGTAAAAAGCATAAAAAGTAACAGGATATCGGAGAGGTATTAGATAGATGAAGAGGTTTTTGTCGATAGCAGGCACTCTGTTGCTGTGGTTACTTGTGGTAGCCTTCGCGCTGTTTTTCAACGCACGCGCCAAGCAGCACTATGCCCAAGCGACAATCACCAATTTGGAGGTGGTACTGACCGACAGCCTGCAAGATGAGGTGCTGGTAAAGAGCAAGACCGTCGAAGATTGGATTGCCCATAGCCAGATACCCACCGTAGGCATACCCATAGGAGAGGTGGATTTGGCCGGCATCGAGCAGGCGATACGTCGCAACGGCTTCATCGAGCGAGTATCGGCCCACGCAGCATATGACGGTGTTTTGCGTGTCGAGGTTAGTCAGCGACAGCCGCTGCTGCGTATGGCTGTCAATGGCTACGACTGCTACATTACGGCCGAGGGTTTCACCTTCCCCACGCCACGCCTTTCATCGGTATATGCCCCTGTCGTTACGGGCGACTACACACCACCCGTACCGGCGCAATATGTAGGATTTGCCAAGGATTATATAGCATCACGTCTGGCCGAGGCCGACGAGCAGATAGAGGCCTTGCAGCACAAGAAGGTGCCACTCTTCGAGAAAGAGCACAAGATAAACGACTCCCTGAACGACGTGCGCAAAATCCGCATCGATAAGCGTTTCTGGAAGGAGTTGAGATTGAATTTCCAGCCCTCATATCAGGCCGACTACGACCTTGACGTGAAGCGCACCCGAGCCTACAAGGCCGAGTTGCGTCGCAAGTATCGTTATATGTTACGAATGAACGACAAGGCCATCGACCAGATAAGCGCCAAACAGGAAGAAGTACGAGATAATCAAAAAAAGTTGATGAAAAGATATGAAGATTTTAATAAACTCATTAACTTTGTGAAATATATTGAATCGTCGTCGTTTTGGCGTGCCGAGATAGTTCAAATCATTGCCTCGACTATGTCGAGTGGGGAACTTCGATTGGAGTTGGTACCTCGTACGGGCAATCATCGCATATTGTTTGGCACGGCCGATAATGTGGAGCAGAAATTGGATAAACTGCTCTCATTCTACGACAAGGGCCTGAGCAACATAGGCTGGGAGGAGTTTCGCACAATCTCGGTCGAATACGACGGTCAGGTGGTTTGCCGCAAATAAGAGGGCCGCAAATAAGAGGGCCGCAAATAAGAGGGCCGCAAATAAGAGGGCTGCAAGTAAGAGGGCGTAAGCAAGAGAGGACAATAGAGAAGCCTGAAAGTGGAAGGGGCGAAAGTGAAGATGTCCGAAAATGAAAGGCAGCAAGTAAGGTAACTACCAACAGGATTAGGTTAGGTCATTAAAGGAGTAAAAAATTAAAAATTAAGCATAGTGGAGAAGAAGAGTTATATCGTGGCTATCGACGTAGGTTCGTCGGAGGTGAAGGTTGCCGTGGGTACCATCGCCGACAACGAAGCCGTAAACGTTGAATGTATCGCAACCGAACCTTGTGAGGGTATCACAGCAGGAGTCATCAACAACATTCAGACCGTAGGCAAAGCACTGCGCGCAGCACGCGACAAAGCAGAGCAGATGGCCGGTGTGGCCATAACCGACGCCTATGTGAGTATATCGAGCAAGGCTGTACGCTGCGCCAGATATACCGACCACGTCTTTGTCGAGGACGTAGAGAACTGCATCTCGCAGCGTGATGTGATGAGCCTGAACGAGCGTATGCACAACGTCAAGGCGGCCGATGGCGAAATCATCATGGACCTCTTCCCCATCTGTTACAAGAACGATATGGGTATGGAGATGAAGGTGCCTGTGGGTTCGTTCAGCAAGCAACTCACCGCCACCTACAACTTCATTCTCTGCGAGGAGCGTCAGGTACGCGACCGTTTTATGAACCTCTTTCGTGATGCCGGCATACGCGTAAAGGGTATGTTCGCCAGCGGCACCGTTGTAGCCGAGTCTGTCGTCACAACCGAGGAGAAAGAGGAGGGTGTGGCTATTGTCGATATAGGTAGCGGCATCACCGACTTGGCCATATATCACGGTGGCGCACTATGCTATATGGTTTCAATCCCTATCGGTGGCGACGCCATCGACTCCGACATACGCCACTATGCAAGTCAGATACCTCTGCCCGCTATCGAGAAACTCAAACGCAAGTATGGCTCGGCCAAGGCCGATATGACTACGAATGTGACCATAAACATTCAGAAAGGCTCACGCCCCATACGCTCGATACAGAGTTTTAATCTCGCCTCAATCATCGAGGCACGAATGACCGACATAGCCGAGTATGTGGTAAATGAGATTCGTGAGGCAGGCTTCGCCAAGAAATTACCGGCAGGCATCGTCCTGACGGGAGGTGTTGCCAACCTGCCACATATAGCCGAGTTGTTCCAACAGGTTTCAGGCATCGAAACACGCGTGGCGTGTGCCGAGTTGGGCATCACGAGCGAGTCTTTCGAGCAGGCGGCATCGCCCAACCTCACACTTGCCGTATCATTATTGTTGCGCGGCGCACAAGAGGGTGCTACTCCGGTAGGTGTTTTGCAGAATGTAGCCAAGCCGGAGGTTAAGGTGGCCACACCTGCTGCGAAACCCGTGGAGAAGGAGGCAGAGGAGAAGCCAAAGGCCCCCACCACGATAAACGACCGCTACAAGTCGCAGGAGGAGCCGGCGAAGCAGGAGGGCGAAGGAGAGGTGGTGAATAAGTTGGACGACAAGGACGACATTCCCGAAGAGCCAATCCCCACCCGCAAGGGCCTTTTCGGTCGCTTGGCCGACAGATTAAAGACCTCGTTTGACAAGGCTTTCCAAAATCCCGATGACGAGGAGGAAGACGACAACGACGACTATTAGAAATCTGCACTTAAAGAGTTTAGATTATGGAAGATTTGATGAATGAACTTTCGGCAACTACACAGGCGCCGTCGATTATAACAGTCATTGGAGTAGGTGGTGCCGGAGGCAACGCCTTGAACTATATGTGGAATATAGGTATCAAAGATGTCAATTTCTTGGCTTGTAACACCGATGCCAAGGCTCTCGACAACCTGAATATTCCCAAAGAGAACAAGATTATCTTGGGAGACCCCTCCGATGCACTATACGGACTTGGTGCGGGTAATAACCCCGCCAAAGGTCGCGATATGGCCAAGGCCTCGATAGATTTGGTACGTCAATACCTCGAAGCCAAAGGTACGAAGATGGTATTTATAGCCGCAGGTATGGGTGGTGGTACAGGTACAGGAGCAGCACCTGTGATTGCACAACTTGCCCACGAAATGGGTATCCTGACTGTGGCAAACGTCACCTCGCCTATGCCCTCGGAAGGCCCGTGGCGTTGTGACCAAGCAAACGAAGGTATCGAAGAGTTGCGCAAATATGCAGACTCGCTCTTGGTTATCAACAACGAGAGTATCCGCCAACAATACGGCAAACTGCCATTGAGTAAGGCTTTTGGTAAGGCTGACGATATTTTGGCATCGGCCACAAAGGGTATCGCCGAGATTATCACTGTAAGGACAGCCTTCATACGAGTCGATTTCGCCGATTTGGAGCGTGTGATGCGAGGCTCGGGCCGTGCGCATATGGGTGTGGCGCAGGCATCGGGTGAAGGCAGGGCTTTGGAGGCGGCACGCCGCTCACTCTGCTCACCTCTTTTGGATAGCAACCTCATTGCCGGAGCAAAGAAGATTCTTATCAACATTGCTGCCAACGACTATGACAAAATCTCCTACGAAGAGGGTAACGAGATTGTCGAGTACATTCAGGCCTATGCAAGTTATAAGGACGAAGACGGCATCGAGCATCGCGCCGATATCATCTGGGGTGCAAGTTCGAAAGATATCCTGCCAGACGACACTATCGAGGTGGTAGTGGTTGCCACAGGCTTCAACGACGAGGAGGCAATTCCCACACGCCCATTCCCCGCTATGTCGGAGATGACGGAGTTTACTCCCGACAAGGAGGTGGAGCCCCAAGAGGATAATTCACCGCTGGCAAAGCCTGCCGAGAAGAATCCCATACCTCAACCTCGTCACAATGTTGAGATGACGGCGACGCTCGACAAACGCCCGTCGAAGTATATCAATATGGAGGCGGAGTTGAAGATTCCGGCATTCAAACGCCGTAATTCGGTCTTGGCAGAGGACAATGTCAACAGCGGGCCCAAGGCTGTCTTACGCATCGAGCAGGACGACGAGATGCTCTCTTCGGGCGAGAGAAGCCTCTTTTAATGCTCCCAACACTAAACTAATTTCGATTTGGAAGGATTAGGCATAATTTACCAAGGTATAGACTCGCAAGTGATTATTATGTTGATAATCACTTGCTTGTTACTTATGATATCGGCTCTTGTCTCGGGCTCGGAGGTGGCCTTTTTCTCGCTCACGCCACGCGACAAGCAGTATATACGTGACAACAACCCCGATTCGCGCGACAAAGCCATACTCGCATTGTTGGACGATGTAGATGATTTGCTGGCGACGATACTCGTCACCAATAATCTGGTCAATATATGTATCGTCATACTCTCGTCGAATGCCATCGATGCTATGTTCAAGTTCCAGCATAGCGGCGTGGAGTTTGTCATCAAGTCGGTCATCGTCACATTCCTTCTGTTGCTCTTTGGTGAGATTTTGCCGAAAGTCTTTTCGCAGGGTAATCCTCGGGCATTTGGGCGTTTCGCCATCTACCCCATCAAGTTTTTCGGTTGGATAACCTATCCGTTGTCGTATATTCTGGTACGCACAGGAGGTCGCATCAGTCGTTTTGCATCACGCAATACCGAGATTTCGATGGAGGAGTTGGCCGATGCCGTCGATTTGGCTCGTGGCTCATCAAAGGAGGAGCATCAGATGTTGTCGGGCATTGTCAGTTTTGTAAATACCGAGGTTGCCGAGATTATGCGCCCGCGCATAGACATCGTGGCAGTGGATATCAAAGCCTCATATTCGCAACTGCGACAGATAATCACCGAATCGGGCTACTCGCGTATTCCGGTCTATGACGAGGATTTAGATGATATCAAAGGTGCGCTCTATGTAAAGGATTTGTTACCCTATTTGAGCAATGGCGACGAGTTTGGCTGGCAACAGTTGCTGCGCAAGATATATTTCGTGCCGAAGCACAAGAAGATTGATGATTTGTTGCGCGATTTTCAGGAGAATAAGATTCACGTGGCGATAGTCGTCGATGAGTATGGTGCGACACAAGGTCTTGTATCGTTGGAGGATATCTTGGAGGAGGTCGTAGGTGAGATTTCCGACGAGAGCGATGTCGAGGAGTCGTTCTACGAGAGGCTTAATGCCAACACCTATATCTTCGACGGCAAGACACACATTGTCGATTTCGAGCGAGTCACAGGCTGTGGCGAGGATAGTATGTCCGACGTGCAGGGACGTGCCGAGACTTTGGCAGGTCTTATGTTGGAGTTGCGTCGTGACCTCTTGAAGAAGGGCGATATGGTCGAGGCCCACGGCATACGCTTTACCGTTCAGAAGATGGACGGCCGCCGTGTCGATAAGATTAAGGTTGTGGTGGGCAGTGACTCTGGCAACGACTCAAATGAATAATTCGGAGATATATAGTCTGACGAAAGAGCAAGGCATATTGCTCGTTGCTCCTATTGCCCGATTGGAGCAATTGGAGCAGGAGGCAAGCGCAGAGGATATGCGTGCGGTAGCCTCATTTACCTCTCCCACGCGTCGTGCCGAGCGTTTGGCGTGGCGTATTATGTTGCGCCGCTGGGCCGGTCGTGATATCGAGGTGGAGTACGCCCCAAATGGTGCGCCACAGATAAAAAATCTCACTTATACACATATTTCGGTATCGCACTGTCAAGACAAGGTTGCTGTGGCACTATCCGTGCAGCCCTGCGCTGTGGATATCGAGAGAATAGACCGCAACTTCTCTCGTCTTGCCCCACGCTTTATGGGTGACAAGGAGTTGGCTATGGCTGCCACAGATATCGAACAGGCCGCCGTATGGTCGGGCAAGGAGACGCTATACAAACTATACGACAAAGAGGGCATCGACCTGCGACAAGATATCAATATCACCTCGCTCGACCTCGCTCACAACACTCTGCGAGGTAAAATCGTCGGCCACGACGAGGTGGAGATGAGAATACAAAAAATAGACGAACATCACATCGTCGTATATCACATATAGTTGCCGATGAGCCTGTCTAACAAGTTTTTTGTTAGACAGGTTTTTGTATATAATAAAAAGT
>CAZQMC010000011.1:0-36200 GCA_964594305.1 uncultured Alistipes sp. | reverse complement strand
TTATGCTCAAACAAAAAAAGACCTGCCTAACATTTTTTTATTGTTAGACAGGCTCATATTCTACTTGTCCATCAGTTTTACAATCGGCACTGTTTTCCAATCTTCTGATTTTGTTTGGTATCTATATATACCTATCTGTCTCATACACTTCCCCTTGGGAACCTTTATAACTTGTTCATCGTAATAATATTCTCCATTATCATTTGTAACAAGTACTAATAGGCTTGTATTTGTGTAACCTAAAAATCTATCATACTCTTGTTTATACGCTAATGCATAATTTCCATCTATAGCTTGCAAAACCTCAAATCTATCTGTTCCTAAACATTCCCCAGGTTGCTCAAAAAATGTCATTCCATTATCGCTAACACCCTGATCAGCAATACTTACAGCAATAAATACAACTGAAATAGATGTAAATATAATACCTACAATAAATCCCAGTAAAAAAACAAGCCACTTCCTCATAGCACAAATAGATTTAGGTTTTACAAATATACGAATAATATACGAATAATTTACGATATCCATGATCTTCTAAAGAAAAATACTCACTTCGGGTGAACATTTTGTACTTTGGTGGAAAAGATGTAATTTTGTGAGGTTATACACCTTATATTATAAATAACACAAAAAAGTTTTACGCGATATGGGATTTTTTGACCTTTTCAAAAAGAGAACAGATAACACTTCACAACAACATACCGAGCCGGCGGCATTGCCTGCGACAGAGCCGACACAAGAGCCTCAACAGGCCGCCCAACAAACACCCTCGGCAGAGACGGAGAAGCAGTCACAGCAGGAGTTAAGTGCCGGTTTGGAGAAGACCAAGACGGGATTTTTCTCGAAATTGGCGCGTGCCGTAGCAGGTCGCTCGACAGTCGATGCCGATGTATTGGACGACTTGGAGGAGGTGCTGATAACATCAGATGTAGGTGTTGAAACAACTGTGAAAATCATCAAACACATCGAGGAGCGCATCGCCCGCGACAAATATATGAACACCTCGGAGTTGAACGCCATCTTGCGTGACGAGATTGCCCGCTTGATGGAGGAGTCGCACTCATCACAGCAGGATTTCGGCTTGGAGGTAAAGGAGGGCACACCCTATGTGATGATGGTTGTGGGTGTGAATGGTGCCGGCAAGACCACCACCATTGGAAAACTCGCCGCAAAACTTACCGCCGCAGGTCGCAAGGTCTATATAGGTGCCGCCGACACATTCCGCGCCGCCGCCATCGACCAGTTGGCAGTTTGGGCCGAGCGTGCCGGAGCGACGATGATTCGTCAGGAGATGGGCTCCGACCCCGCATCGGTGGCATACGACACACTGAAATCGGCCGTAGCAAATGGCGCCGATGTGGTGTTGATTGACACCGCAGGTCGCTTGCACAACAAGGTGGGATTGATGAACGAACTCACGAAGATTCGCAATGTGATGGCGAAGGTTATTCCCGACGCTCCCCACGAGGTGATGCTCGTATTGGACGGCTCTACGGGCCAGAATGCCTTTGAGCAGGCACGCCAATTCACACAGGCAACACAGGTTACATCGCTCACAATCACGAAGTTAGACGGCACAGCAAAGGGTGGTGTCGTGATTGGCATCAGCGACCAATTCCATATTCCGGTGCGCTACATAGGCATTGGCGAGGGTATCGACCAACTGCGTATGTTCGACCGTCACGACTTTGTAAATGCCCTCTTCGGTGAGGCGAAATAACAAAGCGACGATGAAGAAAATAAATGTCATAACGCTCGGTTGCTCGAAGAATACGGTTGATAGCGAGCACCTTATGGCGCAACTCGCAGCGGCGGGTTACAAGGTGGTATTCGACAGCGACCGCACCGATGCAAAAGTTGTGGTGATAAACACCTGCGGATTTATTGGCGATGCCAAGCAGGAGTCTATCGACACAATCCTTACGGCGGTAGAGGCAAAGCGTGCGGGTAAAATCGAAAAACTCTTCGTAATTGGCTGCCTCAGTGAGCGTTATGCCGACGAATTGAGAGAGGAAATCCCCGAAGTAGATGAATATTTCGGAGTGAAGAATTGGGCAGATATTGTCGCGGCACTCGGCGGAGAGCATCGTGCGGAATTGGAGACCGAGCGCGTATTATCAACGCCCGACCACTATGCCTACCTGAAAATTGCCGAGGGTTGCAATTGGCTCTGCGGATATTGCGCCATACCCCTTATTCGAGGCAAGCACACATCGGTTCCCATTGAGCAAATCATCGAGGAGGCGAAGAAATTGGCCGCACGAGGAGTAAAGGAACTGATGGTCATAGCACAAGACACAACCTACTATGGCATAGACCTTTACGGTCGTCGTCGTTTGGCCGATGTACTGACCGAACTCTGCAAAATCGAGGGCATAGAGTGGATTCGCCTGCACTACGCCTACCCCGCCTCATTCCCCGAAGATGTGATTGAGGTGATGGCACGCGAAAAGAAGATTTGCAAGTATCTCGACATACCATTCCAGCACATATCAGACAATATGCTTTCGGCGATGAAACGTCGTCACGACAAGGCTGAGGCGATGGAACTCATCAACCGTTTGCGCCGACAAATTCCCGACATCGCTCTACGCACCACCCTTTTGGTTGGTTACCCAGGTGAGACAGAGCAAGATATGGCAGAGTTGGAGGCATTTGTCAAAGAGGTGCGCTTCGACCGTCTTGGAGTGTTCCCCTACTCGGAAGAGGAGGGTACATATTCGGCCCTGCACCTCAAAGATGATGTACCACAGGAGGAGAAGGAGCGTCGTGCCGCTCGTATAATGCTGATTCAGGAGCAGATTTCGTTGGAGAATAATCTTGGCAGAGTAGGTCGCACGATGCGTTGCATTGTAGATGGTCGTCAAGGCGATTACTATGTCGCACGCTCGGAGTACGACTCGCCCGAAGTGGACCAAGAGATACTTATTCCGGCCGAGGGCAAACGCCTGTGTCGTGGTCGTTTTTATGATGTCCGCATCACCGATGCCGAGGATTATGACCTCTATGCCGAGGTAATTAGCACCGCCCAGAAAGAGGGTAGATAATATACATTTTCGCCTTTTACCATTAGGTAAATTTGCTATTATCATATTTATTTACTACCTTTGGGTGTTAAATTTGTTCAGACCTGGTGGTTATGGCTCAAAAAAGCATTATAACACATATCGAAGCGCAGACCGAAAGGATAATCTCGCAGTACGAATTACTCGAAGCGGGATATGCCTCTTTGTGTGAGGAACGCGATGCCCTACGCATCAAAGTTCGCGAGCAGGAGGAGCAGTTGCGTGAGATGAAAGCCGAGGTGCAGCGTTTGAGGTTGGCCGAAGGTCTGGCAGGCGGTAAGACGACAGATAACGAGAAGGCACGAGCACGCATCAACCTATTATTGCGGGAGGTTGATAAGTGTATCGCCCTGCTCACCAAAGCACAGCAGAATTAGCGTATGGCTAAACAAAAAATAATACTAAAAGTTGCACAAACTCCCGTCAAGATGACCATTGACAGCGAGAAGGAGGAGGTGTATCGTTTAGCCAGCAAGACGGTAAATGAGTTCATCACGGCTTTGGAGCAGAAGTTTGGCGACAATTATAGCGCACAGGAGCGGTTATCCATTGCAGCCTTGAAGTTCTGCATCGGATATGTCGAGATTTCTCGTCAGAACGAACTCAGCAGCGATGACTTGGCAGCCCTAGATGCTCTGTCACAGCGTATGGACAAACACCTGAACCGCATAAAGCCTCATAAGTAAGAGGCTCCGCCGAGCAGGGGTCGGGCGAAGTGGTCAAAGGTCGGGCGCAGTGGTCAAGGGGCAGACGCAATGGTCAAAGGTCGGGCGCAGTGGTCAAGGGGCAGACGCAGTGGACAAAAAACAGGCGCAGTGGTCAAGGGTCGAACGCAATGGGCAATGGACAGGCACCACGACAAGAGATAGGCGCAAAAACAGGTTCTTTACATAGAAAAATCTACCCGCATAGATTTCCTTATAGCTTTGCGAAACTGAACACTTATAACATTGGGATAACTCTCGGTTTCTCAAAATCAGGCCTTAACCCCGCGAGGGGTGTGTCTGCGGACGCCGTTGGACGATTGCGAACTCCGGAGCCCCACACCTTGACTTATCGGCAGATTCGTCAAACAAGAAAAGGAAACGCTATGCGGTTTTATTTTTTACGACACAGGATATTTTATTGACACAACAACTTAAAGATAAATATTAACATTTAACACCAAGACAAACAGATGATAACAATAGTACTAACCGCACTTCTTTCGGCTGTTGCAGCGATAGTAGTTTGGAATTTAGTTACCACCTACATCACCAAGAACACCATAAAGAAGCAGCGTGAGGTTGCCCTTAAAGAGGCCGAGGCCGAGGGCGAGATGATTAAGAAGGAGAAGATTTTACAGGCCAAGGAGAAGTTCATTCAACTCAAAAGCGAGCACGACCGCCAGATAAACGAGCGCAACCAGAAGATTGCCCAGAGTGAGCAGCGTGCCAAGCAGATAGAGGCAAATCTGGCCAACCAGCAGCGCGATTTGGAGAATAAAATCAAGGAGAATGACCGCTTGAAGGAGCAGATGTCGAGCCAGATGCAGGGCCTCAACTCGAAGAAGGAGGAGTTGGCCGCCATCATCAAGGAGCAGAATGTTCGTTTGGAGCAGATTTCGGGCATGAGTGCCGAGGAGGCGAAGAACATCTTGGTTGAGAATATGAAGGAGGAGGCGAAGGCCGAGGCCGACACTTACATCAACGAGACTATCGAGGAGGCCAAACTCACCGCCACCAAGGAGGCCAAGCGTATCATCGTCACCTCTATCCAGCGTGTTGCCACCGAGACGGCTATCGAGAATGCCGTTACGGTTTTCAATATCGACAGCGACGAGGTCAAGGGCCGCATCATTGGTCGTGAGGGCCGCAACATACGCGCTTTGGAGGCTGCCACAGGCATCGAGATTATCGTCGATGACACTCCCGAGGCTATTATTTTGAGTGGTTTCGACCCTGTGCGTCGTGAGATTGCCCGCTTGGCGTTGCATCAGTTGGTTACCGACGGCCGTATCCACCCTGCCCGCATCGAGGAGGTTGTTGCCAAGGTCAAGAAGCAGATTGAGGAGGAGATTGTCGAGGTAGGTAAGCGTACCGCCATCGACTTGGGTATCCACGGCCTGCACCCCGAACTTATCCGCCTTATCGGCAAGATGAAATATCGTTCGTCGTATGGTCAGAACCTCTTGCAGCACGCTCGCGAGACGGCTAATTTGGCCGGCATTATGGCCTCGGAGTTGGGTTTGCCGGTTAAGGCGGCACGCCGCGCCGGTCTGTTGCACGATATAGGCAAGGTGCCCGACGATGAGCCCGAGTTGCCACACGCAATTATCGGTATGAAGTTGGCCGAGAAATATAAGGAGAAGCCCGATGTATGCAATGCTATCGGTGCTCACCACGACGAGGCCGAGATGACCTCTATCATCGCCCCCATTATTCAGGTGTGCGACGCTATTTCGGGTGCTCGTCCGGGTGCTCGTCGTGAGGTTGTCGAGTCGTATATCAAGCGTTTGAAGGAGATGGAGGGCATAGCACTCTCGTACCCGGGCGTTATCAAGACCTACGCTATTCAGGCGGGCCGTGAGTTGCGCGTGATTGTCGGTGCCGATAAACTCTCGGATCAGGAGTCGGAGATGCTCTCGCACGATATCGCCAAGAAGATACAGGACGAGATGACTTACCCGGGACAGGTCAAGATTACCGTTATCCGCGAGACCCGCTCGGTAAGTTATGCCAAGTAGTTGAGCCGTATCGCAAGGCATACTGTCACACAAGGGCTGCTAATTATCATTGGCAGCCTTTTTTGTATATTCTTTTCGAAAAATTTGGTTTTTCTCGGAAAAATATCTAATTTTGACAAATGACTATCCCCTATGGGGATAAACCAATCAACTACCGAAAAACAAAAAGTCCAATTATACTATGAAAAAACTACTCTATTTTTTCATTTTGGTTATCGCTGTTGCTTTGGCCTCTTGCGCCAAGGACAATGTTGTATTGCCCGATATGGAGGGCGATACTGTGGTATCTTTCACGGTCAATGCTCTCGATGACGAGACCTCGCCACAGGCTGTGCGCTCATATAACGACGGCAAGAAAATCCGCGACCTCGAATATGCCATCTACAAAAAGGAGAGCGACGGAACATATAAATTCATCAAGGTTGTTGATGCGCAGCCCTTCTTCGCGGAGGGTGAGCAATCGGGTACTTTTACCGAGAAATTGGGCTATGGCAAGACCTATGTGATTATGTTGTGGGCCGATTGTACCGACGACAACTATATACTTAATTGGTCACGAGAAGATATCAATGATTGTACAGCCGCCATTTACAAAACGGAGAACCTCATCGCACAGGACGATAATGCCGATGCATTCTGTGGCAAGGTAGAGATTACCGTTAGTGACGAGGCTCCCGATCCAATCAACTTGACACGCCCCTTTGCGCAGGTCAATGTCTGCACCGATGACTACGAGGCGGCTGTTACTCGCGGCTTTACCGCCTCTACTACGGGTATGAAGGTTAATGCCTATACCTCACTCAATCTGTTCAGCGGAGAGGCAGGCGGCAAGCAGGATATTACCTTTGCTTTGAAGCCTATCCCCACAGGCGACGATGCCAAGATGCCTATCGAGGGCAAAGAGTGGACGCGCATTGCCATGAACTATCTGTTTGCTCCCGAAGAGAGTGAAGATATTAGCGTTACTTTCTACGCTAACTCTACGTCTAATACCCTCACTTGGGATAATATAGGCATTGCCCGCAATCAGCGCACCAATATCTGCGGTAGCCTGCTGTCGGATAATAGCAGTTGGGACGTATACTACACCGAGTTCGATATAAAGGTGATGACATGGAATATATGTTGTGCGTGGCACGGTGGTACAGGATTAAGCCCCGATGATGGTTATCTTGCTGAATACAAGGAAGGTTTGTTGAGTACCGTATATATCGGACATCCATGGAGAATTCGTCGTGCCGCTATTGCCCAGAGAATTATTGAATCTGATGCCGATATAATTCTCTTGCAGGAGATGAACTGTTCCGACCCCATCAATTTCTTCCGCGATATTATGCAGTTGCTTAATGGTAATGGTACTAATTTGGGAAGTGATGATAGTTATTATACAGACAGTTGGCCTGTGGAAACCTACAATGGTAGCACCTATTACGGAGTGATGATTAAACGAGGTAGTTATACTCATTCGTCAAATGGTTATTCTGCCGATGAGGGTAATGCTATTATCTATAAAACGAATAAATTTACCGATGTAACTTCAAACGTGACATCTAAAAACCATTATTTTTGGTTACATGCAAAAAGCGCTGGGGTTGATGAACAAGATGTTGCAACTGCTGGTGGACAAACAGCGTATAGTAAACGAATATGTCTATTTAAGCGATTGAGACACGAAGATACAGGAAAAGAGTTTGCAGTTGCTTGTACACACCTTGATAACAACAGAGAAGGAGATGATTATCCAATTCAGAATCAGCAAGTGCAGCAGATGCTTAACCATTTGAAAGACAGAGCACTTACCGACACAGAAGACAGAGCCTATGAGGCTACTGCGGAAGCCGATAAACTCAATCGTTGTCCTATAATTATCGGTGGTGATATGAATGTTAATCCGACGCTCTCTCCTGCCTTGCGTTTTGGATATAGTATAGCCGGAGGTTATAGAACAGAGGCAAACCCAGAGGGGTACACCGGTTCTAATAACGACTTTGCCAACTGTTATACCGCTACAATAGCACATCACAATACTATTACTTATTCTAATGGTTCTTCGGTTACTTTTACGACAGGTAACGAAGCAGAAGGCAGTCGTTCCACAATGGTAGATTTGAGTTATGATTCAGATGAAGGAAAAGCATACTACAAACAAAACGACGCTCAATGGGATTATATCTTTATGCGTTGGGGTAACTCTGTAAAATCATATAGAATATGGAGTCCCGTATCGGGTCAATTTACCTATGATGGCACTACTTATAATGGGGTATTCCTTTCGGACCACAATGCAATATCGGCAGTAATCAATTTGAGATATTACAAATAGGTCTATACCTTATATATAATAATCCCCCGACCTTCGGCAATCGAAAGTCGGGGTATTTTTTCCACCTTTTATCTCACACCACACACCCAACCCCAACTCCCATAGTAACGCGGGTAGTAAAATTACTACCCAAGCCAATGGAAGGGCCTCTATTTCTGCTCTTCCATCTTTCACTCCCCACAGTAACGCGGGTAGTAAAATTACCACCCAAGCCAACGGAAGGGCCTCTATTTCTGCTCTTCCATCTTTCACTCCCCACAGTAACGCGGGTAGTAAAATTACTACCCAAGCCAACGGAAGGGCCTCTATTTCTGCTCTTCCATCTTTCACTCCCCATAGTAACGCGGGTAGTAAAATTACTACCCAAGCCAATGTCGAGGAGAATTGGGGAAATCCAAAAACTCAATTTTGAATTAAGAGCAAAATTTCTTTGCTCTTTAACCCTGCTACGCAGGCTTTTCCTCCTCGCGGCTCGGCAATTCAAACGAGTTTGATTGCGCTCGGTTTGGCGTCGGTTGCTCTTTGCTCTTTGCTCTCGCGTGTTATACCCCCTCCCCTTCGGGACTCCCCCTATTTCAGGGGGAGAATCATTGTTTTTCTAATTTCGCCCCTAACGTAGGGGAAATGCCACGCAGTGGCAGAGGGGTATAATGAAATCAATGAGAATTTAGGGAGTTTAGCGCCGACACAAAAAAAAGAGTTTAGGCGCAATCCTTAAACTCTCACTAAAACACTTCGTCATGCCACAATTGGGTAAAGGATTAGTTGGTAAGTTCGCATTGGCTACCATTACCCAATTGAATGGCATCTACCGTTTATAAATACTCTCTGCCAAGAGAGTACTTGCAAAGCCGTAATTTCCAAAGGTAGATGCCAATCATCTCACGCAAGGTAGCAAATCTCTACTTGTACCGTTTCATCGTGCGTGCGATGGGGCATGACGAATTGAGCCTGTCTAACAAGTCTGATTTTTACGATTTCACCCCCGCCAGAAGTGTGTCTGACGGGGGCGATTTTTATTTTTTAGGACTTGTTAGACAGGCCCCTCTTTCCTCTTTCATCTTCTACGGCACCGGGTCGTAGCCACTGCCGCCCCACGGGTGACAGCGCAGAATACGCCGGAGCGAGAGCCAGCCGCCTTTGATAGGGCCATACTTACGCAGGGCCTGCAACGCATAGGCCGAGCAGGTAGGCGTAAAACGACAGCAAGGCGGTTTGAGCGGCGATATACAATACTGGTAAAACCGCACAAGCACGATAAGCGGGAAGACGGCGACCCTCTTACAGATGCTCACAAACTTGTCCCAAGATGCGCTTGACGGCATTTTCGATAGTTTTATAGGTTACAATATCCTTTGACGAATAGACCAGAGCCAAGTCCAAGCCCTGCGTCTCGGCCTTCGTGCGCAGAGCCTCGGCCGACAAGCGATAGGCCTCACGCGTACGGCGTTTGAGCAGATTACGGCGATTGGCGCGCTTATGGAACTTCTTGGGCACCGAGAACATAACCTCGACACCACTGCTCTCGCCCTCCACAAGCACCACATAGCGGAAAGGATAGACGAAACCACCCTTCCCCTCGACGAACAGACGCCGTATGGCCTTCAACGAGCGAAGACGCTCACAACGAGGGAGAGAGTAGTCTGACATAATATTTACGATTGGTTATGAGCGATTATCGCTTCCCGCTCTTGGTGGCTGAACTGCGCGTACGGCCCTTCTTGGCGAGTTTCGACTGCTGTGAGCGGATAAAATCCTCGTTGGTGCTATCCTCGTGGAGGACAACACGCTCGACGCTCTCGCCACGCTTTACCTTGGCGATATAGAGGTCGATAGCCTTGGCCATAGAGGGTGCCTCGGGCGAGGGTGCCGACATCTTGACGTCCATACCTGCCTGCAAAGCCGCACGCAAGGTAGCCTCGCCAAAAGTGGCGATAGTGGGCATCTGCTCGACAGAGAAATGCTCAGTGACACTCTTGACATCAGAGGGCGAATAGAGCGCCATAACATCGTAGTTCGAAGGCTCGACATCGGCCATATCGGCAGCGACAGTCTTGGCAAAAATAACAGGGCTGAACGTCATCTTCAACTTGGTGAGCGAATCGGGCAACTCGGGCTTATGCGGCTCACTCAGGGCCAAGAGGAAACGCTCGCTCTTATGCTTGATGATGAGTTCCACAAGGCTCGTAAAAGTGCCGTCGGCAAACGATATCTTACGCTTGCGATAGACGATATACTTCTGCAAATAGAGCGCAACAGCCTCGGTATTGCAGATATATTTCATAGTCTCGGGAACGGTAATGCGAGCCTCCTCGCACACCTTGAAGAAACTATCAACCGTAGTACGTGATGTAAAAATGACAGCCGTATGGTCCAAAATCTCAACCCTCTGCGCGCGGAACTCTTTGAGCGAGACACCGACAACACGAATCAGAGGTTTATAATCCATCTCGACGCCATATTTCGTAGATAACTCATAGAAGGGCGACTTCTCGATAATGGCAGGACGAGGCTGCGAAATCAATATTTTCTTTACCATTTATAATCAATTTATTATCCCAATCTTACCGCAATCTGCCACAGCAGAGTGAGTGGTAAAATTTCGACGGTGCAAAGGTACAAAAACCAATGTAAAATTGAAATTTTTTTCGAAATAAACGCACCGACACTCTCGCGAAGGTAGAAAACAAGCACTACACAGGCCGTAATAGTGGCCACGATATACCACGCATGATAAGCGGAGGCCATCTCGGCGACAAGCAACAGCGGTGCAACGACAATAGTAGCCAGAACAAAATAGGTGAGGCGCATCTGCGTAAGTGCCGACGCCATAGCGAGTGAGCGGGTGACAAGGCCCACGACAAAGAGAATGAGGTATTGCACCACCGCAACCGCAACAAACAAACCTACACCGATGACGGGTGAGAGGAGTTGCAGATGCGAGGATAGCGGCACGACAGCCTCGCTGTGATGAATAGCCCAAAATGCGACAAAAATAGCCACGAAGCCTATGCCCAGCAGAAACAACTTACCCAGAAAACCGTAGAAAATATCGCTGCGACGACGCTCATTATTACGCTCCGATACCCTGATATCGCGCTGCATAGCCGTCTGTATCAGGGCGATGACATCGTAATAGTAGCGATAGATGCAGAAGATATAGAGGGCCGACACCACCGCCACAATCAGATGTAACATAACATCGGGCCACGAGATTGCCACCGACGAGAACTCCGACATCATAGCCTGCTCGACCTCACTAACACCCTCGGCCAGAGAGGTTGCATCGCCAAAAACATCGGCAGCAGCGGCCGTTTGATACATTTCACCATCGACAGAAGAAGCGAGCGAGTCGTATAGGATAAAGCCCTCATCTGCAAGGTTATACACGGTATCGACAGCCGGCACCTCGCCCGCAAAGCCTGTCACAGAGTCCTGCACCTGATACTCGGGCAACTTATCAAGGCCCGAGAGATATGATTTTACACTATCCGGCATTACTCCACGACACGTTTAAGGGTTATACGAAATGTTGTGCCGACACCTATCTCCGACCTCGCAACAAGGATACGGCCGTGATGATAATCCTCGACTATACGACGCGAAAGCGACAGGCCCAAGCCCCAACCTCGCGTCTTGGTGGTGAAGCCCGGCTCAAAGATGCGTTTCCAATTATTCTTGGCAATTCCTTTGCCCGTATCGCTCACATCGATAGTGATATGTTTATCGTCGGCCGAGATATTGACATCTATCTCGCCGTGGCCCTGCATAGCATCGAGGGCATTTTTCAAAAGGTTCTCGATAACCCACTCAAACAGAGCAACATTGACATTTGCCTTGACCGGAGCCATAGCCAAACCGTTATACGATAATGTGACATTGCGGGGTATGCGATGACGGAAGTACATCACCGTCTCGCCCACAACCTCATTCACATTATTTGTCGTCAAGACAGTTTCGGAGCCAATCTTCGAGAAACGGTCAACAATCTTCATCAGGTGGGATAAATCTTTATTCATCTCATCGACCGCTGTCTGCTCGACCTCCATCTGACGCAAATACTCCACCCACCCCAGCAACGACGAGATAGGAGTACCCAACTGGTGGGCCGTCTCTTTGGCCAGACCTATCCACACACGATTTTGCTCGTCCTGCTTGGTGGATTGCAGGGCGATATAGGTGAAGATGATGAATATAGCGATGATAAGCCACTGCACATAAGGGAAATAGTAGAGCGCAGTGAGCAACTGCGACTTGCCATAGAAGATTATATGGCTGTGGTTACTTGCCCATTGCAGGCGTACCGTACGGGGCGTATTCTCTTCGGTCAATTCGTTGAGTTTGCGACGAAAACGCTCGGGGTCACTCAAAATCTCCTCCGAAATACGGTTGCTCATTATCAGGTTGAGATTTTCGTCGGTGATGATAAACGGAATATTATTCTGCGTGCTGACGATATGCGATATGAGCGGGTCAACACGATAGTTACCGAAGGCCTCGCGGCTCACTCGCTCCATAGCCGCCACCCACAGGCGCACATCGTTCTGCTCCTTCTCACGCAAGACATCGGCAAGGAAGTTGGTATAAACGAGCGACACAACAGCCAATATCAATCCTATGACAAGAATTGATATACGACTGCGGAACGATATCTTACCCCAACCAAACAACTTCCTCATACGCCTCCCTATCGATTAGTTCTTTGCGGTATCCTGTTCTGCCAAGATTTTAGCATAGCGCTCTCCATCGCGCAATAATTCAACAGCCTGAGCGACACTCTTATCCGAAGCCAGATTATGTTCGATAACGCCCTCGTAATAGTTGTGGCGCAAGACGATATCGTTGTTGAGCATATCGGTAATCTCTCGGCGATATGTTCGCAGGTTATCCATCTTCTGGTCTTTGAGTTTTGACTCTATCTGCTTCAAATCCTCGGCAAAGGCCTCGTCGTAACGCTCCTCCGAAGAGGTCTTCTTCAACATCTCCAACGCAAGGCGTGTGCGTGACTCATAAGGCACGGTCTTATCCTCCATATAACGCACAAAATCCTCATAATCTTCGTCGGTAATAGAGAATGTAGCGTTGTCTATCTTCTGCTCCGGATTACGACGCATATAGTCGTCGAGGAACTCCTCTATGAAACCCATATTATAGAGAATCAGTGCGAAGGTCGAGATATAATCGGCCTCAACCTTTACGTCGGGCATAATACCCTTACCCTCATAGACCTTACGGCCGTTAAGCGTCTTAAACTCACGCATCAACGAATCGGGCACCATCTCCGAAGTTGTACCGTCGTGCGACGAGTAGTTGATGCGCTGCACACATCGTCCCGAAGGGATATAATACTTCGAGGTAGTGACCTTCAAAAAGGCGTTATAACCCAATGGCATAAGAGTCTGCACCAAACCCTTACCATACGAACGCTGGCCCATAACTACGGCTCTATCCAAATCCTGCAAGGCTCCTGTCACAATCTCCGAAGCCGATGCACTATTGCCATTTATCAGCACAACCAAAGGTATATCGGGCAAGACGGGTTGCGCCTCGGTCTGATATGTTCGGGTAGCCTCCGACGAGCGACCCTTCATCGTAACAACCTCGGTCGATTTGGGCAGGAACAGCGACAAAATCTTCACAGCCTCGGGCAGACTACCGCCTCCGTTATCGCGATAATCCAAAATAAGGCCCTGCAAATCGCCACTCGTACGCAACTTCTCCACAGCAGCACGCATCTCATCGAAACAGCCATCGGTAAAATCGTTATGCGCTATATAGCCTATGCCATCGGCCACATATCCCGAATATGGCACACCAGGGATAGCGATACGTGCACGAGTGAGTTCCAAAACCTCCTTCTCACCCGTCATCATACGCTCTACGCCAATCTTTACTTTTGTTCCCGGCATACCCTTCAAACGTGACGAGATATCGGCCGTAGAGGCCTTCGTCACATCTTCTCCGTCGATAGAGAGGAATTTATCGCCAATCTTCAAGCCTGCCAAGTCCGACGGCGTACCCTTATAAGGTTGAGCGATGACCACGCCGCTACTATCGCGACGCATACGTATAGTGGCACCGATACCACCATATTTACCTGTGGCCAAGAGTTCGAACTCCGACATATCCTCCTCCGACATATATTGTGTGTAGGGGTCGAGGTTACGCACCATACCCGCAGCACCATCTTTCATCAACTTATCGGGGGCAACCTCATCGACATACGACAGCGACAACTCACGCATCATATTGACCATAATCTCAATGTTGCGTCCCAAGCCGAAGTCATTCTTCGTAGCCCACAAGCCGGTCAGAATCGTCACAACGACAAATGCAGCGACCCCTATGCGAGTGAACAAATCTCTCTTATGCCTCATCTGATAATCTCTGCTTATTATCCATATAAAGTTCCAAGCGATAGGCTGCATTGGCTACACCTCGTCGATTGCCCTTGATTTCAGCCCAGCAGTCACGCTGCTCGACAATGATTTCGTCCTCAAAGAGCATAAAGATACGACGCATCAGGTTATCGCCACGGAAAACCATACGGCCACCACTCTCTTCACGCAAGACAAAACCGGCCATCGAGAAGGCGGTGAGCAACTGCTCCCTATCCTCTATCACATCGCACTCCACTCGGCGTGTCATAAAGCCAAAAAGGGGATACAGCGCCGAAAGAAGCACAACAGCAGCAACCAACACCAAACCTCGCGTGGTATGCATAGTTGCCACAATAGATTCCCAAACCGATGCAGAATCGCCCTGTGAAGCCAATCCAAGCCACACAATACCTAAATACAAAACGCAAAAAGCGACAAAATATTTTATCGCACGAACGATGTATCTCATAACTCCAAAATTTATAATTTCAACCTCTATTTTTCATCATAACGTCGATGAATGGCCTCGGCGACCTGCTCCATAAGCCACGCCGGAGTAGATGTCGCACCGCATATCCCGACACTCCGACACCCGACGAACCACTCATCTCGCAACTCCTCGGCATCTTCTATCTGATAACTGCGGGCATTGACTCCTCGGCACACCTCAAAAAGCACCTTGCCATTGCTCGACTTTCGGCCACAAACGAACACCACAACATCGAAACGCTCGGCAAACTCCTTCAATGCCGCCTCACGATTTGACACCCTGCGGCAAATAGTATCATCGACCGTAAGGGTCGCACCCTCCTGCAATCGCTCACGCATAACATCGACCAAGTGATGAAAAAGTCCTATGCTCTGGGTGGTCTGCGAAAGGAAAAATATGGGACGAGAGAAATTGACCTGCTCCAAATCCTCCTCCCGCTCGACGACTATCGTAGGCTCCTCGACCTGACCTGTAAGGCCGACAACTTCGGCGTGGCCTCGCTTACCCAATATCACCACACTGCCGCCTACCTCACGCATAGCCTCGTGAGCCGCAACAACCTTACGCTGCAACTGCGCCACGACAGGACAAGTGGCATCGATAATGCTCACCCCGGCCGCCTCGGCACGCCGATATGTCGAAGGGGGCTCGCCGTGCGCACGTATGAAGAGATGACGGCCCGACAGACGCTCCATATCGTCGTGAGTGACACTACGCAGGCCCAAGCCTTCAAGACGCTGCACCTCCACGCGGTTATGTACAATGTCGCCCAAAGAAAAGACCTCGCCACCCAACTCTTTGAGTGCCGCCTCGGCTTTGGTAATGGCTCTCACAACACCAAAGCAGAATCCCGACCCTTTATCAATCTCGACCACCATAACCGCCGAAAAGAACTACTCTGCAACCACAGCGTCATAGCGTTCCATAAACCACGCCATCTGCTCCTCGACCGTCATATAACTATTATCCAGCACCACAGCATCTTCGGCCTGACGCAACGGGGAAATGGCTCGGCTCATATCGGCCTTGTCGCGCGAAACGACATTTTCTATAATCTCCTCCAACGTAACGTCATCGCCCTTGGCTGTAAGTTCGGCATAACGACGCTGGGCCCGTACCTCGGCATCGGCCGTCATAAAAATCTTCAACTCGGCATCGGGAAAGACCACCGTACCGATATCACGACCGTCCATCACGACACCTCTGTCACGCCCCATACTCTGCTGCATAGCGACCAACTTCTCTCTGACGGCGCGGATTGAACTAACACCGCTCACACAGTTGCTCACCTCGATAGAGCGAATACGGCCCTCGGCCAAATCGCCATTGACATATATATCGCTGGCACCACGACGAGGATTAAAGCGGAATGTTATCTCAATCTGTGGCAATAGAGCCTCGACAGCATCTTCATCGACAATGCCCGAGCGGATAGCGCCATTCTCCAAAGCATAGAGCGTAACGGCACGATACATCGCACCCGTATCGATAAAGATATAACCCAGACGGGCGGCGATAGCCTTGGCAAATGTACTCTTGCCACACGACGAAAAACCGTCGATGGCGATGACTATTTTTTTCTTTTTCTGGTTACTCATTATTGAGGTAAAATATTAAAGAATGTTGACAAAATCGTATATATACCCAGCACGGCGATAATAACACCTGCCACGTGGTTTATCGTAAGCATATGTCGCGGGCGGAAACGGCGACGGAAGAAATCGATGGTAAAGGTCAGAAGAGTCCACCACAACACAGCACCGGCCAAAAAGCCGAGGATAGTCGCCCCACTGCTCCACAACGAAGCAATACCGTCACCTTCGGAGTGCATACCCACATTGAACATAGCAAAAAAGGCGAGCAAATAGGGAATAACGACCACAAAATTGGCCAACGTAAAGACAAACATCGACGAATAATCCTGCCACGGGTCACTCTTGCCGGCACGATTTTTACGAATCTGCGGCACAGGGTTCTGGAAGAAGATATATACACCCACGATAACCACGAAAATACCGCCTATAACTTGCAGAATCATACTGTACTCCTCGATTTGTGCCTGCAACATCGAGTAGAAGAAGAAGGCGATAATGGCCATAAGCATATCGGCACACGCCACACCCAAGCCCGAAACCAGACCTGCACGACGGTCCTTGCTCAATGTACGCTGTATGCACAACACGGCGACAGGGCCTACCGTAATAGAGGAGGCGAGGCCTACGCACATACCTTTGAGGAATACTTCGATTATATTTGTCACTATTGTCTCCATAAATTACTTTTCAAACCGCAAAGTTAGGAATTTAATATGAAATATTAAAACTTGATGGAGGAATAGCACAATTATTGATTGGAATGTCACATCGACGCAAAAACATATTACATCACAACACTATGAAAAACCGACCACCGACTCTCGCCACAAGCGGCCTTAACCGATAATTGGCAGTGCCAAATTGTTAATAATTTATCGAAAACTTTATATATTTACCATCACAACAAACCCTCAATATACGTTATATTTGCATCAAACAAAACATATTTTAATATGGCAGAATTTAATAAGCAAGGACTTGATATCGAACTCGCAGAGGATATCGCACAGGGACACTATTCCAACCTTGCTATTATATCACATTCAACATCGGAATTTATTATCGATTTTGCGACAATCCTTCCGGGATTAAGCAAAGCAAAGGTCAAAAGTCGTATAATATTGACACCCGAGCACGCCAAGCGACTGCTCTATTCTCTGCAAGAGAACATCACTCGCTACGAGAGCAATATCGGTAAGATTGAGATTCCAAAGGCTCACTCCTCGAATGAGGACCCCATATTGGGAATGGGACCTATGGGTAATGCGTAAGCAGATAACTCTTTACAAGAAAACGAGGGTGTCTAACAAGTTTTTTTAACCCTCTGAGAATTGCATATTTGAAAAAGTTATCAGATAACTACCCGAATAAAATGAGCCTGTCCACGACTTATTGGACAGGCTCGTTTCTGTATCAGGTTTCTGTATCAAGCGAAATATTACAACACCTCGGCCACAACAAAGTTACTTCCTCCGACAAATATGGCATCATTGGGTGCCGCCCCGCTCTTTGCTTTGGCAAAAGCATCGGCAACACTCTTTACGGCCTCACACCCCAAACCTATGGCCGAAGCCTTGGCGACCAAATCTTCGGCAGCAGCAGCACGCTCCGACGAGGCCTGGGTAAAGATATAATGAGCCTCCGCAGGCAAAAGTTGCAACATATCGTCAATATCCTTATCGGCCGAAAAACCAAGTACGCACGTCAATCTCCCGACACGTTGTACAAGCCCCTGCAAACCCTCGGCCACCTCTTTTAATCCGTGAGCATTATGGCCCGTATCGCACACCACAAGCGGGTCTGTCTGCAACATCTGCCAACGACCGGCAAGCGACGTAGAGGACACCACCGATGCAACGCCTTCGACAAGGGCACGACGGCTGACGGTAAGGGGAGAAGAGTCGTGCAGGAAATTGATGGCCGCAGTAGCCGTAACGAGGTTTTGAACCTGATAACTGCCACACAAATCCATCTTTAAGTCAAACACATAGCCATCACTCGCGCGCTTCAACACGACACGCTGACCGCTCTCCTCGACATTATGCATAATGCACTCAAACTCTTGTTGCGCATAGACAACCGAAGACTTCAACTCGGCGGCACGCTGCTCGATAACTTCATTATAAGCCTCGTTGCTCTGGCCCACCAACACGGGAATACTCTTCTTGATAATACCCGCCTTCTCGGCGGCAATTTGCGCAAGCGTATCACCCAACAACGACGTATGGTCGAGGCCAATATTTGTGATGACGCTCAACAGCGGTGTGATGATATTTGTGGCATCGAGTCTGCCACCCAAGCCCGTCTCGACAACAGCCACCTCGACATCGCTATAAGCGAAATAATCGAAAGCCATAGCCGTCGTAACCTCAAAAAACGACAACTCCAACTCCTCCATCTTACGCAGATTACGGTCAACGAAATTGACCACCTTCTGTTTGGGAATCATCTCGCCATCGACACGTATGCGCTCACGAAAATCCTTCAAATGGGGCGACGTATAAAGGCCTACGCGATATCCGGCTTGTTGAAGCACCGACGCCAATATATGCGACACCGAGCCTTTACCATTGGTACCGGCGACGTGAATCGTAAAGTAGTTACGCTGCGGGTTGCCCAGATGACGGCAAAACTCCGTAATACGCTCTAATCCCGGCTTATAGGCATCGGCTCCCACCTGCTGAAACGAGGGACGTGAAGCAAAAAGATAATCAAGGGTTTGGGTGTAGTTCATATACGATATCAGGTTTAATGTACTAACTTACTAAATGATTGCGACGACGCACACGATAGGCCGTATAATAGAGTATGCCCAAAAAGAGTAGCAATTGAGCCATACGCCCCACCCAATCGCCGTAACGCACATAGAGTGTCTTGTCGTGGCGCAGGCTGACATCGGAGGTAAGTACTCCTCGCTGCTCCCAATCGAGGCGACTGACAACATCTCCACGCGAAGTAATAAATCCCGATACACCTGTATTGGCACTACGAGCTATCTCTCGACGACACTCAATTGCTCGCAAGCGACAGAAATCAAACAACCGCTTATGGCCGGGAGTATTGCCCCACCAGCCATCATTCGACAGCACGGTCATAAACTCCGCCCCCTCACGCACAAAGCGCGCAAAACAATCTCCATAAAGGCCCTCATAACATATTGCAGGGCCGACAACAACCCCATTATCGAAGTTCGTCGCCAGATGATTGCGGCCCAACTGCCCCGTCATACCGCCCAAGTCAATGAAGCCATTGAGCAGATTCAATTCGGGCATAGCCTCGACACCGATGACAAGGCGCATCTTATGATGAACCGGACGCTCACCACGACCATTTATCGCCACTGCCGAGTTAAAGACATCGTAATAATATCCCCGATTGGCACGACGTGCCGTCGATGAAGGTTGTTCGTTTGGAGCGTAATATTTGATTGTCGTAGCACCTGTGATAAGCATCGTATTGGGCAAAAGAGAGTCCAATTGTTCGCTCAACATTTGTACGCTCCACCCATTCTCCGGAGCATTATCCTGCAAATGCTCCGGTAGAGCCGTCTCGGGAAGGACAGCCACCCTCGACTGCTCGGGTACCTGACACAATAATTCGGCTATATTATCCATCTGCCACTCGCTATTGTCGGAAAATTTCTCGTTATAGCAATCTACATTAGGCTGGATAACCGACACCTTGACATGCTCTTCGCTGCGCTGATGGGAAAAATAGAGGGACAATGATACGACAATAGGCAGACAAACCGCCGCCACAGCCATTCTCCGCTTCGAAAGACGAGAACAACGCAATGACTCAAAAATCAAGATATTGGAGATAAGCACCCACACCGAGCCACCCATAACACCGGTCCATTCATACCACTGCACAGCCCACACATCGCCCGAGAAGCCATTACCCAGCGTCAGCCACGGAAACGACATAACCTCGCGAGTGGTATAAAACAATTCGGCGGCAACCCACCCCGCCACTAGCAGTGTATAGGCCAAAGTCTTGGGGGCCCGCTTCGACACATAGTGGTAGAGCATAAATGGTAGCAACGACCAAAACGACGAGACGATAGTGGCTGTAATGGGGCCTATGGGAGTAGCAATCCACACCCACCAAATGGTGGCCATATTCCACAGCACGAAGGTAAGCGTCGCCCACCCTGCCATACGCCAGAAATTGCGTGTAGATGAGTCATAACTGTCGCTTATCATCAGCAGCGGCACCAAGGCAACCAGCAACGGCAAGCCGCTAACGCCAAGCCACCCGAGGGAGAGTAAGACAACAGATAGTAATACGTATAGAGATTTTTTCACCATAGCATCATTATACTCATGCAAAGATAATCATTACCGACAAATAAACAATGTTTATTTACAACAATCGCACACCGAGAATAAAAGAAAAAGAACCCGACACATTTCAGCGTCGGGTTCTTCCATAACATATAGCGTAAAATTACTCTGCTACAACCTCTGTGGCCTCGGCCGCAGGCTCCTCTGCCTTCGGCTCGGTAGTAATCTCGTGCAACTCAACCTTGAACTCCAAAGCCTCGTTGGGGCCGATATTACCGGCACCACGTGCGCCATAACCCAACTCTGCGGGAATCCACAAAGTAATCTGGCCACCTACGCCTACCAACTGCAAGCCCTCGGTCCAGCCTCGGATAACGCCACTCAATGGGAACTCGATAGACTCACCACGCTCGTAAGATGAATCGAAGATGGTGCCATCTTCCAACTTACCCTCGTAATCAACCTTTACCTTATCGTCGGCGGTAGGCTTGGCATTCTCATCACCGGCACGGTCGATGCGATACAACAAACCACTCTCGGTCTTCTGTACGCCGTTCTTCTTCTCAACCTCGGCCAACCAAGCAGCAGAACGCTCGGCATTCTTTATAGGCATAATCTCCATATAGTAACGACGCATATAGTTCTGTGCTGCGGCATTAGCCTCACCCGACTCATCAGCCACACCGGCCTTTACACCCTCGGCAATCCAATAGGTCTGCAAAGGAAGACGTGAAGTGCGAACATTGAAACCGAAATCGTAACCATAAGCATAAGATACCTCCTTACGCTCGGCGTTGCTCTCGAATACATCAACACTTGCAGGGTCGAACGTAGCAGTAGAGTCCTCGGCCAACATCTTATCACGCATCTCGGTCAAACGAGTCTGACGCTTCTGCATAAAGAACTCCTCCAAAGTGGCGTAAGCCTCCTGATGCTTCTTATCCTCCTTGACGTCTGATGCAACCTTGATACCTGCCATTGTACCCTTCAAAACCTCGTCCCAATCCAGACGCACATCGGGCATATTCTGCGAAGTACCATAACCTACGGTAACACCGATTGAGTAAGAGAGAGTATCCTGCACAGACTTATCTCCCGTAGTAACGTTCTGTGGGCACTTACCACAGCACGATGCCATCATTGCGGCTACTGCCAAAACAACGGCTCCATAAATCAACTTTTTCATCTTTTCTTGTTTGTTTGAATATTAAACTTTTATCTTATTCTCCGTAATTTCGATTATCGACGACGGCGTTTTACCTCCAACACCTCGACCTCGTAACGCAACATCTCGTTGGGAGCGATATCCAACTCGGCATCTCCCTCGGCACCAAAGGCCAACTCCGAAGGCAACCACAAGGTGATTTTACCACCTTCACCAATGAGTTTCACACCCTCCTTCAAGCCCTTCACATAGTCACGCAATGCCGTACGAACAGTATCTCGCTTCTCGGGCTCCTCGCTCTGCGAATCCGAGATGTGTGCTATATGATAGACCAATTTTACCGTATCGCGCTCACTCGATGATGTATTGTTCATATCGCCCAACTCGTGAACCAGATATGTAAGGCCCGACTGTGTACGCTGGATACTCTTGTCCGAAGCGGCCAAATCGCTCAAATACTGCTCCTCATAGCCTCTAACACGCTCATACACATCGTAATTCATATAGGCAAGGAAATAGGTTCGAGCCTCCTCGACGGTCATCTTCTCTTTACCTCCCAGCACATCGCTGATACCTTTGACAACAGCCTCGGCACGCAACGCAGTATCCATCTTCAAGATGTTATATCCGATGTTCATACCCACAATATACGACACCGAATCCATCTGGTCATCGAGGCCCGATTTCTTGGTCTTTGTATCGCCTCCGCACGCTGTCAGAGCGACTGCCACAACGACACAAAGTGTTGAAAAAATATATCTCAAATTCATCATTTTTCACTCTGTAAATACAATACCCAAGCCGAAAACGATGGGTATTTACAATATATACAGTGTGCAAAGATACAAAAAAATCATTTTTTCACTATATTTGATGCGGAAAATAGATATAAAAAGATAATGAAAGTCGTCATTGATAGCGCAATACCCTATATCGACGGTGTTTTAGAGCCTTACGGCGAAGTTGTTTATCGTAGCGGAACGGATTTCTCTCGCGAAGATGTTGCCGAGGCCGATGCACTCATCATACGCACACGCACACGTTGCGACGAGGCTCTGCTCGAAGGCTCGAAGGTAAGGCTTATTGCTACGGCCACGATAGGTTTCGACCACATAGACCTCGACTATTGTGCCTCGCACGGCATAAAGGTCGTAACCTCGGCAGGCTGTAATGCCGCAGGTGTCTTGCAGTGGGTAGCAGCAGCGTTGGCTATGCTCTCGGCCGATGAGGGCTGGCGTCCGGAGCAAAAAACCTTGGGCATTGTAGGTGTGGGAAATGTAGGCTCGCTTGTAGAGGAGTATGCCCGAGCGTGGGGTTTTCGTGTTTTAAGGTGCGACCCGCCACGCAAGGAGCGCGAAGGGGGCGATTTTCTGTCGTTGGAGGAGGTGGCGTCACAATCGGATATCATCACATTCCACACGCCGCTCGATGACACTACATTTCATCTGATTGACAATGAGTCACTTTCGCTCATACGCCCCGACGCGACCATCATCAACGCCTCTCGCGGCGAGGTGGCATCGACCGAGGCTCTGCTTCGAACCACACAACGCCTCTGCATAGATGTTTGGGAGAATGAGCCTACAATAAATCGAGAGTTACTCGCAAAGGCTTTCGTCACCACACCCCATATCGCCGGTTACTCGGCACAGGGCAAGGCCAACGCCTCGGCGATGGTTGTGGAGGCTTTGGCAAAGGAGTTCGGGTTGCCGTTACAAGGCTGGTATCCGCCACAGGTAACGCCCGCCCGTCGCAAAAAAATCGGTTGGGAGGAGATGTGTCGCACGATAACAAACTACTGCGATTTGGCCACCGAAAGCACTTCGTTACGCACCGCCGCAGAGAATTTCGAAACGCTCCGCAACAACTACCACTTCCGCGAGGAGTATTTTTAAGAGGCGAGTTTTTAGAGATTGACGCAAATAAAAATCAGGCTACTTTTCGGTGTAGCCTGATTTATTTTAATCATCACAAAGCCATTGCCACTACGGTTCGGCGGGTGTCATAAATTGCATCGACAGGCGTGATGACCTATCTCCATTTATTGCCAGAAACTCGATACAATAATATGTTCTGGGAGTAAGTCCCTCGGCCGCAAAAGTCCCCTCGCAATTGACTTCGACACTCTCACCCTGCTCTATTATGGTTTGATTATCAACCGCCTCACCAGCCTCAGCAACAAGCAGATAGCACTCGGTCGCATTGGTCGAGTTATACGAAATACTCAATGAGTTGTGAGTAAGGGCAGTAAGTGTGAAAGAGATTTTTGGCAAAGCCGTCTCTTGCTCACCGTCAGGCCCTTGCGGATTCTCGGGATTCTCGGGTTCCTCCACTCTCCCTGCCCCATCGTCATCAGAGCAGGCAGTGTTACACAATGGCAAGGCCATAAGCACCAAAAATAGAATAGAAATCTTGATAACTCCCTTCTTCATCTGCTGATACACTTTATGACTTAATACTCGTTACAAAGCAGGTACTGCGCCGGCTCGTCCTCGTCGATGCTCGGGTAGCGGCCCTGCTCCTCCAAGAAACGATTGTCGTTGGCATCGTCATTGACGGTCGATACCTCGCCAATCATACTCGCACCATTCTCCGACCAGAACTGATGATACATATAAGGCTCGAAACTGATGCTCTGGCCCGGATACAGACGCAACACCTCGCCCGCAGGAACGATGGTCGTAACGCCATCAACCTGCACGCTGCAAGGCTCATCGGTAGGCTGCTCATTCTCGTCGGCCTTCCACAACTTCACGCAGAAGACACCGCCGCCACGATGGATAATATCCTCCATCTTGCGCCAATGGAAGTGTGTAGGAGTAATCTGTCCCTCGCGAACAAACATAATCTTCTCGCAGTAGGTCTTTTTGTCATACTTCACATTGCCGTTGCGAATGGTTACAAGCGTAAGGCCCACCTTGTCGAACTCGCCGCTGGCAAAGTCCGTCACGTCCCAGCCAAGACCGTTGCGGCGTATCTCGTCGCACTCTGTGCCCTTTGTAGCCCACTCCGCAGGCGACCAATCAACCCATACGGGCAAATGGAACTGATGCTCGGCAAAAAACTGTTTCGCCTCGTTTATGTAACGATTGATTTCACTTCTTTTCATAATTATCGTAGTTTTAAGTTTATTGTCTTGATAAAAACTCCTCAATCTCGGCGATGGTAGGTGCGCCGTCGGTCGAGGTTGCGCTAAACAGATTAAATCTCGCCGCAGCATTGGCCACACACAACGCCTTCTCGATGGGCAACTCCTCGTGCAGGGCATAGAGCATAGCGGCACAGAAGGCATCGCCCGCGCCCACCGACGAGACGATATCCGAAGGCTCTACACGATACGACGGAGCGAAACACTCCTCACCGCCCTTGCGCAGACCATAGCCTCCCTCGGGGAAGTGAATGGCGACAGCCTCACCGACACCGTTATCCATAAGGAAGTGCGCCGCCGACTTAACCTCGTCGAGAAGGATATTACCCGCCTCATCACGCAGATTGCGACCAACACAGGCTCCTGCCTCTACCTCATTGACGATGAAGTAATCCATATAAGGCAGGCAAGGCAGAATAACCTCGCGGAAGCGATTACCCTCCTCCGATACCACATCGACCGAGGTCTTATATCCACGCTTCTGCAAGCCGTCAAGCACTCGGGCCGCTACAACGCCATACTCCTCGTCCTTGGCGTCCATTCTGTCGAGCAGAAGCAGATATCCCAAATGGAAAATCTTGGCCTCGGCCTTAATCCCTTCGACGTGCTCGGGGCCGAATGCGGCATTTGCTCCACGATGGTGGAAGAAGGTGCGTGTGCCATTGCTCATATCGGCCATAACATCGGTGTAAGATGTAGCGGCATCGACACGACACATACCCTCGGTATCGATACCCAAACGCTCGCAGGTAGCGAAAATCTCGTCACCCAGAGCATCACGCCCCACGCAGCCACCGGCATACAGAGGTATGCCCGTCTGCATACGGGCCAAGTCGGCCAAAACATTATGCGCACAGCCGCCAAAGCCCTGGTCTATCTTCTCGATAGTAACCAGATTACCCACCGCAGGATAGTGGCTGATAAACTTTATCGTATCCGACAACCAATTGCCGGCAGAAATGATTCCTCTTCTCATACTCTCGCCTTTATACTCGGTTATTACTCTCGAACAATAAAATATGCTCCTTGACAACCTCCTTCGAAGCCTCACGAATCACACCCTTCATCGTAATATAATCGGGTTTTGCCGCCTCACGCAAGTACTGCTGTACGCGCTCGGTGATGCCGACCTGAATAGCCGTAGCGACATTTATCTTGCAGATACCGTTGTGGATACAAGCCTTGAAATCCTCCTCGCTTGTACCACTGCCACCGTGCAGCACCAAAGGCATACGGTTTCGCTCGTGCAACTCTATCAGACGGTCGATATTGAGTTTCGGCGTAGCGACATAACGGCCGTGCTGATTACCAATGGCCACCGCCAAAGCATCTACGCCTGTCTGCTCGATAAAACGAGCCGACTCCTCGACATCGGTAAAGACATCGGCTTTATCGTCATCGACGCCCACATCACCGACCTTACCCAACTCGGCCTCGACATCGACACCCATAGCCTTCGCCATACGCGTAACCTCGCTCGTGATGCGCACATTCTCCTCGAAAGGCAGCGACGCACCATCGAACATCACCGAGCCAAAGCCCAAACGGATAGCCTCGGCACAGGTCTGGAAACTCTGGCCGTGGTCGAGATGCACAACAACAGGCACCGAAGCCTTACGGGCAGCCTCCAAATATATTGGAGCCATAAGGTTCATCGGGGCGCAAGGGAACTGCACCTCGGCAAGTTGGATAATAATGGGAGAGTGCAACTCCTCGGCAGCAGCAATGGCACCCTCAACATTTTCCAGACTCAAACAATTGAATGCGCCGACAGCATAACGCCCCTTGTCGGCATCTTGTAGCATCTCTTTCAGTGATATTATCATAATATTGCAATTTAATTATTTCAACGACAAATACCCTTCTCCTCTTCGAGAGGCATATTCACACGACTAACAAAATTATTGAAAATTTTCTTTACTGCATAATTCTGTCTCCTTATTTTCCACATTTATCGCGAATAAATATCATTATGCACACTATTAGTGTCATAATAATAATTAACTTTGTCGTAAAATTTAACCCTATGAAATTTTTACTGACCACAATAACGGCTATGGCAATTTTAGGAACGAGCTGCACCTCAACATTTAACGCCACAGAGCGAGAGATAATCCGCCAAGGCGAAGAGATTATGCGTCTGACAACCATCGACGACGAAGCGGATTCGCTGATTCTGCGACAAATATCAAAACCATTAAGCCGACGAGATGTGGCCTCGGAGGAGTTTTCGACTCTCTGCCGTCGTATGCTCTCAACGGTACGCAACCCCGAGAACGAGGGCGTAGGCATAGCCGCACCGCAGGTGGGCATCTTGCGACGCTTGGTGGCTGTACAGCGTTTCGACAAAGAGGGAGAGCCGTTTGAGTTTTACATCAACCCCAAGATTGTGGAGTATGGCGAAGATTGGGAATTGGGTGGCGAAGGGTGTCTTTCTGTACCCGATTTCAGAGGCGATGTATGGCGTGCGCAGAGCATAAAGATATCGTATCGCGATGCGCAATACAGACTACACCGAGAGATTGTCGAGGGTTTTACGGCCGTAATCTTTCAGCACGAGATAGACCACCTCGACGGCATACTATACATCGACCGCCTCGACGATGATATCTTCGAGCAACCTACCGAGGAGGTTGCAGAGGAAACGACAGAACAGTAGCATCAAGCGAGTTGCCGGCGTGATAAGGGGCGTAAGGTGACACCTGCCCCGTCGAGAAGGTTATGCCCCACACTGTAATCGACCTACGATAGACGCTCCAATAGGGTATCGAATAGTTGAACTCTATGTGCGGCATAGGCTCTCGGTGGGGAAAGAAATCGACCTGCAACTCATTGCGGGAGTGCAGAGGCAACATCAGCATAAAAAGCGAGTCGTCATACAATCGCCCGTCGGAGGGCATTATAGGCAGAGAATCTATCTCCAACCACAGAGTATCGCCCGAAATCCATCGGCGAGGCTCCTGCGTGGCGGCAGAGAGCGATTGGCGGTAGAAGATATGCCCTACCACAACCACCGCACACGATATAGCAACACTTAATAAAAGTCTGAACTTCACCTCAATACAACTAAAAAACTTCTTGCAAAATTCGTATCGACTGCACGGAGTTTATAGTATCGAGATGATAACCATAATAACGCAATAGCGCATCAAGAAAATCAACCCTTTGAAGGCGGTTGAGACCTATCTCGCCAAGATAACGCACATCACACTCCAACATGTCGCGGAGAATCAGGGCGTTTTCGCGTGTCATACAATATTCGCGAGGTGGCTCTTGGCCAGTAAAATGACCTTCGGCGATATGAAACCAGCCGTCGGGGATATAATCATTGCCGGGCGAGAATCCTAAAAAACGACACAGGTGCGCAAGAAACCACAGGTGGAAGTTCGCCACACCCTCGTCGGCAGCATCTAACGCCTCGACAGAGCCCCACACGAAGTCAAACAACATCTCGTTAGCCTCGCTCTCCTTCACAAGACGATGCAAAACCTCTGCCATAAATAGGGCCATAGTAGATTTTCTCACATCGAAAGGAATCGAGCGTAACACTATCCCGCTATGCACCTCGCCAAAGCGGTGCATCTGCATCTTCGCCGACTCCAAGCCCTCGAACTCCACAGCGAACATAGGCTGAAAAAGTGCCAGACGAGAGCCTCCGCCTCGCTTCGAGCCGAGGCCCTGCACCATATAACTCTGACGACCGTGCGACGAGGTGAGCATCTGCACGACAAGCCCTTTATCGCCATATTTGACGGTATTCAGGACTATGCCTCGCGCCGTATAACGCTTCATCGATGCCCCTGCCATATCTTTGTTATCTTGCGTCGGGCTCTACCCAATCGCCATTCGACTTAATCAACTCTATAAGTCGCTCTATGGCCTCCTCTTGCGCTATATTGCGCTCCACCACCTCGCGACCTTTATAGAGTGTAATGCGGCCTGCCGCAGCACCCACATAGCCATAATCGGCATCAGCCATCTCGCCGGGGCCATTTACAATACAGCCCATAATGCCTATTTTCAGATTTTTAAGGTGCGATGTGCGGCTCTTTATGTCGGCCAACGTCTTCTCTATATCGTAGAGCGTGCGACCGCAACTCGGGCAAGCGATATATTCGGTATGCGAGAAACGCACACGCGCCGCCTGCAAAATCATAAGTTCTATTTCACGCACCTGCTCCTCGTCGATATGTGGTGCATCTACCCATACACCCTCGGCCAAGCCGTCAAGCAGCAACACTCCCAAATCGGCAGCAGCCTTTACCGCAACCGCCTCGATATCCTTATCCTCGTAGCGTCGCTTAACCACGACAGGTACATTATCCTCCATATCGAGAATTGCGGCACGCAACTCCGCCGAAGGATTTTCACTCACAGCCTCCACCACTCTAAAATTGTCGGTTATCTCGTCGTGCACGACAGGCTGGGCAACAGCACATCGACGCACGAACTCCGTAGGCGAGTATCGTTCAGGGTGCTTTACCTCAAACTCGCCCTTGCGAGAGGCAAAATAATCGACCAACATCTGCGCCACAGGCACTTCGTTTTCGGGGGCTTCGGTGAGCGACACACGAATCGTATCGCCAATGCCGTCGGAGAGCAGTGCTCCAATCCCTACGGCACTCTTTATGCGCCCCTCGATGCCATTTCCAGCCTCGGTAACGCCCAGATGCACCGGGTAGGTCACACCCTCCGCAGCCATAGCCTCGACCAAAAGACGATACGCCTGCACCATAACACGCGTATTGCTCGACTTCATCGACACTACAACCTGGTCGAAATCTTCACGGCGACAAACCCTCAAAAACTCCATTGCCGAGGCGACCATACCCTGCGGAGTATCGCCCCACTCATCGAACACCCGCTTTGCCAACGAGCCGTGATTAACACCTATACGCAGGGCCACACCTCGCTCCTTGCACTGTGCGATAAGAGCCTCGAACTTACCTCCTTCGATGGGATAATTTCCGGGGTTGATACGCACCTTATCGACATACCGGGCTGCAATAGATGCAATCTCCGGCACAAAGTGTATATCGGCAACGATGGCCGTCGAATAGCCCTTCGCACGCAACTCCCGCACGATATTTTCGAGGTTTTCGCCCTCCTTACGGCCCTGTGCCGTCAGGCGCACTATGCCCGCTCCGGCATCGGCTATACGCTCTATCTGGGCGACACTCGCGGGGGTGTCGGCCGTCGGAGTGTTGGTCATCGACTGCACCGCAATAGGGTAATCGGAGCCTATCATCACGTCGCCTATACGCACCGCGTGGGCTTTGCGACGAGAAAATTTCGAGATATTCATCATATTAAAATCTGCTTCAAACAACTATCGGCACGACACTTCGTCGAGTGTCTGTCTTGCCTTGGCGATAATCTCTCGCCACGGCTGGGTATGGTCGTGAGCATTGGTCGAGAGGATTCGCGCCAACTCCGCCTCAATCTCTTGGGTATCGACACCCTCACGACGCAGCGTACGCACCTTTTCGGCAATCTCTATGCCGTCACGCAGACGCTCAAAGCGCACCGAAGAGCGGGCACAGGGATATACCAAGAATGTGTCGCCCGACTTCCACGTTCCAAAACGAGAGTCGATATGAGGCTCTGCGGGCCACGAGTTATAGGCCCAGCGCAGCATACCGTCATAGTCGGCCGCCACACCATACCACCCCAACATCTCGGCCTCGAAAGGCTCCGAGCAGGTGAAGGTATTGGGATACGAAGGCACGCAGCAGATATAGAAAGTGGTGTTGTCGCCCTGTGCACGACGCATCTCGATATCGGCCTTATCGGCAGGGTGATGTATAGCCACGCACACATCACGCATCATCGTATATTTTTTGTACGACTTATGGTTGTCGGCCAGCGCAAAATTCAATTCGGGGGCATACTTCTCCAACACCTCAACCGCAGCGTCCATATCTTTTGGCGAGCGCTCGTCCATAGCGATATTGGTAATTGCGAGCCACCCTTTTTCTTTCAGGTGACGCTTAAAATCGGCAAGGAATGGCCCCCACATCTGCTCGAAGATGGGTGTCGAGGGTTTCGCCTCAACCGTCACAACCTCGCCCTGCGCCTCGTCGAAAAACTCCAACTCGCAGTTCCAAGGCACCATCGAATAGCAGTTTATCATCTTGTTGATGCCCAAGTCGAGCATCATCTCCACCCAACGGTCAAACACCTTATAATCATACGACCAACTGCCGTCGGCACGCTTTGTCCAGCGTATCATACTCTCGTAGGCGTCGTAACACTGATGATTCCACGGGTCTTTGTTGAGTGTGGCGGTAATGACCTTCTGCCCTGCGTCGGCGAGCATCGACATCACCGGTTTCATAGCCTCGAAATGCTCATCGCTCCACATCTCCAAGCCCTGCGCACGTGCCACTGACGAGGGGTGTTGCCAGAGGTCGAGATGATATCCCCACTCGCTCACTGTCGCAAGCGTATGGTCGGCCACCTCCAACTCGAAAGGCATCTTCACTCGTCCCCAACCGTTGTGACTTATGATAATCTCACCCTTATATACTCCTGCTGCCGCATCGCTCGGGATATCTATCGTCAGCCATACGGGGCGCACCGAGCGGGCCGGCACATCAAACCTATCGAGCGTATCCAACATATCGGGCGCAAGATAGGTCTTACCACTCTTTTTGAAGACATAGTTCTGCTCGTCGGCCAGCGTGTAACGCACAAAACGGCTCTTCACAATCGATGCGGGCAATACAGCACCCTCGCCACGCATCTTGCTCGCCTTGCACCTCACACCCTCGGCACCCTCCTTTGTCCAGACGAGGATTTGCGCCGACACGCGCTCGCCACGCCAGCCCGTCAAGCGACACTCCTCGTAAAACGCCGACACAGGCACCTCATCACGCAGGTATTGAATATCAATATCGCCCCACGCAGCCGACAATCCAGCCGTTTGGTCATTCCACGCCGCCTCGGCCTCTGCCGACAGAGGCTCGCCCTCTGCCTCTGCAAAAGTCTGAACAGGCTGATACTCGGCACAACCCACCATAGCGACAAGGCACGCCAATACAAAAAGTCTTCTTTTCATATCTTATTTTTCTATTTGGTTTCCTCTTACAAAGATATGATTCATTATCCACAATTCAAAGCCAAAATCGCCACCAACAGCAATTTAATCCACAAAAAAAGAGATAATCCCACTTGGGACTATCTCTCAAAGTATGCAAGAGGCAAAAGGCCTCCGACCATTAGATATTGATATCCAAAATCTCGAACTTCAACACTCCGGCAGGCACTGTAACCTCGACAACCTCGCCCTTCTTCTTGCCCAGCAGAGCCTTGGCGATAGGGGTACCGATAGCCAACTTGCCCTCGCGGAGGTTGGCCTCATTCTCCGAGACGATGGTATAGGTCACCTGCTTATTGTTATTATGGTTCAAAAGCGTCACCTTGCTCAAAATCTGCACCTTGCTCTTGTCAATCTTCGACTCGTCGATAACACGGGCATTGGTCAGAGTCTGCTCCAACTGCGCAATTTTCAACTCCAACAAACCCTGCGCCTCTCGCGCAGCATCATACTCGGCATTCTCCGACAAATCGCCCTTGTCGCGTGCCTCGGCAATAGCAGCCGAAATGGCGGGACGCTCCACCGAGCGCATATGATGAAGTTCGTCTTTGAGTTTCTGCAAACCCTCCGCCGTCAGATAAATAATCTCTTGTGCCATAGTTTTATATAACAGTAAAAAAAGCCAGAATTCTAATCCCCACGTCTATCGCCTGAATTAGAATCCCGATTAAACAATAATATTCTCTTTAATATGTAGCAAAGGTAAGGAGAAATTTTTGAATTCCCCAACTTTTTACCACAATTCTTTTGGTGTAGCGGCCGACACCCGCAAAAAAGCCTCGTTATTGAGCCGCCTCCTCGCTACTTATCGTCGCCGAGGTAGCATCGAGATTGACCAGATAGACCAATGCCTGCAACTCACGCAACATATTGCGTTTCTCCAACTTGGGCGAATAGACATAGCAGTCGATGGTTATAACCTCGCCCGTAGCCTTATTGACGGTGGTATAACTAACGTATGGGCCACCCATAAAGTAGTTCTCGACGTCCCACAAACCGACCATCTCAATCCAAGGTTGCGAGCCTATGCGCATAGTGTGGTAGGCAGGCTCATAGGGTACATACTCCTGCCCCGTCTCATCGGGGATTTTATTGACCGTAGTCATAAAAGAACCCTCCTTGGGACCGGGGATACGCGACGCAAAGCGATTACGAGCCTTAACCAAAGCCTTGGCCGAGAGCGACTGCTCACCCTTATAAGGGTACTTATAGATGAAGAAACCCTGACTTGCCGTAGGGAACTCCTGCGAAATCCACACCATATCGTCGCTCTGCGTACGCAACATATAGTTGTCGGGAATAGTAATGTCGATACCGAAGGTCGTACGTACCAAATCGCTCAACGACTGCGAGGTATAGCGTCGGGCATAGGCTATGCGGCGGTCGCGCTCGGCATTCTCCAAAAGTTGCATAAGGCTCTGGCCATTCGCACCCACATAATCGGCAACGGTCTGGTTATCGGGGCCTTTGATTGTAACGAAAATCTGCGGCTTGGCCGTCACATCGTAACGCGCAGTGATAGATGGCTCGGCAAACTCCTTGTTGACATTTACCACAACGATATTGCGATGATGCTCCGTAAGGCTCTTGAAATTATTGGGCAGAATACGCAACACATCGAAGGCCGGCTCATAGTTGGGTAACTCGGCAACGGGCTGCTTCAAAAAATAGCGCAACGTATCACCCAACTCGCTCTGCCACTGCGGTTGCGGGCAGACCAATACCAACTCATAGGGACGACCTTGCGCCGTCTCGGCCGATGACAACACACCGAAAGCCTTACAACCCACCATCGACACAGCCGCAACGACCACAACCAAAATATTCAGAAAAAATCGTTTCATAATCAAAGCCTGTTTAATTAGCATACAAAAATCTGTCGCCGCGCAACCTCACACGTGTTGCACAATCCGTACAAAATTAACAAAAAAAACAGTTTGCACAAAATATATACCCGTTTTCAGCAAAAAAGCATTACTTTTGCTCTTCGAACCGCACTTGATGAGTAATTGAACCGATATGAAGATAACGCCTTTCAATTTTATACGCAGACTCTATCCCGATATGATATGGGAGATAAACGACCCGAATGGTGTTTTTCTTACATTCGACGATGGGCCTACACCCGGCATTACGGAGTGGATTTTAGACACTTTGAAGCGTTATGACGCCAAGGCCACATTCTTCGTGTTGGGCAAAAATGCCGAGATGTATCCCGACCTGTATCAAAAGATTTTGGACGAAGGACACAAAATCGGCAACCACACATACTCTCACCAAAAGGGTTGGGGTATGCCTCTGGAAAAGTATATCGAGGATGTCGATTTTGCCGACACGATACTCCATACCGACCTTTTTCGCCCTCCCTATGCTCGTGTGACACCATCACAGATGCGTGCCGTAGGTCAGCGTTACAAGATTATTATGTGGAACATTCTCTCGCGCGACTACACCTCAACCATCTCGCCCGAAGATTGCTACAAGGGCGTGGCAAAGCATTTGGAGGCAGGCAGTATTGTAGCGTTTCACGACAGCGAGAAGTCGTTCCGCAATATGAGTTACGCCCTGCCGAGGGTGCTCGAAAAAGCGCAAGAGTTGGGGCTGAAATGTAAAATCATAGAGTTGTAAAAGATGAAAATCATCGTAGCCGTAACAGGTGCCAGCGGAGCAATATATGCACGCCAGACACTGCAACAACTTATCTCGGCCGACGAGGTCGAACAGATTGCTCTTGTCGTGAGTGACAAGGGTGAGCAGGTCGTGCAGTACGAAGGTGAGGTGTTGCCCTCGTCGGAGAAGATTGTGCGCTACGCCAACAACGATATGTTTACACCCATAGCCAGCGGCTCGGCAGAGTATGATGCTATGATTGTGGTACCGGCATCGATGGGAAGCGTGGGGCGCATTGCCTCGGGAGTGTCGCTTTCGCTCATAGAGCGTGCCGCCGATGTGATGATAAAAGAGCGTCGCCGACTGATTTTGGTTGTACGCGAAGCACCCTACTCGCTCATTCACCTGCGCAATATGACCTTGCTTACCGAAGCGGGTGCCATTGTTTTACCGGCCTCGCCATCGTTTTACTCGCAGCCCGAAGGGTTGGAGCAGGCGACGATGACCGTCGTGGAGAGAATTATCGCTCACGCAGGCATTGTCTTGCCACATTACTCGTTTTCAGGCAAGTAACTCAAAATAATGATAGCCAGAGGTTTGTAATTGTAAAAAAATTACTATCTTTGCCGCACTGAAAAATTTTAACAAAAAAATTATATTTTTATGACTATCACAGCATCTGATATCAAGATTGGTATGTGCATCGAGATGGACGGCAAGACTTTCCTTGTTGTTGATTTCCAGCACTGCAAGCCGGGCAAGGGCCCTGCATTTGTTCGCTCAAAACTCAAAAACTTGGAGAATGGTTATGTTCTTGAAAAGACCTTCTCATCGGTTAGCCAGAAGATTGAGCAGGTACGTGTTGAGCGTCGTCCCTATCAGTTTACTTATGAGGACGACTTGGGCGCACACTTTATGCACACCGAGACTTTCGAGGAGATTAACATCGACAAGAACCTCATCGACAACTACGATTTGATGGCTGACGGCCAGATTGTAGAGGTTATGTTCCACACCGAGAAGGAGGCCGTGCTTTCAGCCGAACTTCCTCCCGTACTCGATATGGAGGTTATCTACACCGAGCCCGGTATTAAGGGTGACACCGCTTCTACATCATCGTTGAAGCCCGCTACTGTAAACACAGGTGCTACCGTTAAGGTTCCTTTGTTTGTAAATACAGGCGACAAGATTCGTGTTGATAGCCGCACACGCGAGTACAAGGAGCGTATCCGCTAATCAGGCGACTGCATACAACGATAAAAGAGCCTGTCTAACAATAAAAAAATGTTAGGCAGGTCTTTTTTTTTGTTT
>CAZQMC010000010.1:0-36965 GCA_964594305.1 uncultured Alistipes sp. | reverse complement strand
AAGCGGAGCATACTTGGCGTATATGAGCATTTCGCACACGAGCCAGACGCCAAAAGAGCCACATTCCCGAAAAGCAAGAAAATCACTTTTAAGTAGGTTATTTTGAGGCTGGTCGAAGTGAGCGAAAGCGGAGCATACTTGGCGTATATGAGCATTTCGCACACGAGCCAGACGCCAAAAGAGCCACATTCCCGAAAAGCAAGAAAATCACTTTTAAGTAGGTTATTTTGAGGCTGGTCGAAGTGAGCGAAAGCGGAGCATACTTGGCGTATATGAGCATTTCGCACACGAGCCAGACGCCAAAAAAACCACTTAAAATGATTTTATTCTAATAGGTATGGACACTAACACCCTGTGCCGAGGGAAGATAATTGATGCCGTACCAGCACATCTGCAATAGAAGAAACGAAAAGAGGATAACGGCAAAGGCGGTATGATAGTCTTTACGCAGAATAGGGCGCAGATGCAGATACATAAGGTATGACAGCCACGTTGCCGCAGCCCACGTCTCCTTGGGGTCCCAAGTCCAATAATCACCCCACGCCTGCTTGGCCCACAAAGCGCCCATAATCATACCCAGAGTAAGAAACGACCAGCCTATGCGTACCAGATTATCACACATCGACATCTCGTCATCGGTAGGCTCTCTGCGAGAAGAACGCAACCACAAATAGAGTGCAAACAGAGCCACAGCACCCAGCAGAGCATAGGCAAACATATAGACTATGACGTGCGGCACAAACCACACACTTTGCAGAGCGGGCATAAGCGTCTTATCGTGTATCTCGGGCTTAAAGAGGTTGATGCAGATAAAGACCACCGACATCATTGTACTGAACGAGAGAATCCACTTATATCGCCAGCGCAAATAGACCGCGACACCCGCCATCGAGAGGAAGAACGAATACCACAGGCGTGTTTCGCCCATAGTGCGCATAGGAGGGCGTTCCAGCGAGAGCCACATACCCACAATAAAGGCAAAGAATATGGCAGAGCCCACAGCAGAGAGCATCGCCGCACGCCCGACGCCATTATCGCGCCAAGCCACAACGGCACCCGCCAGCCAACATATAGCGGCCGGCACAGCAAACCATATAAGACTCTCCCACATCATATCTCTACTTTGATTTTCTGCTCATCTTCCCCAAAAACATCACAACGGCCGACGCCAAGATAAGCCACAGAGCCACGCTGACGATACTCCACCAGCCATCACGCACACACTCCACGACACTCATCGTACTCCAACGGCCTCGCTCGGTATCGTAGCCCACCTGATAGATACGCCACGCACCCACACGCGCAGGGTGATTTACTCGAATATCGAAGTTTTCAATTTTGTCGCCCCTATCAACAGCAATGCGCGACAGGTAACTCTTAACCTTCGGCTCGGGCATAACCACCAACTCATCTCCACCCAAATCAAGTGAAGCGGGGGCGAAAATATGGCTACCACAACTCACCCACCCCTCTACCTGATTTTGGGTAGTACGATTCTCGGCCACAACAAACAGAGCGTGCGTAGCACCGACGTGTTGCATAGCACGAAACTCCGCCTCCTCGGGCATACGACCGGCCATAGGAAGATACGTCTCGACGCGGAGTGACCACTCACCCACCACGCCCACGCTATCCTCCACAGATAACGACTCTTCGGAGAGGCTCTCGTCGGCTATGTTATAGATATGAAGTTGTGGCGAATACTCCTCGATATTGAATTCTCGAAGCCTCACCGTAAAAGGCAACTCATAGGGCATACCCTGCTCTGTCACCGCCTCATAGACAGCCACATCGAGCGGTGCTGTCAGTCTCACTCGCAACTTATCGCCACTGCCGAACATAGCCGCCGCAAGGGCTATAAAAACCGCCGTATGCGACAACACCGATGCAACTTTACGACGCTTGAAGTTTCGCCAATCATCGATAGCGGCAAGGCCCAACGAAGTGACAAAATTGATGAGTAACAGATTAAACGGCCACGACGAGGTCATACGTGTAAAGCCCAAAGCACCACACACTCCCTCCATCGAGCCATCTTGACGTGTAAGGCCAAAGATGATGGTCATAACGACCATCGAAGCCAGAGCCACAACCGACGAATGTTGGCTACGCAACCCCTTGGCCCACGGCCACTTATACTCCATTGCATAGCACAGCACAAGCAGGTAGAGGTAATTTACTGCCACAATCGCACTCCACGGATAATGCAACCACGACGCATCAAAATCCCCTACCGCCAACTGTAACACGACACCCACCCCAAAGAGGCAGGTGTTACGCAAAATCGGACTATACCAAGAAGAATTCAAAATTCAAAATTCAAAATTCAAAATCCAAAATTAGATTGAGCGAAAGAGTGTCTAGTTTTCCTCTTTGCTCTTTACTCTTTACTCTTTACTCTTTACTCTTTACTCTTTACTCTTTGCTCTTTTATCTTTAACCCTGCTTCGCAGGCTTTTCCTCCTCGCGGCTCGGCATAATCCAAGCAAGACTTGGCTTCTGCTCTCGCTCCGCAGCGTCGGTTGCTCTTTTATCTTTCCTCTACGCTTGCTCCCACTGCTGGCGCAACAACTCAACAGCAGCAGCCACAGTCTGCGCACGCTCACCCTTGGTGCCGCACTCAAAACTTACATAGTGAGGATAGTTCATCTCCTTCAAGGCACGGAAGCCATCTACATAAATATCCTTCTCACCATCTTCACCCGGCATCAGGCGACGGCCACGACTTGCCACGTGGATATGTTGCAGATACTCCGGTCCTGCGGCCCACAAAGCGGCATAATCCGAGGTCTCCTCCTGCATATGCCAGAAGTCACCCATACACTTCACACCTGCCGACTGCGCATCACGACAGATAGCCGCAGCATCGGCAACCTGACGCAGATAGTGCGCCTCACGACGGTTCAACGGCTCCAAAATGATGGTAGTATTGTGCTTCAACGCATACTCGCCCAACTCGTGCAACTGCGCACACAGGAACTCGCGTGTCTCCAAAGTATGGGGACGACAAGGGGTTTGATGATTGAATGCCGGCACCATAATCACGCCCGTAGAACCCAACTCTCCCGCCGCAGCGATGATATCGCGCATCGTTGAGTCGAACTCCGCCTTGACAGCCGCATCTTCGGCCAAAAGGAAGCCCTTGAAACCGGCACAGATAGCCGACACCTTGATATTACGGCCACCGAGTGCCTGCTGAATTTCCTCGACGCGTGAAGGGAGTTTCCCACCCCACGGCTCAAAACCGACAATGCCGTGTTGCTCCATAAAATCGAGCTTCTCGGCCAAATTCTCACCCGGAGCAATGCTCTCTTGGAAAGAGAGTTTCAGTTCGGGCGAAGCACTCTTCTTTGTCGCACAGCCACCCAAACCCAAAGCCGATGAGCCGACAGCCAACGACGCAGCACCCAACAACGAAGTCTGCAAAAATTCTTTTCTATTCATATCTCTTTTACTTTTATTCTTTTATCAAACAAGGGCGCAAAGTGTAGCATAATGCTCCGCTCCACGCCCTAAATACCATTCAAAAAAGTAGTGTCAAATTATTTACCGGGAACGGGTACGGTATGCTTCGACATATCCTGCGCACCCAACTCCAACTTCTCGGGGAGATACGCAATAGGCGACTGGCTAATCTCGTCCCACGTAACCGTAGCACCCGTATAGGCAGCCTCGCGGCCCATAACACCCGCCAAGCAAGAGATAACGGTCTCCTCGGCCTCGACGTGAGAGGTGCCACGACGGATATGGTTAATCAAATCGACGTGCTCCAAGGTATAAGGATTACGCTGCTTGAAATTAGCCTCCTCGGCCTCCTTGTCGAACTTCCAGACAACATTGCCGGCCAAATCCTTAATCTCGTGATTGTAACTGTTCCACGAGCCCTTTGTACCCTGAATAATCTCGCCGATATTGGTGCTGCAACCGTTAATCTGACGGCACATACTGTGGAGATGTATGCCATTCTCCATCTCGAAATCGACACTGAATTGGTCGTACTGGTCACCCGTAACACGACGATGACGAGCACCAAAAGCAGTAGCCTTCACAGGCTTCAAGCCCGAGAACCACAAGAAGACATCGATATTATGAACGTGCTGCTCGACAATATGGTCGCCCGAGAGCCACTTCCAATTCACCCAGTCGCGAATCATCCACTCGGTATCGCTCCAACCCTTTTGGCGCTCACGATACCACAACATACTCTGGTTCCAATATACATTACCGCCTGTAATCTCACCGATAAGGCCCTCCTGAATCTTCTGGAATGCCTCGACATAAGGACGCTGGTGGTGACGCTGTGTACCTGTAACAACGCACAAGCCCTTGGCCTTGGCCAACTTGGCGGTAGCCATAACTGAACGATAGCCTGCGGGGTCAACAGCGATAGGCTTCTCCAAGAAAGTATTCACACCCTTCTCGGTCGCATACTTAAACTCCTGCGGACGGAATACGGGAGGAGTGGTACAAATCACATAGTCGCAACCTGCATCGATTACCTTCTTATATGCGTCGAAGCCTACAAAGCAATTCTCGGCAGGCACCTCCTGATTATGCTTCTCCTTCAAGTTTGCACGCAACTTCTCTACCTTCTCGGGGAACACATCTCCCAAAGCCCAAACCTTAATACCGTTTGCCGCAGAGATACTATCGACAATAGCACCCGAGCCACGACCACCACAGCCGATTACGCCCACCTTCAACTCACGACCATCGGCCGCCATATCGGGCAACTCCGGAATATAATACTCTCCGGGCTGCTTCAACGGAGTGTAAGCAGGGGCCTTTGAGCAAGAGGTCATAGCCGCCGAAGAGCCGAGCAGTGTGCCGGCACCAAGCAAGGCTGTATAAGACAAGAAGTCTTTTCTGCTGATTTTGTTATTACTCATAGTTTTAAGTCTTTATTTGTTGTTCATTTACTTTTCAGTCTTACTCTGCATTAAATCGCAGACGGAAGTAGTTGTATGCTATTGTGCGGCAACACCCTCCGGTACTTCGCACACCACGCGGAAACCGATACCCTTCACATCGGAATACCACCAGATACTCTTCGGGTTTTGAGGGTCTGTCCTGAGCCACTTATCGTGCTCGGTATGGGCACGTGCAGCACTACGCAACATAGCAGCATCATCACCATAAGCACCACCTCTTACGACATACTCCTCGCCCGAAGCAGGGCCTTGGGGATTGACTGCGCCATCACTCAACTGCGAATAGGCATCAGCCGAATACCAATCCGAGCAATACTCCATAACATTACCCAACATATTCCTCAAGCCAAAAGCATTAGGCTTAACGGCCGAAGGCTCTTGCGTACGGTTATGGCTATTGTTAGCGTAAATCACATAACGGTTTATCATCGTAGTATCGGCACCAAAGAGATTGTTCCACAAGCCGTCGTTGGTAAACTTCTTCGGATTACCCTCGAAGAAATATGGTGTCTGGCTACCGCCACGCACAGCATACTCCCACTCGGCCTCGGTAGGCAAACGATACTTCTTTCCCGTTTTAAGTGAAAGCCATTGGCAGAAAGTCTGGGCCGCATAATGAGTCATCGTGATAGCAGGACGGCTACCCATACCCCAACCTTGGTCGGGGAAACCAAATGGCGGCGTAGGGCCACTCACAGCATCGACATCCTCACGGCTATTATTGGCATAAACCTCGGCGGGAGAGGTACGTCCCTCCGACATTGTCTCGCCATAGAAGGCCCAATATTGGTCCCAAGTGACCTCCACCTCGCCCATAAAGAATGGCGAGAGCACAACTCGGCGTTGTGGCCCCTCATCACTCTGACGCAACGGCTCCTTCTCGGGACTACCCATCATAAACTCTCCGCCCGGAATAGCAATCATACTCAACGACGCCGAAGTACCGGGAATCTTCTCCACGAAATTCTCGAACTGCTCGACCTTGGTAGCCTCGGCATAAATCTCACCTGTGCCAACCACAGGACGCTCCAACAACTGACCGTGTTTATAGTTGGGATTGTAGTGACCTGCGTCGAGGTGGCAACTGACACACTGCAACCCGAGTTTCTCCTCGTTATCCTCGTAATAGAGGTGAGCCGTAATTCCATCATCGGTGATACCCTCGGGGAAGATATTGACGTGACAAGCCTTGCACGACGAATTATAGACAATCTTTTGAGCATATTCCAATTCGCCCTTCTGCTCCCAATCAATCTTCTCGGTATCCTTGGTCATATACGACCACACATCTTTCACTCCTGTCGAAATCTTCGCCTTAACATACTCAAAAGAGCCACGTGGAGGCAGATGGCACTCGGCACAATCGGTCACCACACCGCTTCCGTTCATATAATGCACCGACTTCTTCCAACTTGCGTCCGAAGCGGGGTGAGCGTGACACGCCATACAAGACTCATTGGTCGAGGAGTTTACCCAAAACCAATTAAACGCAATCATCGCCGAAAAGCCCACAACAAGCGTGAGCAACACAATCAGGAAAAGACTCTTTCTACTTATCTTTTTTTGCGACATAAATCAAAAAAATATACAGACGGAAAAACCGTACTAAAAAGGGCTAATTACCTTCTAGGTAAAAAACAACTATAATCGCCCCAAAGTTAGTGATTTTTTCAGCCGTATCAAATAGTTACATTCACTTTTTTGCACATTTTTTCGACAACGGCCGACGATTATACAAAACCATTCTTTATCGGTGAGAATTACCTCTCAACCCAATCGCACCACTTCTCATTGGCATCATAACCCGCCTTGACCATAGTCTCGACAAACTGCATACCTCTCACACCATCTTCCACCGTCGGGAAATCGAGCCACTCCTCACGAGGCTCCTCGCCCAACATACGGGCCCTTACCGTAAGCGCAAAATTGCGATAGATATTGGCAAACGACTCGATAAAGCCCTCGGGATGACCGCCCGGCACGCGAGTATTATGCTTCGTAAAATCGGTCAGCCAACCGAAATTATTACCCACTCGAACCTCCTCCGTAGGACGGTCTATCCATTTCATATATAGCGTATTAGGCTCCATTTGTCGCCACTCCAAACCTCCCTTGTCACCATAGACCCTGAGGCGGATATTATTCTCCTCGCCCGTAGCGATTTGTGTTGCTTGCAACAGTCCTGTAAATCCTGCATCGAAACGCATAAATGCACACGCATCATCATCTACCGGACGGTCCTCGGCAACACGCTGCAAATCGGCGCAAAGGCTCGTCACCTTGGCACCCGTCACATACTCGGCCAAATGCCACGCGTGAGTACCGATATCGCCCACGCAACCACCCTTACCGGCCTGCTTGGGGTCATTTCGCCACACAGCATTATTACCTCCTTCCAACTCCAATCGTTTGGTAAGCCACCCCTGCGAATACTCGACAAACAGACGACGCACCTTGCCGATATCGCCACGCGCCACACGACGTCGGGCCTCTTTTACAGCCGGATAACCGCTATAAACGTGTGTCAAAGCGAGTGTAAGACCGGTTTGATACACCTTTTCCCGCAACATCAACGCCTCCTCCAACGAAAAAGTCATCGGCTTATCAAGTACCACATTAAACCCCTTATCGAGTGCCGTCACCGCAGGCTCATAATGGAATTTATTGGGTGTAACAATCGTCACAAAATCCATACGCTCACCCTCGGGTAAGGCCGCCTCGCACTCCAACATCTCCTGCCAACTGTCATATATTCGATTATCGGGGAGATAATACGAGCGGCCCGACGAGCGCGAAATCTCGGGATTGATACTGAAACAGCCACACACAAGTTCCACCTCGCCCTCCATAAGCGCTGCACGACGATGTATGGCACCAATAAAGGCATCGCTACCGCCACCAATCATTCCCATTCGGAGTTTTCTGTTTTTCATATATCTAAAATGTTTAAGCTAATATCACTCTTCGGCAATCAACAACAAATATAAACAACATAACTGACATTTCAAACACCCGAACAATCAAAATGTATAATTTTCAGCGGACAGACGACAAAAAAAGTTGCCCGCCGCAAATCGCCGAGCAACTCGAAATATTCGGTAGTACCTATTTTATTAGTACTCCAACTTTGCCATACGCTGATAAGAGTTATAACGCCACTTGGCATTCTCCTCGGCTGCCTGGAACAACTCCTCGGCCTCTGCGGGGAATGACTTTTGGAGCGAAGTATAACGCACCTCCTTCATCAAGAAGTCGCGGAACTTCGACCAATCGGGCTCCTTCGAATCCATCACAAACGGGTTCTTACCCTCGGCCTCCAACATCGGGTTGTAGTGCCACAAGTGCCAGTAACCGCACTCAACAGCCTGCTTACCTACGGTCTGCGTACGAGTCATACCGCCCTTGATACCGTGGTTGATACAAGGTGCATAAGCGATAACGAGAGATGGACCGGGATAAGCCTCGGCCTCCTTCAACACATTGAACAACTGTGCCTGCGAAGCACCGATTGATACCTGTGCAACATATACATAGCCATAAGTCATAGCGATTGCACCCAAATCCTTCTTGCGGATACGCTTACCGCTCGACGCGAACTTCGCAACGGCACCCACAGGAGTAGATTTAGATGACTGACCGCCCGTATTAGAGTAAACCTCGGTATCGACAACCAAGATATTTACGTCCATACCCGACGCCAAAACGTGGTCCACGCCGCCGAAGCCGATATCATAGCCCCAGCCGTCGCCACCGATAATCCACTGTGACTTCTTCACGAGCCAATCCTTCATCTCCAAAATCTTCTGGCAGTAATCACAACCACAAGCCTCCAAGAGTGGCAACAACTTGGCAGTAGCCTCGGCAGAAGCCTTCGAAGAGCCGCGATTCTCAATCCACGCCTTCATAGCCTCCTTCAACTCGTCAGAGCACTTCTCGCACTCGGCGATAGCCTGCTCCATATACTTCTGGATACGGTCGCGCAACTTCTCAACGCCCACGTGCATACCCAAACCGAACTCGGCATTATCCTCGAAGAGCGAGTTAGCCCAAGCGGGGCCCTGACCCTTGGCGTTGGTGCAATAAGGAGTAGAAGGTGCCGAACCAGAGTAGATTGAAGTACAACCCGTAGCGTTAGCCACCATCATCTTATCGCCAAACAACTGTGTAATAGTCTTAATATAAGGAGTCTCACCACAACCTGCACAAGCACCCGAGAACTCAAACAAAGGCTGCTCGAACTGCAAGTTCTTCACGCTCTTTGTCTTATCGATTGCATCGGTCTTGGTAGTGACACCCTTCAATACTGCGTTCCAATTCTCGGCCTGAGGCATCTGTGACTCCAAAGGCTTCATAACCAATGCCTCGGTCTTTGAAGGACATACATCTACACAGTTACCGCAACCTGTACAATCCAATGGAGATACCTGAATACGGAACTTATAGGTCTTGGTCTCACCCAAGCCCTGCTTCCAATCGAGGCCATTCAAAGCGGCAGCCTCCTCCTCCGAAGCGAGGAAAGGACGGATAGCAGCGTGAGGACATACATAAGAACACTGGTTACACTGGATACAGTTATCAACCAACCACTCGGGAACATTCACAGCGATACCACGCTTCTCATAAGCAGCCGTACCGTTATCCCAAGTACCGTCCTCACGACCATTGAATGCCGATACGGGGAGGTCATCACCCTTCAAGGCGTTAATCGGGTCACATACATTGCGTACGAACTCGGGGCGTGACATATCTACCACAGCCTCCGTAGCCTTAACCTCGATTGATGCCCACTCGGCGGGAACCTCAACCTTCTCAACAGCCGAGCCACCGGCATCGACAGCAGCATAGTTCATATTGACGATATCCTCGCCCTTCTTGCCGTAAGACTTCAAGATAGCCTTCTTCATCTCCTCAACAGCCTTCTCGAAAGGAATAACCTCGGCAATCTTAAAGAATGCCGACTGCATAATGGTATTGGTGCGTGAGCCCAAGCCCAACTCGGCAGCAATCTTTGTAGCGTTGATGATATAGAAGTTGATATTGTTCTTTGCCAAATAAGCCTTCATATGGTCGGGCAAAGTAGCGCAAGTGGTAGCAGCATCGTGAACAGAGTTCAAAAGGAACGAGCCACCCTTCTTCAAGCCCTTCAACACATCGTACTTATCGACATACGACGGTACGTGACAAGCCACGAAATCGGGAGTTGTAACCAAATAAGGCGAGCGAATCGGATTGTCACCAAAACGCAAGTGTGATGAGGTATAACCGCCCGACTTCTTTGAGTCGTAAGAGAAATATGCCTGACAATACTTATCGGTCGTACCACCGATAATCTTGATAGAGTTCTTGTTGGCACCTACGGTACCGTCAGCACCTAAACCAAAGAACAACGCCTCGAAAGTACCGGCCTCGGCAACAGCAACCTCCTCGCCCACAGCGAGTGAAAGGTTAGTCACATCGTCATTGATACCAACTGTAAAGTGGTTCTTGGGTTCTGCGGCAAACAAGTTCTCGACAACGGCCAAAATCTGCGCAGGAGTGGTATCCTTTGACGACAGACCATAGCGGCCGCCAATAACCAACGGCTGCGACTCCTTGCCATAGAACATATCCTTTACATCGAGGTACAAAGGCTCGCCATTTGCACCGGGCTCCTTCGTGCGGTCCAAAACGCATACACGCTTTACGGTCGAAGGCACTACATCGAAGAAATACTTCTCCGAAAATGGACGATAGAGATGTACGGTGATAAGACCTACCTTCTTACCCTGCTTTGCCAAGTAGTCGATAGTCTCCTTGATGGTCTCGGTTACAGAGCCCATAGCCACGATTACGTTCTCGGCATCTGCCGCACCGTAATATGTGAAAGGCTTGTAGCAACGACCTGTAATCTGGGAAATCTTCGCCATTGTATCGGCTACCATATCGGGCACTGCATCGTAGAACTTGTTAGAGGCCTCACGAGTCTGGAAATAGATATCGGGGTTCTGCGCAGTACCACGAGTCACAGGGTGCTCGGGATTAAGTGCCGCAGCACGGAATGCCTTCAAAGCATCACGGTCGAGCAATGAGGTGAGCGACGCATCGTCGATAATCTCCACCTTCTGAATCTCGTGCGAGGTACGGAAGCCATCAAAGAAGTGAAGGAACGGAACACGAGCCTTCAACGCTACGATATGAGCAACACCCGCCAAGTCCATAACCTCCTGAACCGATGATGTAGCCAACATAGCAAAACCTGTCTGGCGTGTAGCCATAACGTCCTGATGGTCGCCAAAGATTGACAACGACTGCGCTGCCAAAGCACGAGCCGACACGTGGAATACACCCGGAAGCAACTCTCCGGCAATCTTATACATATTGGGAACCATCAAAAGCAAACCCTGCGAAGCGGTAAAGGTCGAAGTCAATGCACCACTCTGCAAAGAGCCGTGCACAGCACCGGCAGCACCTGCCTCCGATTGCATCTCGACAACCTTAACGGTCTCGCCAAACATATTCTTTTGGCCCTGTGCAGCCCACTCGTCCACATACTCGGCCATTGTCGATGAAGGTGTGATAGGATAGATTGCAGCCACCTCCGAAAATTTGTAGGCGATATGTGCCGCAGCGTAGTTACCATCACAAGTAATAAATTTCTTCTCTGACATAACTCTCTTTTTTTTTTAGATTTTTTTAGAATTTATTTTGTTTGTTTATTCTCTTAAAGCAAGTTACAAGATGCTCGGCATCTATCGAAAAAGCGAATTGTACAAAACCTCAAAGGTTACATTCGCCATAAATTCGGGCAAAGTTACGCATTTTTTCCGTAGGAAACAATGTTTTTAAGTGTTAATAATTTCACAACCGCACATCTTGCGAAGAACTTTGCACTATGTGGAAAAATCACTATTTTTGCTCTCCAAAACGAGAACGCGAATATATGATTACTTACAATAAAACAACGCTCAAAAATGGCCTTACCGTCATTGCCAACCACGACCACTCGTCACGCTTGGCGGCTGTAAATGTTCTCTACAAGGTGGGTGCGCGCAACGAAAATCCCGACTGCACAGGATTGGCGCATCTGTTTGAGCATCTGATGTTTCGAGGCACACATTCGGTACCCGACTTCGACACGCCCGTACAAATGGCGTGTGGCGAGAACAACGCCTTTACCAACAACGATTATACCGATTTTTACATCACGCTGCCGATTGACAACATCGAGACGGCTCTTTGGTTGGAGAGTGACCGTATGCACGGTCTGAACCTCTCGGCAGAGGCCATCGACATCGAAAAGCGAGTGGTGATTGAGGAGTTTCGCCAGCGATATCTCAACCAACCTTATGGCGATGTGAATATGCTGTTGCGCGAGATGGTCTATACCCGCCACCCCTACCGCTGGGCAACAATAGGTCTTTCGCCCGACGATATAGCCAACGCCTCGACGGAGGAGATTCGTGCTTTTTACGAGCGATTTTACCAACCCTCGAACGCCATTTTGTCGGTATCGGGCGACATAGAACCACACAAGGTATTCGCTCTTGCCGAGAAGTGGTTTTCCGATTTGGAGGACAAGCATTTTACGCCACAAGTAATCCCCGCCGAGCCGGAGCAGACATCAGCCCGTCGTAAGGTTGTCGAGCGTGATGTGCCGGCCACACTGATAGTCATCGCCTTTCATATGGGCAATCGTCTTTCGCGCGACTTTTTCTTGGGCGATATGACCTCCGACCTCTTGGCCGGTGGCGACTCGGCACGCCTATATGAGCGTCTTATCAAGAGTAAGCGACTCTTCTCGTCGGTCAATGCCTATATTTCGGGCGATTTGGATTGCGGAACATTCTGTTTTACGGGGCAACTTCTCCCCTCGACCACCGAGGCCGAGGCCGAAGAGGCTTTCTGGGCAGAGATGGCGGATTTGCAGCAGGGCAACATTTCGGACTACGAATTAGAGAAAGTAAAAAACAAATTCGAGGCAAACACGCTTTTTGGCGAACTCAATGTAATGAACAAAGCGATGAATCTCGGCTACTACGAGATGACGGGCGACATTGCGCTCATTAACCGCGAAGTGGATATCTACCGCTCATTGCAGCGTGACGATATTGCCGACTTCTCGAAACGCATATTCCGTCGTGAAAACTCATCAACACTTATCTACCGAGCAGCAAAATGAGACAACCCGAGATAACCACACCCTCGACCATTAAGGTCCCTTTGGCCGAGCGCCACACCTCCACAAACGGCACACCTATATATGCGATTAACTGCCCCGAATACGAGGTGGTGCGCCTGTCATTCGTATTCGAAGCCGGCTCCACCACGCAGCGTCACCCCTTCACTGCCTCGGCGACAGCAAATATGCTGGCCGAAGGTAGCGAAAATCTCTCGGCACAACAGATTGCCGAGAGATTGGATTACTATGGCTCGTATTTCGATATAAATATCGACCGCGACCACGCCTACATAACCTTCTGCACACTCTCGAAGTTCTTTCATCAGACAGCCGAGATTATCGAGGAGGTCATACTACGACCAACCTTCCCCCAGAATGAGGTTGCGACATACGCCGCCAAGCGTCGCCAGCAACTCGCAATCGAACGCCGCAAAGTGGAGACCATTGCACGCGAAAACTTTGCCAAGGCTATGTTCGGCGCGACACACCCTTACGGCATCTCATTCAACGAAGAGGAGTACAGCAACCTCTCGTCGGAGGTTTTGGCAGAGCACTATCGCGAACGCTATACGGCCGAGAACTGCATTGTGGTTTGTAGCGGAAATATCACTCCCGATGTATTGCAGCGTATCGCCGACATTACCGGCGCACTACCCCACGCCGAGGCTAAATCGACCTTCACAATACCGCCATTCACAACCACGCATCACACCGCAATCCCTCACGAGAAGGCTGTGCAGGCCTCAATTCGAATGGGCCGTATGCTATTTGGTCGCACTCACGAGGATTTTATCCCGATGCAGGTGCTTTCGACCGTTTTGGGCGGCTATTTCGGCTCACGACTGATGCAGAACCTGCGCGAGCACAACGGCTTTACATACGGCGTATATTCGGCTATGGTGAATTTCCAACAGGCGGGTTATCTGGCTCTTGCCACGCAGGTAGGTTGCGAGGTCAAGGAGGCTGCGCTCGAAGAGATTTCGAAGGAGATAAAACGCTTGCGCGAGGAGTCTGTATCGCACGAGGAACTCGCTTTGGTTAAGAATATTATGGCAGGCGAGATGATGCGTATTCTCGATGGCCCGTTTGGTATTGCCGATGTAACAACCGAGAATATCCTCTGCGGTTTCGACAACTCGCATATTCAGCAAAATCTGGAACGCATACGCCAAACCACCCCCGAGGAGTTACAATCATTGGCACAAAAATATCTCGCTCCCGACGATTTGGTCACGGTAGTCGTAGGATAAGAAAAGGAGGGCCTGTCTAACAAGTCCTAAAAAATAAAAATCGCCCCGTCAGACACACTTCTGGCGGGGGTGAAATCGTAAAAATCAGACTTGTTAGACAGTCCCTCATCTTTTTTTTATCTTATTCTTTACTTACTCTTTATCTATTCTCGCTGACCCGATTGGTGAGTTCCACAAAATCGGCGACCGACAGTTGCTCGGCACGCTGGGTAAAGAAGCGATGCTCGGCGCCACCGAAATCACCAAAGACCGCTTTAAGCGAGTTGCGTAACATCTTGCGACGCTGACCGAATGATGCCTTCACGACCTTCACAAACAAGGCCTCGTCACAGCCCAACTGCTTGGTATCATTGCGTTTAAGGCGTATAACGGCCGACTTAACCTTGGGAGGCGGATTAAAGACCTTCTCGCCAACGGTAAAGAGATAATCTATATCATACCACGCCTGCAACAACACGCTCAAAATACCATATTCGCGCGAGCCGGGAGGCTCGGCTATACGCACCGCAACCTCACGTTGTATCATACCCACACACTCGGGGATAATATCACGATTCTCGATTACCTTAAAGAAAATCTGCGACGAAATATTATATGGGAAGTTACCTATCACTCGCAGAGGCGCACCGAAACGCTCACGCAAATCCATCTTCAAAAAATCGCCCTCGACAAGGCGTGGCGCGAAATCGGGATAGTGCTCGTGAAGATACTCCACGCTCTCCGAGTCTATCTCGGCACCCCAGGTCGTGATATCATTGCGTTGCAACAGGAACTGCGTCAGCACACCCATACCGCAGCCTACCTCCAAGACCGTAGCAGGCTCGTCGGGCGTCCCTCCGCTCATCGAATCACATATCTTACGCGCTATATTAAGGTCGGTCAAGAAGTGCTGACCTAATGCTTTCTTCGCTCTTACAAGACTCATATATCAGTATGACTAACGAAATCGAATGTCAATCAAAAGGCCATCTTACTTTTAATCAACCCCTCTATTTCATCTTTGCTCTTTCATCTTTAACCCTGCTTTGCAGGCTTTTCCTCCTCGCGGCTCGGCATAATCCAAGCAAGACTTGACTTCTGCTCTCGCACTTAAAAAGTGGCTACGAGTGGCAAGTCCTCGTCTCCTCCGCAGCATCGGTTGCTCTTTTCTCAGTGCTCGCGCTAATTGCCCACTTCGCACAGGAACTTGATGCGCACCAGACGAATCTCCTCCTCGGTGTAGTCCGCACCCAACTCGTCGATAGCCTCGTCCAAAGAGTCACTCTCGGCGTCCTCCTTGAAATAGAGGTATATATCCTCGGCCTTATCTTCGTCCATAAACTGCTCGATATAGTATGCCACATCGAGTTTCGTTCCCGAATTAACAATAGCCTCTATCTCGCTGAGCAACTCGTCGAAATCCAGATTTTTAGCCCTCGCAATATCTTCAAAATCCATCTTACGGTCGATAGACTGAATGATGAAAATCTTATTTCCCGACTTATTGGCCACCGACTTAACGACCATATCCTGCGGACGCACGATATCCTTCTCCTCGACATAGGCCTTGATGAGTTTGATGAACTCCTCACCGAACTTGGCAGCCTTGCCCGCTCCTACGCCCGAGATATTCTGCATCTCCTCGATAGTGATAGGATACTGAATCGACATATCCTCCAACGAGGGGTCTTGGAAGATGACAAACGGCGGCAGGTCGTGCTTCTTGGCGACCTTTTTACGCAAGTCCTTCAACATTGCAAACAACTCCTCGTCGGCGGCACCGCCCTTACCGGCCTGTGCAGCCATAATCTCCTCCTCTTTCTCCTCGGCATCGTAGTCGTGGTCGAGGGTGACTGTCACCGCCTTGGGTGAGGCTATAAAGGCCAAGCCTCGCTCATTAACCGACAGCAGACCATAGTTCTCGATATTCTTATCTATGAGGCCCATAATCAGGCCCTGACGAATCACAGCACCCCAATATTTGGCATCGTGCTCCTCGCCTTCGCCAAAGAACTCCAATTTATTATGGCCATAACTCTTTATTTGCGCCGTAGTACGACCTATGAGCACCGACTCCAAATGGTCGGTCTTAAACTTATCGCCAATAGCCGCCAAAGTCTTGAGCAACAAGACCATATCCTTCTTGGCATCGACCTTCGGACGAGGATTGACGCAGTTGTCGCAGCAACCGCAATTATCCTCCTTATACTCCTCTCCAAAGTAGTGCAACAACGTCTTACGGCGACACATCGAACTCTCGGCATACGACACCGTTTCGAGCAACAGCAATTTACCAATCTCCTGCTCGGCGACGGGCTTACCCTGCATAAATTTCTCCAACTTCTGGATATCTTTATAACTATAAAAGGTAAGACAATGGCCCTCGCCACCATCACGACCGGCACGGCCCGTCTCCTGATAATAACCCTCCAACGACTTGGGAATATCGTAGTGAATGACATAACGCACATCGGGTTTGTCGATACCCATACCAAAAGCAATCGTAGCGACAATCACATCGACACGCTCCATCAAAAAGTCATCTTGATTGTTGGCACGCGTCTGCGCGTCCATACCTGCGTGGTAGGCCAAAGCCTTGATGCCGTTGGCCATAAGCAACTCGGCCAACTCCTCAACCTTCTTACGGCTCAAACAATATATGATACCGCTCTTGCCCACCTTTTGCTTGATAAAACGAATAATATCGTGCTCGGCATTATGTTTGGGGCGTATCTCATAGAAAAGGTTGGAGCGATTGAACGACGACTTAAAGACCGTAGCATCGGTCATACCCAGATTCTTCTGGATATCCATCTGCACCTTTGGTGTAGCCGTAGCCGTAAGGGCGATAAGCGGTGCTTGCCCGATATCGTTGATAATAGGACGAATACGGCGATACTCCGGACGGAAATCGTGGCCCCACTCCGAAATACAATGTGCCTCATCGATAGCATAGAACGACACCTTTATTTTACGCAAGAAGGCTACATTATCCTCCTTCGTAAGCGACTCGGGGGCGAAATAGAGCAACTTGGTTTTGCCCGCCAGAACATCTTCACGCACCTGATTTATGGCTGTTTTATTGAGCGAAGAGTTCAGGAAATGGGCAATACCCGACTCGGCCGAGAAGGTACGCATAGCATCGACCTGATTCTTCATCAATGCGATGAGCGGCGAGATGATAATCGCCACGCCCTCCATCAAAAGGGCCGGCAACTGATAACACAACGATTTACCGCCACCGGTAGGCATCAACACAAATGTATCACGGCCCTCCAAAAGGTTACGAATGACTGCCTCTTGGTTGCCCTTGAATGAGGTGAAACCGAAATACTCCTTCAACTTTTCGTGTAAAACGCTGTTTTTCTGTTCCATCTTTATTGTGTAGTTACTCTCTAAACGTGGTAAATCAAGATTTTTCATTCAAAGATAAAACTTTTTTTCAAAAAAATAATAACTTTGTAAAAAATTTTCTACGATTATGCGTCTATTTACAAGCGAACTTGTCAAGAAATACAAATCTCGTACGGTGGTAAACCACGTTTCGGTAGATGTCAAGCAGGGCGAAATTGTCGGATTGCTGGGGCCTAACGGTGCAGGTAAGACCACTACCTTTTATATGATTGTGGGCCTCATCAAGCCCAATGAAGGTCAGATTTTCCTCGAAAACGACGAGGGAGTTGTTACCGAACTCACCAAAGAACCTGTATATCGTCGTGCCCAGATGGGTGTAGGTTATCTGGCACAGGAGGCTTCGGTGTTCCGTCGTTTGAGTGTCGAGGACAACATCAAAGCCGTTTTGGAGATGACCTCTTACAGCAAGGAGTACCAGCGAGAGCGTGTCGAGGCACTTATCGAGGAGTTCCGCTTGCAGAAGGTACGCAAGAGTCTCGGTATTCAACTCTCGGGAGGTGAGCGTCGTCGTACCGAGATTGCCCGTGCCGTAGCGATAAACCCCGCCTTCATTCTGCTCGACGAGCCATTTGCAGGTGTGGACCCCATTGCGGTAGAGGATATCCAGAGCATCGTGGCTACGCTGAAAAACAAAAATATCGGTGTCATCATCACCGACCACAATGTCGATGAGACACTCGCCATTACCGACCGTACATATCTGCTTTACGAGGGTAAAATCCTCAAAACAGGTACGGCCGAGGAGTTGGCTGCCGACGAAATGGTACGTCGTGTATATTTGGGTAAGAATTTCGAATTGCGACGCCCCAAGCCGTTGGAGAGTAACGAATAAATAGGAGTTTATGGACAAATATCTCTCCCGCCATACAATTAGCGGAACAATCGTACCGCCAAGTTCAAAGAGTTATGCTCAACGAGCCATAGCCCTCTCATTGTTGGCGCGCGGTCGCTCTATTTTGCGCAATATCGAGTTTTGCAAAGATACCCGCTCGGCACTCTCCTGCATCGAGGCTTTGGGTGCTACGGTAGAGTTTCTCGACGATAGTACAATAGCAATCGAGGGCAGTCTAAATCCCAAGTCAAACATATTATCGGTAGGCGAGTCGGGCTTGGCTACACGTCTTTTTACGCCTATTGCCGCGCTTCACAATGCCCCCATCTGCGTTCAGGGTGAAGGTACTCTTCTGCATCGCCCGATGGATATGATGATAGAGCCACTTCGGGGTGTAGGTGTCGAGGTGCGTGATGGCGGAGGTTACCTCCCTATCGAGGTGTGTGGCCCGATACACGGTGGAAAGATTCGGGTTGACGGCAGCATATCTTCGCAATTCATCACAGGATTGCTTTTGGCTCTGCCTATGGCAAACGAAGATACGACGCTTTATGTGGATAACCCTGTCTCAACACCATATATAGATATGACCATCGATACGGCTCGCCGTTTCGGTGTCAATATAATGCACAATGAAGGCGACTACTCGGAATTCTTCATCGAGGGCCGTCAGCAATATCAGCCCGTCGATTTAGCCATCGAAGGCGATTGGAGCGGTGCTTCTACTATGCTTGTAGCAGGTGCTATCGCAGGCGAGGTGACTGTACAGAATATCTCTACCCTCTCGAAACAGGCCGACACTGCCATCTGCCACGCTTTGGAGCGTGCCGGTGCCGGCATCATCATCGAAGAGAATTCGATAACGGTAAGCAGGCGCGAGTTGCGAGGTTTTGAGTTTGATGCAACCAACGCTCCCGACCTCTTCCCCGCTTTGGCCGCTTTGGCTGCCGCTGCCGAGGGTGAGAGCGTAATTATAGGCACGAATCGCCTACGACACAAGGAGAGTGACCGTGCCGAGACCATTCGTCGTGAGTACGAGAAATTGGGTATCAAGGTCGATATATCGGAGCCTAATATTATGCGCATCGAGGGTGGCAGGATTTCACCTGCCGAGGTATTCAGCCACGACGACCACCGTATAGCGATGTCGCTGGCTGTGTCGGCTTTGCGATGCGAAGGTGAGGTGCAAATTCAAAACGCCGAGTGCGTCGAGAAGAGTTACCCCACATTCTTTGAGGATTTGGAATCACTTTTAGTCAGATAAGATATGAACTCTTGGGGAGCGAAATTCAGGATAACGCTTTGGGGCGAATCTCACGGCGAGCAGGTAGGTGTAACTATTGACGGCGTACCGGCAGGCATAACCCTCTCGGAGGAGGATTTTGCCGCTGACCTTGCACGTCGTAAGGCGGGCGGTGCCGGCACCACACCTCGTGTCGAGAGCGACAGACCTCATATCGTTTCAGGATTATATAATGGTCATACAACCGGCTCTCCGCTCACCATTGAGTTCAATAACGAAAACACTCGTTCGGGTGACTATTCGTCACTCATCGACCACCCGCGCCCATCTCACGCCGACCTTGTGGCAAGGCAGAAATGGCAGGGCTACAATGACCCACGAGGTGGCGGTCATTTTTCGGGGCGCATCACACTCGGATTGGTTGCCGCAGGTGTCGTGGCCAAGAAAATTTTGGGTAACGAGGTGGCGTTTTCGACCGATATTATCGCCATTGGCGGCAGTCAGGACAAATCATCTTTCGACAGCATAATCGAACAGGCTCGCCAAGCACAGGACTCTGTGGGAGGCGTTATAGAGTGTCGTGTGAATGGTATTTCGGCAGGCTTGGGTGAGCCATTCTTTGACTCGGCAGAGAGCGAGATTGCACATCTATTATTCTCTGTTCCGGCGGTAAAGGGTGTCGAATTTGGAGCAGGATTTGCGGCTGCTGCGATGCGTGGCTCGGAGCACAACGATATGATAATCGACAGCGAGGGCCACACCTCGACCAACAATGCAGGAGGCATCGTCGGAGGCATCACCAACTGCAACGAGATAGTTGTTCGCGCCGCCATAAAGCCCACAGCATCTATTTCGCGCGAGCAACCGACCTTCAACCTCGCAAACGGTAAGGTTGAGCCGCTCATCATTAAGGGTCGTCACGATGTATGTATAGCCTTGCGTGCCGCAGTAGTCGTGGAGGCTGCCGTAGCCATCGCTTTGGCCGACCTGAAACTTCGCGCATAGCCTATGCGTCTATCACGAGCCGATATAGTTCGTTATTTAAGCAACAGTATAGAAGAACTCTATCCTGAACGGGAGCGTATGAACATAGCCCGTCAGGTAGCCGCCACAGCCGAAGGTGTCGATATGGTGAAATACCTCACCGAGCCACACGAGGAGGTCGAGATTGCAGATATAGAAAATCTTGCCCAAAGGCTTGCTGTGGGGACACCACTGCAATATATCATAGGCGAGGAGGAGTTTTGTTCGCTAAAATTTAAGGTCAGAGAGGGTGTGCTTATACCCCGCCCCGAGACCGAGGAGTTGGTATTGTGGGCCGAGCAGAGAGCAAAGGAGTTTTCATCGCCACGCATACTCGACATCTGCACCGGCAGTGGTTGCATCGCCATTGCGCTTGCGCGCCGTCTGCCGACAGCACAAGTTACAGCCATAGACCTCTCCGATGAGGCTTTGGCCGTCGCTCACGAGAACAATGCACGACTTGGTGGTGGTGTTCGTTTTTTCAAAGATGACGCTTTGGGAGCGATGCCCTGCATCGAGGGAGAGCAATTCGATATAATCGTATCTAATCCGCCCTATATCCCACTATCGGAGCGAGCGCAGATGCGTAAAAATGTCACCGACCACGAGCCCGCAATGGCGCTCTTTGTCGAAGATGATAATCCGCTCATCTTCTATCGTGCCATAGCACGCAAGGCTCTATCGGCACTCTCTGACGACGGATTTTTGCTATTCGAGATACACGAGAGATTGGCGGAACAGACGGCCGAGATGTTACGCAGTGAAGGCTTTGGCGAAGTGATTATACGCGAAGATATGTTTGGTAAGCCCAGAATGATATGTTGCAGAAAGATAAAAGAGTAAAACAACCCACCAAGAAGAGTGCCTCTCAGGCATTGGAGTCGCTTATGCGTCTATGTGCGAGGGCCGAGCGGTCGTCGGGCGATGCCTTGCGATTGATGGCACGCTGGGGCGTGGAGCCAACGGAGCGGCAACAAGTACTGCAACGTCTTATATCGGAGCGATTTATCGACGATAGGCGATATGCCGAATTATTCATCAAAGAGAAGATAAACCTCTCGGCGTGGGGCGAGTATAAAATCCGCACGACACTGCGCACGAAAGGCATCTCGGAGGCGACGATAAATGCCGCTATGGCCGAGGCCACAGGGCTTAACGACGAGAGTCGCCTGCGAGAGCGTCTTGCTCGAAAGATAAAATCCACAAAGGCTGACACGCCTTACAAACTTAAAGCGAAACTTATCCGCTATGGACTTTCATTGGGCTACCCCACCGATGCCGTCATAGAGTGTGTCGAGGAGGTGATGCGCAGCCAAAACATTGAAGAAGAATGCGACAACGACTATACATTTTAACGCTCATATTTATATTTACAACAGCCTTTGCCGCCACTTCGCAAGCGCAAATGCTCGACCCCGACTATTATGCCTATCCGTTGAAAAATGTGGCGGGTTACTACTCGTCAAACTTCGGTGAGATACGCACCAACCATTTCCATTCGGGCGTCGATTTCAAGACCGACGGGGTTGAAGGCAAAGAGGTTGTGGCTGTGGCTGACGGATATGTAAGTCGCATATTTCAATCACCCTCGGGCTATGGATTGGCGTTATATGTAGCCCACCCCAACGGGACAACTTCGGTCTATGCTCATCTGCAAAAATTTCGTAAGGATATTGCCGACTATGTCTTTGCCGAGCGACACAGGCAAAAGCGTCATCGCATAGACCTATATTGCAAGGCCGACCAATTCAAGGTATCGCAGGGTGAGGTTATAGCCCTATCGGGCAATAGTGGCTCATCGGGAGGCCCACATCTGCACTTCGAGATTCGTGAGACCGCCTCACAAAAGCCTCTGAACACCATCGCCGCAGGCCTGTTTTCGCCCAAAGATGATATTGCGCCACTAATCAGCCGATTGCATTACATCGAGGTAGATACCGTCGGAGGTGTTCCGTTCCATAGCCGACGCACAAGTCGTGAGGTCGTTCGTCGTGAGGGTGCGACATATCGTCTGCGAGATACTCTCCCGATAGAGATTGGCCGCCGAGGATATTTCATTGTGGAGGTATCCGACCGCAAAAATGACACGCAAAATCGCTATGGCATATACCACCTTGTGGCCGAAGTCGATGGCGAGACCTACTTCGAATATCGTAACGACGGCTTCACCTTCTCGACAACGCGTTATTGCAACGCCGTAGCATATTATCCCTTGCAGCGCACATCTCGCAACGAGGTTATACGCCTTGCCCGACAGCAGGGTGGCACAAAGATATTCTACCCCACGCTCGTCAACGAAGGTGTCATAACAGCCTGCGAGGGCGAACAACGAGAGTTACGCATCAAGGCGACCGACGACTGCCTCAACACCTCGACGTTGGAGTTCTTGGCCATAGGCAAACCCGACGATGAGTGCTTTGTCGGCAGTGAGGTTGAGAGCGCAAAAATTGCACATTTCGACAAACCTTTCGAGGCCGAGGCCGACAGTATTGTCGGCATAGAGATACCCGCAGGGGCATTGTACGAATCGACTCCGATAGAGTTAAAACGCTCCGACAGAAAGATAAAGGCCGACACGACCATTATGATTTTATCAGACGTCTATATGGCCGGCAGTCGTGACATACCGCTACACAAGGCTATGACGATTACCTTCCACTGCCCCGTAGAGCAGGTATTGGAGAGCCACGTGGCAATAGCCTCTGTCGGCGACAAGGGAGTATTGGGATTTGTGGGAGGCACGATGCGCAACAACCATATTTCGCAAAAGACATCATCGTTTGGTACATTCTGCGTCGTGGCCGACACCACACGACCTTCCATTACTCCAAATTTTAAGCCCGAAGCCGATTGTCGAGAGCGAAAAAAGATTACCTTTGCACTGAAAGATAATTTTTCGGGCATCGCCACCTATAATGCCACGATAGATGGTCGTTGGGTTGCTATTGATTACCAAAGCGGCAAGGCTTCGATAAACCTTGTGGCCGAGGGTGTCAAAGGTGGTATTGAGCATACGATAACATTCACTGTCACAGACTCTTGTGGCAATCGAGCCTCGTGGAAAGGTACAATTTTACGATAAAATTAAAAACTACTATAAATGATGTTACGCAAGATTTTTTCTTCGTTAGCCCTTGCTACGATTTTAATGGGCGCAGCCATAACTGCCTCGGCGCAGGAGTTCTCGCCCGTAGATTATGTAAATCCGCTGGTCGGCACACAATCGACCTTCGAACTCTCGACGGGTAACACCTACCCCGCCATTGCCCGCCCGTGGGGTATGAATTTTTGGACTCCCCAAACCGGCAAGATTGGAGATGGCTGGACCTATATGTACACCGCCACAAAATTACGCGGCTTCAAGCAGACACACCAGCCTTCGCCTTGGATTAACGACTATGGACAGTTCTCGTTGATGCCTGTTGTCGGTCGCCCCGAATTTGACCAAGAGCGTCGTGCAAGTTGGTTTGCACACAAAGGCGAGGAGGCAAAGCCATACTACTACAAGGTCTATCTCGCCGACTACGATGTAGTAACGGAATTTACCCCCACCGACCGTGCCGCTATGTTCCGTTTCACGTTCCCACAGAGCGACAAATCTTTTGTGGTGATTGATGCCTTCGACGGCGGCTCTTATATCCGCATCGACAAAGAGAACAATCGCATCATCGGCTATACAACTCGTAATTCGGGTGGCGTGCCGCAAAATTTCCGCAACTATTTCGTCGTCGAGTTCGACAAGCCACTAACCTACATCGCTACATTCTGTAACGGCTCTTTGACCGAGGGTGCAACCGAACAACAGAGCCACCACGTGGGCGCTGTGGTAGGTTTCACCACTTCGAAAGGCGAGCAGGTACACGCGCGTGTAGCCTCGTCGTTCATCAGCGAGGAGCAGGCAATGCTTAACCTCCGAGAGTTGGGCGACAACAGTTTTGAGCAGATAAAGGCCGAAGGTCGCAAGGCGTGGAACGATGTTTTGGGTCGCATAGAGGTTAGCGGTGGCAATCTCGACCAGATGCGTATGTTCTATTCGTGTCTGTATCGCGCTACGCTCTTCCCTCTAAAACACCACGAGATAGATGCCGAGGGCAATATCGTACATTACAGCCACCACAACGGCAAGGTCGAAAAGGGATATTTCTATACCGGCACAGGCTTCTGGGATACATTCCGCAGCCTATTCCCACTACTCAACATCGTCTATCGCGAGGAGAACCGCAAGATGCAGGAGGGCTTTGTCAATGCCTATCGTGAGAGCGGTTTTTACCCCGAATGGTCGAGCCCCGGGCACCGCTGGTGTATGGTCGGCAACAACTCCGCCTCGGTGTTGGCCGATGCGTGGTTGAAGGGCGTAAAGGTCGAAGATGCCGACACGATGTTTGAAGGTATTTTGGTTGGCACCGAAAAGCACCACCCCTCTGTTCATTCGTCGGGCCGTCTGGGTGCAGACTATTACAACACGCTGGGATATGTGCCCTACGATGTGAATATAAACGAGAATGTAGCCCGCACATTGGAGTATGCCTACGATGATTGGTGTATATGGCGATTGGCCAAGGCTCTCGGTCGCCCACAGCAGGAGATTGACCGCTTTGCCAAGCGTGCTATGAATTACCGCAATGTATTCGACAAGGAGAGCCGTCTGATGCGTGGCCGTAACAAGAATGGCGAGTTCCAAAAGCCATTCTCGCCGCTCAAATGGGGTGATGCCTTTACCGAGGGTAACAGTTGGCACTACACGTGGTCGGTGTTCCACGACCCGCAGGGACTTATCGACCTTATGGGCGGTGACAAGGAGTTTACTGCGATGCTCGACTCGGTATTTATCGTACCGCCTCACTTCGACGACAGTTACTACGGCTTCCCCATTCACGAGATACGCGAGATGACCATTATGAACTGTGGAAACTATGCCCACGGCAACCAGCCCGTACAACATATGATTTACCTCTACAACTACGCCCGAGAGCCTTGGAAAGCACAATATTGGGTGCGTGAGGTTATGAATCGCTTCTACTCGCCCACGCCCGATGCCTATTGTGGCGACGAGGATAATGGTCAGACCTCGGCGTGGTATGTATTCTCGGCATTGGGATTTTATCCCGTATGTCCCGCCTCGGACGAATATGTTATGGGTGCGCCACTCTTTAAGCGTGCCGTTCTGCATCTGGAAAATGGCAAAGATTTCGTAATCGAGGCCAAGGATAACAGTGACGAGAATCGCTACATTGAGAGTGCAAAATTGGGAGGCAAGCGTTTCACACGCAACTACATCACCTTCGACGAGTTGATACGTGGCGGAAAATTATCATTCAAGATGAGCCCCACACCCAACCTCGAACGTGGTACGACAGACAAAGATTTGCCCTACTCGTTCTCGCGCGAGCAGTAGTCGGGTGCAGAACAAAAAATGCAAAAAATAGGGATTTATATCCCTTACGCAGTACAACGATAGAGAATTATTCTTATATTTGCATTGCAGAAAGCATTAAACAGCGAAAATTTATGTTACAATACTCTCATACACACGGTTGGTGGCGCTCGTTGGTCATAGATGAACAATGAGTAGAAACGGTCGTGTATATGTATTGATACATAAGATAATAGAAAAACCATTGTTCGGAGAATTGAACAATGGTTTTTTCATTACCCCGAACAGCGATAGATAAGAGAATAAAAACAATATAAGGTATGAAAACAAAGAAATTTATGCTCTCCGAGCAGCAGATGCCCACAGCGTGGTACAATATCGTGGCCGATATGCCCAACAAACCACTGCCTGCATTGGACCCCGTAACAAAAAAACCTGTGACATTCGACTCTATGTGTCGTATTTTCGGCGAGGAGTTGGTGCGACAGGAGTTGTCGGAAGAGCGATTTATCGAGATTCCCGACCAGGTGCAAGACCTATATAAGATATGGCGTCCCACGCCCGTAGTACGCGCTTACGGCTTGGAGAAGATGCTCGACACTCCGGCGAAGATATATTTCAAGAACGAAGGAACATCTCCCGCCGGCTCTCACAAGCCCAATACGGCAATTCCGCAAGCATACTATAACGCCAAGCAGGGCATTAAGTTCCTTGCGACCGAGACCGGAGGCGGACAGTGGGGAAGTGCTATGGCTTTGGCGTGTCAATACTTTAACATCGACCTTCGAGTTTATATGGTAAAGGTGAGTTGCCAGCAGAAGCCTTATCGTAAGTTGCTGATGAATGCTTGGGGTGCAAATGTTATCCCCTCGCCGAGTAATACGACACGCTTCGGCCGCGAGGTCTTGGCAAAGGAGCCCGACTGCCCGGGAAACTTGGGTATGGCTATTTCAGAGGCTGTCGAGGTGGCATTGGAACACGGCGAGGATACTCGTTACTGCCTGGGTAGCGTGATGAACCACGTCTTGTTGCACCAGACCGTAATTGGTGAGGAGGCCCTTCGCCAGATGGAGATGGCGGGGGACTATCCCGATGTTGTCATCGGTTGCTTTGGTGGTGGTTCAAACTTCGCCGGCATAGGTTTCCCGTTTATTCGTCAAAACCGCACCGCAGGCAAGACGACACGCGTTGTTGCGGTAGAGCCTGCATCGTGCCCGAAACTCACTCGCGGAGAGTTCCAATATGACTATGGCGACACCGCCGGTATGACACCTATGATGCCGATGTACACGCTTGGTCATACGTTCCAACCCTCGAATATCCACGCCGGAGGCTTGCGTTATCACGGTGCCGGCTCAATCGTAAGCCAACTATATAAAGACGGTCTGATGGAGGCTCAATCGGTGCAGCAGTTGGAGACCTTCGCCGCAGGTATGATGTTCGCCAACAGCGAGGGCATTATCCCCGCGCCCGAGTCGTGTCACGCCATAGCCGTAGCCATACGCGAGGCTAAAAAAGCGAAGGAGGAGGGCAAAGAGAAGACCATTTTGTTCAACCTCTCGGGTAACGGAATGATTGACCTCTACGCCTTTGAGCAGTACTTCAACAATAAATTGATTGACCACGAGGTTTCGGAAGAGGAGATTCGTCGTGCTGTCGATGAATTGGACAAGATTATAAAGTAAGCGTTCAGCGTGTAGAATATTCCGAGCATCGGTTATCGATTTCCTCTTTTACGATGCTCGGAATATCTTTTTCATTATCAAATATGTAGATTTCATTGAATTGGTTTTGAAATTTTACTTCATTTTTGTATATTTGTTCATCTATCAACCCATTAAAATTTTAGTACTATGAAAAAACTAATTTTGGCAGCAATTTTCTGCCTGTTTGCCACTGCAACTTTTGCACAGAACAATGCGTTAGGTATTCGTGTTGGTAGTGGCGTAGAGTTGCAGTATGAGCGTTTCTTCGACTCTGGCAACGTATTGAAAGTAAATGGTGGCCTGTTTGATTTTGACGGCAGTTTCTTCGGCACTTGTATCTATGATTGGGAGTGCTTCAACTGGGGTAACTGGACACCCAACGCAGGCGATTGGTTCTTGCAGGCCGGTGTCGGTGGCGCAGTGGGACTCTATGACAATGGCAAGAGCAGTGATTTCAATATCGGTGTAGCCGGTAATGTTGCCTTCGGTATCCATTTCAAGGGTGCACCCTTTACATTGGCTATCGACTATCGTCCTACCGTTCTCTTCCTCAATGATTGCTGGGGTGACGGCTTCGGTAGTTTTGGTTTGAGTTGCGTATATCGCTTCTAATCGAACTCATAACAAAGACAGAGGGCCTGTCTAACAAGTCTGATTTTTACGATTTCACCCCCGCCAGAAGTGTGTCTGACGGGGGCGATTTTTATTTTTTAGGACTTGTTAGACAGGCCCTCTTTTTATTCGCCCTGCTCGGCTTTTTTATTTGCACATCTGGCTCACCTTAATATCTTTTGCAATAGCACCTCTGCAAAGGCTCCTTGGGGCGTGAGAATCCACTCGCTTCGGCGACCGCACGCCTCATAACCCAACTTGCCAAACAGGCGAAGGCTGGCCTCGTTATCCTCGGCGACACTGCACCACAGTTGATTCAGGCGCAACACCTCGCGGCCATATCGCTCGACAGCCAGCAACGCATCTTGTGCAAGGCCGCAACGACGATATTTCTGTTCGATAAACACCCCCACTCCGGCACGAGCATTCTGCGGATTAAAATCAAACAAATCGACCGCACCGACAGCCGCCACGCCTGCCGGAGTATCGACCTCAACGACCAAGCGCAACTGTCGCGTAGCATAGATATCATATTGTTGCTCCTCGATAAGACGAGAAAGAATATGGCGAGAAAACGGTGCCACAGTACCGCTTACTCGCCACAACTCCATATCATTCTCCCAACCATACATCACCTCCAAGTCCTCCTCTTCGAGGGCTCGCAGACGACACTTCGAGGCTTCGATATTCATCTTATACAGAGATTAAAGGCCTATAATCTTATTATGAATAAGCATCGCTACACCCCAAGCATTCGCATTCTCCGACATCTTCGAGAGGCGGAACTTGGTATCCTTATAAACAAGGTTTAGCGAGAACTTATTGGTCGAGGATTTCAACGGCAACATAATATAATCGCCCGCTGCGGCCAGATTACCACCCACAATCACCGTCTCGGGATTGAACGTATTGATTAGGAACGCCACAGCCTTACCCAACTTCTCACCTACCTCCTCGATAAGTTCGATAGAGAGGTTATCGTCGTTCTTTGCTGCCGAGATAATATCGTTGATATGTATCTGCTCGCCACGGTCATACTTCTCACGCAAGATGGTATTCACGCCACTCTTGATGAGTTTGATAATCTTCTCCTCGATGGCAATACCCGACACCTCGGTCTCCAAACAACCCTTCTTGCCACACGCACATATTGTCTCGTTATCGAAGAAGGGGATATGACCAAACTCACCGGCAAAGCCATTCTTACCGTAGTATAGTTTGCCGTCGATGACAATACCGATGGCAACACCACGTCCCAAATGCAGATAGATGACATCACTCTCCTCCTTCGAGCGAGAGCAGTTATACTCGGCATAGCAACGTGCGCGGGTATCATTCTCCAACAGCACGCGAATCTTCACTCGCTCCTCGATAATCTCACGCAATGACTGCTCGCTCGATGTAAAGTACATATAACTGCGACCTGTCTCGGGATTAACTCGACCTACAATTGACACGCCCAAACCCAAAATCTTATTGCGGTCAATTCCGCAATTTGCGATAAAGTTCTCGATATTGCTGCATATCTTCTCCAAGCACTGCTCACGATTCTGCAACTCGAAATCGTTATCGACAACCTCGGTGATGATATTGTTCTTCAAATCGGTGATGACATAGGTCATATTATCGCGGGCCACATTCACACCGGCGAAATATATAGCCGAATTGGCCAAACCAAACACATTGGGACGGCGTCCTCCGGGTGTTTCGACCTTACCCAAATCGTTTACGATATTCTCTTCGATAAGTTCCTGCACCAATTTTGTGATGGTAGGCACGCTGATATGCAACTCTTTCGTAAGTTCCGCAAGAGTACACTCGCCATTCACAGCCATATAAGCAATGATATTGCGTTTGATGATATTATTTTTGTGTGTAATACCCTTTAACTTCTCGTTTGGCTGAATGTCAAAAAATTCGGTAAGTGATGACATAACGCTATTGTTGAATTATTTAAATACTCTTCGGCAAATATACACACATTTATCGGGAACATCAATATGTTTTTTAATTATTTTAACGAATTTTATAAAAAAATGAGATTACCCCACCCGAAAGGGAGGTAATCTCACTAAATTACACTATCGTCCGTTGCGACTTACATAGCCGATTTTGACTCGCAAGCCACATCGGCATCGACCTTCTTCACAAGGCCCTGCAAAACATTACCGGGGCCTAACTCGGTGAATGAGGCAACGCCGTCGGCAAGCATATTACGCACGATTTGAGTCCAACGTACCGGAGAGGTGAGTTGCTTGATAAGATTCTCCTTGATGACCTCGGCCGAAGTTTGTGGCTTGGCATCAACATTCTGATATACAGGGCATACGGGATTATGAAACTCCACAGCCTCGATAGCCCTCTCCAACTCCTCACGAGCGGCCTCCATCAGTGGTGAGTGGAAAGCACCGCCAACAGGCAGACGTAATGCACGACGAGCACCTGCCGCCTTCAAAGCCTCGCAAGCCGCATCGACAGCACCATTCTCTCCCGAAATGACCAACTGCCCCGGGCAGTTATAGTTGGCAGCGACAACCACACCATAAACACCATCACACACCTGCTCCACTGCACTATCCTCCAAGCCGAGAATTGCAGCCATTCCGCCGGGGGTATTCTCGCAGCACTTCTGCATCGCCATAGCACGATTGGCAACCAATCGCAAACCGTCCTCAAACGATAAAACACCTGCGGCAACCAACGCCGAGAATTCTCCCAACGAGTGACCTGCGACAGCATCGGGTTTTACGCCCAACACCTTTGCCAAAATCACCGAATGAAGGAATACGGCAGGTTGTGTCACCTTGGTCTGTTTCAACTCCTCGGCCGTACCCGAAAACATCACATCGGTAATCGAAAATCCCAAAATCTCGTTTGCCTTATCAAACAAGGCCTTTGCCTCTGCGCTGTTTTCGTATAAGTCTTTTCCCATACCGGAGTATTGGGCACCCTGCCCCGGGAAGACATAAGCATTTTTCATAACTGTTCGTGTTTTGATGAGTCCGCGACAAACTCTGTTTTTAAGTGGGGCAAAGATACGCCCAATAGATGAATTTTCCAAACAAGCACACTCCGCAAACCAATGTTTTGATTTTTGAGCCAATAATTTGTACCTTTGTTGCCATCTTTAACAGTATGGGATTATGGCAAGAGTTGTTGTAGGCCTTTCGGGCGGTGTAGATTCTTCGGTGGCAGCCTATCTGCTCAAAGAGCAGGGGCACGAAGTCATCGGACTCTTTATGCGTAATTGGCACGACACGACAGGTACATTGGAGGGCGACTGCCCGTGGTACGACGACCAACTCTTCGCCGAATTGGTTGCCAAGCGATTGGATATTCCGTTTAAGTTTGTCGATTTATCGGAGGAGTATCGTCGCCGCGTTGTCGATTATATGTTCTCGGAGTACGAGAAGGGACGCACACCCAACCCCGACGTATTGTGCAACCGCGAGATTAAGTTCGATGTCTTTTTGAAGGAGGCCCTGAAACTCGGCGCCGACTATGTAGCCACAGGCCACTACTGCCGCAAGAGAGAGGAGCAGATTGACGGTCGCACCGTATATCGCCTGCTGGCCGGCAGTGACGGCAATAAAGACCAGAGTTATTTCCTTTGCCAACTCACACAGGAGCAGTTACACTACGCTCTGTTTCCCATAGGCGATATGCTCAAACCCGAAGTTCGGCGCATAGCCGAGGAGCAGCATCTCGCCACCGCCAAACGTAAAGACTCGCAGGGTATCTGCTTTGTGGGCAAGGTCGATTTACCCGTTTTCCTACAACAGAAACTCTCGGCCAAAGAGGGCAACATTCACGAGATACTACCCTCGTGGCGAGGTTATGGGAAGGCCATTGGCGAAGATGATTTGGAGCATTTGGCCGAGCCGTTCCATTATACCGTACGCGACGGCAAGAAGATTGGCACTCACAAAGGCGCACACTTCTACACCATAGGTCAGCGTAAGGGACTTGGCATTGGCGGCCGCAAGGAGTCGCTTTTCATCATTGCGACCGATGTCGCGCAAAATGTTATTTATGTCGGCGAGGGCGACTCTCACCCGGGACTTTATCGCAGGGCATTGCGCATTTTACCCGAGGAGATTCATTGGGTGGAGCCTGCGGAGGCGATGCAGGTGGGTGACGAGCGTCGCTACGATGTACGCATACGCTATCGCCAGCCTCTGCAAAAGGCTACTCTCATACGCCGTAGCGAAGGCCTTTACATCTTGTTTGATGAACCACAACGCGGCATCGCCGCCGGTCAATTTGCGGCGTGGTACGATGGTGACACGCTGGCAGGCTCGGGTGTCATCGAAAAATAATACGATAATTTCCAATAAGAGAGCGTTGCTCTCTTTTTTTGTGATGGTCATCGGCTCACCCCACCCCACTCGCAAGAGCATAATGTCCACAAAATCCACATCAAAGCCTTTGCTTGTGCCAAATGTATTCCCTAATAATAGGGATTTTCGGCCATTTACACCCTATAAATCATTACGCTACGAAAAATATTCTTTAATAAATTCGTATCTTTGTTGTGCATTTTTAAGACAAAAGTTTAATATAAATAATTAGTCAGTTATGAAGAAAATCATCATTTTGGCCATTTCGGTTGTGTTGGCTACTGCAATGGTCGCTTGCGGAAATCGCAATGCAAAGAAGAGCACCTCTTGTGAGGCTACAACAGAGTGCGCTGCAACAATGGACGTAGATGCTCTGTTGGAGCAGGCGGAGGCACTCGCCGGTCAGGAGATTGAGATTGAGGCCATTTGCACTCACCTCTGCAAGCACGGCGCTACAAAGATGTTCCTTATGGGTAGCGACGACAGCAAGACAATACGCGTAGAGGCTGCGAAACTTGGCTCTTTCGACCAGAAATGCACAAACAGCATCGTAAAGGTGAAGGGAGTATTGGTCGAGGAGCGTATCGACGAGGCCTACCTGCAACAGTGGGAGCAGATGGTCGGTGTCGAGCAGCACGGCGATGGCGAGGCAGGTTGCTCTACCGAGAAAGCGGCACGTGGCGAGACTGCCAACACCACAGCAGAGCGCATTGCCGACTTCCGTGCAAGAATAGCAGCACGCAACGAGGCCGAGGGCAAGGCTTACCTTTCGTTCTACTACATCGAGGCTGTCGGCTATGAAATTATCGAAGGATAACATACGCCGTTGGAGTCGCACACTTCATCGGGATTTATCATTCTTTTTGTCGGGTATGGTGTTGATATACGCCATATCCGGCTTTGTTATGAATCATCGAGACAGCATCAATCCGCACTATGTTGTAACACGCAGTGAGATGACTCTCGACAACCTTCCCACAAAGGCGGAGTGTTCAAAACAACAGGTCGAAGCCATTATGCAAAGAGTGGGAGTTACGGAGCGTTACACCAAGCATTACTTCCCTCAATCGGAGCAGTTGAAGGTATTTTTGAGTGGAGGCTCTTCATTGGTTGTCAATCTCTCGACAGGCGACACGGTCTATGAGTCGTTGCGTCGTCGTCATCTGATTAGTGCTATGACAACGCTACACTACAATCCCGGGAGGTGGTGGACTTGGTTCTCCGACATCTTCTCATTCGGGCTTATCATCATCACCATCACGGGTATCGTAATGGTCAAGGGCAAGCGCGGATTGTGGGGCCGAGGCGGTATAGAACTCGCCGCAGGCATCTTATTACCGCTACTGCTCCTGCTGCTGAATTAACCAAAACCTTATTATTTTTATGGAAAATGTAATCGAATGTCGCAACCTGACGCACTATTACGGGAAGCGACTAATTTATAAAGACCTCAATTTCAATGTGCCTCGCGGCAGGATTTTGGGACTGTTGGGCAAGAATGGAACGGGCAAGACCACGACAATCAATATTTTGAGTGGTTTTTTGCAGCCCCGCTCGGGTGAGTGCCTTATCTTGGGTGAGAAAATCGGCCAGATGAACCCCGAGACACGCCGCAGAATAGGTCTGTTGATTGAGGGACACGTACAATATCAGTTTATGAATATCGAGCAGATTGAGAAGTTCTACTCGGCATTCTACCCCAATTGGAAGCGTGAGGCTTACTACGAACTGATGAGCCGTTTGCAGGTGGCACCCCATCAGCGCATCAATCGTATGTCGTGCGGCCAGCGCTCACAAGTAGCCTTGGGTCTTATCCTTGCCCAAGACCCCGAAGTTCTGGTCTTGGACGACTTCTCATTGGGCTTGGACCCCGGCTATCGCCGTCTGTTTGTCGATTATCTGCGAGAGTATGCAAAGGCAGAAGATAAAACCGTATTCCTCACCTCGCATATCATACAGGATATGGAGCGTCTGATTGACGACTGTATCATAATGGACTATGGCCGCATATTGGTACAGATGCCTGTCGATAAGTTGCTCCACGATATTCATCGTTACACAGCCACCGTTGCCGAGGGATTTGCGCTTCAACAGAGTGAAGGACTATACAACGCCTCTGTCATTCGCAACACTTTGGAGGTGTTCTCTATGCGTCCCACCGAGGAGGTGCGTGCTATGCTCTCAAAGGAGGGCATCTCGGAGGTTGTGGCCGAGAAGGTAAATCTGGAAGATGCATTTATTGGTTTAACCGGAAAATATTAAGATTATGATACGAGCCATATTTTATAAAGAGTGGATTAAAATCGGGTGGTACTGGCTGCTCGCGCTCCTCGCCTCGACAGGTTTTGCCGGCTTTGCGATGTTGCGTCTGGCACGCGCCTGCTCACTTAAAGGTGCGGCACATATCTGGCAGGTAATGATTGACCGCGACGCCATATTCATTGACCTTCTGCAATACCTGCCTCTTATTCTCGGCTTGGGACTTGCCATTGTGCAGTTTGTCCCCGAGATGCAACGCAAATCGTTCAAACTCACACTTCATCTGCCCATCAAAGCGACGACAGCCGTCGGTGTGATGCTGATGTTTGGAGCGACGATGCTCGTCTTGACATTCCTTCCCGCCATTGTCATAATGTTCTGTTACTTACAGAGCGTTATGGCTCCCGAGTTGTGGCAGCACATACTCTACTCCTCGGCACCGTGGTATATGGCCGGCCTTGCCGCCTATTTCTTCACCGCGTGGATTTCGTTGGAGCCTACGTGGAGTCGCCGAATTATCGATGGCGTCATTGCATTGCTCTTTATCCGCATCTATTTCCAGCCGGCCAAGCCCGAGGCTTACAACGATTTTATGCCGTTGCTGACGATTGTCACACTACTCTTACCTCTGTTGTCGGTACTCTCGCTCACGCGATTCCGCGACGGACGACAAGATTAACTCACTATAAAAACCTGAATTGACTATGTTACGAATAAGTAAAATATTTTTCTGGGCAATGGTTGTCGTTATTTTGGCTTGGCAACTGCCTTGGCTCTATAACTTCTTCTTCGCCAAGTCATCGAAATCTCCCTTTACGCTATATAGTTCGGTTGTGGGAGAGTTTGCCGTCATAGATGTAAGCGACAAGGATATTGTATATTCCGACCTCACCGGCCGTCACTATACCGAGGCGGAGTTCGACAGCATCTTACCTATGTTTTATTGCCGTCAATTGATGGCCGATGGCCGCTTCCCCGAAACGATATGCGGCGTAGAGGTCAATCCCTACGACGTGCAGCGAGAGAATTTCCACGCTCGCTACAACCCCTCCGATATAAATAAGCCTCAAATTGGGCTATATGCACTTTTGGAGTCGATGTCGGGCCGTGTGGATTTACAGATGCCCGACGATGTATTCCGCATCACAGACGAGGGTATCGAGTTTATCGATATGGAGAGCAACACCATTAACGAGGAGAAGAGTGCGCGTTTTACCGAGATGATGCTGCGCAAGGGATTTAAGTTCCCCGCAACGCACCTCTCGGGTAATGCCACCGACCGTAAGGAGTACGACGAAGGCTATGTCATTTTAGATGCCGAGAGAAAGTTGTTCCACCTGAAAATGACCAAAGGCCGCCCCTACTGCCGCGCTATCGAATTACCCGAGCAGATGACGGCAAAATATGTCTATATCACGGAGTTCTCGTCGCGTCGTATGCTGGCATTGATTGTCGATACAGACAACAGTCTATGGGTTGTAAAACGCCCCTCATACGAGGTTGTAAAGAGTGGTATTCCTTCGTTCAATCCCGAGACGGAATCGATGATTATTATGGGTAATATGCTGGATTGGACGGTGGGTATCTCGGATAGATTGACCGACCGTTATTACGCTCTCGATGCCGAGGATTTTCACCTCATCAAAGAGCATACCTACTCTACGCCCGACTCTTCAATCAAAGGTCTGACCTTCACATCTTACAACGATGAGTTTGTCCGCCCCCGATTTGAGTAACAGGCCAAAAGATAAAAGAGCCTGTCTAACAATAAAAAAATGTTAGGCAGGTATTTTTTTTGTTTGAGCCTAATTCAGTTAATCGAGTAATATTTTTGGTGATATTTT
>CAZQMC010000009.1:0-37274 GCA_964594305.1 uncultured Alistipes sp. | reverse complement strand
ACATCACCACCATATTTCTATATAGGTGTCGCACCAAATCAAATAAAGCCTGTTCTTGTGCTTTATAACTCAACATACTTGTATTTTCGGCCACTTTTTCTTGTGAACGCCAAGCAATAATGCTTACCACCAGCGCAAATCCGGCTATTACAATCGTAAACCAATTATATGTTCCCACCGGCGACCTATCTTCTAACACTACCGTATGTGCCGGCTCTGCAATAGTTTCTGTATGGGTGTCACAAAATAGATGCAGACAGAGCGACATTAAGGCTATACAAGAAGCAATAACAATAATATAAAAAAGGTTTTTCATATAGATTTTAAGTTTAGAGTGGGTATTTATGTTGTGGGTTACAACTGCTTAATCATCTGCTCGGCGACCTTGCGGTAATACTCCTCGACCTGTGTGTCGGTGGCAACCGTCGGAGTACCATTTTCGCCACCCTCCATTATCGACTGAATGAGCGGAATCTCTCCCAAGAAAGGCACTCCTACCTCGGCGGCATAACCACGCGCGCCACCCTTTCCGAAGATGTAGTAGCGGTTGTCGGGCAACTCCTTGGGTGTAAACCACGCCATATTCTCCACCACGCCCAAAACAGGAACATTTACCTGCTCGTGGCGGAACATCTCCACGCCACGCACAACATCGGCAACGGCCACCTGCTGGGGTGTCGAGACAATCACTGCGCCGTCCAACTTTATCTCCGAGATAATCGTCAGATGCACATCACCTGTTCCCGGGGGCATATCTATCAATAAAAAGTCCAGCCCGCCCCACATTGTCTGGTGTAGCAACTGCTTCAAGGCACTTGTAGCCATCGCTCCGCGCCACATCAGAGCGTCGGTCGGCTGAATGAAGAAGCCTATCGACATCAACTCGATATCCATACTCTCGGCCGGCACGATATAATCCTGTCCCTCTTGCTGTACGGCGTCGGGCAGATAACCCTCGCGGCCAAACATCTTGGGTTGCGACGGGCCATATATATCGGCATCGAGTATTCCCACACGATAACCCATATTTCGCAGCGTGAGGGCGAGGTTTGCCGTTACGGTCGATTTACCTACGCCACCCTTTCCCGAGGCTACGGCGATAATCTTACCCACCTTTGCCGTTGTGCTCTCGCGCTTGGGCTGTGGTGGTCGGGGCGTGCCCTCCTTGACGGCTATCGTTATGTTGTCGGCCGCCGCGGGGTAGGCCTCACGCAGCATCTGCTCGACAAGCGTGCGTATGCGCTGTGAGAAGGGGTCTTTGGCCTTTTGGAAGCACAATACCACTACAATCTTATCTTCGCGCGCCGTTACCTTTTCGACGATGCCGCTCTCGACTATGTTTTTTTGCGTCTCGGGGTGTATTACCCTCGCAAGCAACTCCTTTACCTGTTGTTCCATATAGTTTTGTTTTTTTTTTCGAAAATTTCTTTAAAATTTCTCCCCTAACATAGTGGAGATGTCCGCAGGACAGAGGGGTATCTCTTCTCATCATATCCCTCCCCTTCGGCGTCCCTAATTTAGGGGGAGAATATTTATAAATTATCCTCCTACAAAGATAATGAAAAAAATCCGCTACCATTCCGAGGCAGCGGATAAAAATAGTAATATGTTTTCAACAGCGGGTGTTGATAAAAACCGCGATAAAACTACATCTTCACTATCGCCATAATGGGGTAGTGGTCCGACATATAGAACTTACCATCCACCTCGGGTTCCTCGCCGTAACGCCTATCGCGAATGGTGCGGTACTCCACAGCCCTGCAATCCTTGTAATAGATGTAGTCAATCATGTGGAAGTTACCCGGGCCCTTGCTCTTCTCCTCGTTCTCGATGTTTGAGGCACGATTTGAGCTGAAGTGGAAGCCGTTCCAGGTCACGCTGTTGCGGTTCTCCTCGCTGATGACCTTGCCGGCCTCGACGCGCGAGTTCTTCATACCGAACTCATAGAGCGGAGCGAAACATTTGTCGGCCGTCACCTGATTCATATCGCCCGACAGAATCACGGGCATACCCTCGGGTACTATCTCCTTCATCTTCTCCACGATGAGTGCCACACCCTTCTCGCGGGCTGTCTGGCCGAGGTTGTAGTTGGCGTGGTAGCCAAATTCGAGGTGTGTGTTGAAGAAGTAAAACTCCTTTTTCGACGACCTCTCCTGCAAGCGCACCCAAGTACATACGCGGTTATGCTTCATCGCTCCCGGGTGGGGCTCTATCTTGGTCTGCACCTCGTCATTCCAACTGCGTGAGGGCCTGTCGGGCGTGGGCGAGAGCCAAAACTCTCCCTTATCCACAAGGTTGTACTTCTCGCGGTTGTAGATGATAGCCGAGTATTCGCCACGACCACCCCTTGTACCGGTGTCACGACTCACGCCATAGAGCGAGTAGTCGGGCATATTAGCCAGCAGATATTGTATCTGCATATAGGTCGCCTCCTGCAAGCCGATGATGTCGGGTTGCTCCTCCATAAGGAAGTTGGCAATGGCACTCTTTCGGCCGTTCCAACCATTCTCGGTCTCGTGGTTGCTCACCACGATATTGAACGATACAACCTTCAACTTTTTGGCGTACGCAGCCTCTGCACCCATCAGGGCACAGAGGGCTACGCAGAATGTTATGATTTTTCTTAACATCGCCTGATTTTTTACAACGCAACGGTAATCAAAATGGGATAGTGGTCGGCCATATATGAGCCGTTATCCTTACCGGACATCTCGCCACCATAGGTTGTATTGCGAATAGTGCGGAATTCCACAGCATTACAGTTCTTCAAGAAGAAGTGGTCAATCATATTCCAGCTGTTGGGGCTATGAGAGTTCTCGGGCAATGCATCCTTCTCGGTAGCGTTATAGTCGTTCCAAGTGATACTGTTGCGATTTTGCTCACTCAAAACCCGAGTTGCCGTTACACGACCGCTAACCATACCATAGTTCAAAGCCGCATTGAAACACTTGTCGTTTGCCACCTGATTCATATCTCCACCAAAGATTACGGGCTCGCCGTTGGTTGCCTTGGCCTTGATGCGCTCCACGATAAGAGCTACACCCTTCTCGCGTGCTGTCTGACCGAGATTATAGTTGGAGTGATAACCAAATTCAAGGTGGGTATTGTAATAGAAGAACACCTTATTGTCGCTCTTGCGCTTGAACTTAATCCAAGTACAGGTACGGTTATATTTCATAGCACCCGGAGTACCCTCAACCGAGGTCTGAACATCATCAAGCCAACTTTTTGATGCAACATCGGGTGTGGGAGAGAGCCAGAAAGTACCTTGCTCCAAAACCTCTACCGTTGCGGTGTTGTACATAATTGATGTACGCTCAAAGCTGTTGTTGTTACCGCCACGGTCAATACCATAGTGGTCGTAACCCGAAAGGTTGTTCTTCAAGTAAGTAAGCTGGTACTCTGTAACCTCCTGCATACCCATTACATCAGGCATCTCGGCTTTGATGAATTTAATAATAACATCTTTTCGATTATTCCAATAATTATCTTGATTGTCGAGGTTACTATTACTTACCGTAATATTGAACGAGACCACCTTCAAAGGCTCCTCATCGACAGCCTTGACTTTGACAGCACATGTGGCGGTCTTGGCGCCATCCTCGGTTGAGGCGGTGATGGTAGCCTCACCCTCGGCAACGGCTGTAACTTCGCCATTTACGACTTTTGCCACATCCTCGGCTGATGATGACCAGGTGACATTCTTGTTCGATGCTGTCTCGGGCAGAATTGTAGCCACCAAAGTCTCCTTTGCCTCGGGGATAAGTACCAACTCTGTCTTGTTGAGCGTGATGCTCTCGACAGGAGTAGTAACCGTCACCACGCAAGTAGCGGTAACCTCCTCGTTGTCGTATGATGTTACGGTGATGGTAGCCTCGCCGTTAGCCACTGCTGTGATTAAACCACTTGTACGGCCAACAGTTGCCACCTCGGAATTCGACGAGCGGAATTTCACGCTCTTGTTCTCGGCTGCCTCGGGCAATACCGTTGCCTCCAAAGTCGCCTCGTCGCCGGGGTTCATACCGATTTCTGTAAAGTTGAGCGAAATGCTCTCTACACCCACCTCGGCAGCCTCAACGGTCACCTTACAAGTGGCCATCTTTGCGCCATCTTCTGTTGTTGCGGTGATTGTAGCCTCACCCTCGGCTACGGCTGTTACCAAACCTGCCTCGCTCACTGTTGCTACGGTCTCCTTTGATGAAGTCCAAGCCACAGCCTTGTTGGTAGCGTTCTCGGGAGCCACCGTCGCCGTAAGTTGTACGGTAGCCTCGGGAGCCAACTTCACCGCCGACTTATTCAATGTTACAGCAGTTACGGCCACCTTACCATCGTCTGTTGAGGTGTTGTCTTCACCGCAACCGGTGCTTACCATCGCACCCGCCATAAGGCACGCGCAGGTAATAAAAGAGATAAATTTTTTCATTTTAGTAGTATTTAAGTTTTTAATGTTTGTTGTTCGGTTGTCATTAGTCCTTTTCGTTGTACCAATGTGGCATAACGCCTTACTTTTACCTGTATTTATTGCTTATCAAAGTCAAAAACTCCTCGCGCGTGCGCGTATCCTTTAAGAATATGCCCGTGAAGGCCGAGGTTGTCGTCGCCGAGCCTAACTTCTCGACACCGCGCATCTGCATACACATATGGCTTGCCTCGATGACCACAGCCACACCAATCGGGTTCAGTGCCTCCTGAATACAGTCACGAATCTGCACCGTCAGACGCTCCTGCACCTGCAAGCGACGGGCGAAACACTCCACCACGCGGGCAATCTTCGAGAGGCCCGTAATGCGACCATTGGGTATATATGCCACGTGCGCCTTACCCACAAAAGGCATCAGGTGATGCTCACACATCGAGAATAGTTCAATATCCTTGACCAGCACCATCTGCTGATACTCCTCGCGGAAGATAGCCTGATTGATTAACTCCACGGGGTTCTGCGCATAGCCCTTCGTCACAAACGACATAGCCTTCGCCACACGCTCGGGGGTCTTCAACAGCCCCTCACGCGAGGCATCTTCGCCCAAGAGCGAGAGTATCTCGCGGTAGTGATAGGCCAATTTCTCGATGCGCTCGGCATCATATAAATCCTCTCTCTTATAGTTCGACTGTATCTCCTCCATTATTGCAAATGTAATATTTTCGGGTTAAAAATCCAACACACTATCTTCTGCCTTACAACCACTTCACGCGCTCCTCGCCCTCGTAAGGTGGCAGGTCGGCGGGCCTGAAATCGGAATAACCAAATGCTATGGCGCACAACATACCATACTCCTCGGGTATATCCAGTCGGGCACGCAAAAACTCCTCGGCCTTCTCGCCTTCGGGCTCCTCACGCTTGACGGGACGCTCGTTGATATGCACCCAGCACGAGGCCATACCCTCATCTACGATGGCTATTTGAAGAATGGTGGCCATAATGGCGCAATCGATATCCCAAAGGTCGGTTTTTGTCTTGTCACCCATTACCAGAATGGCTGCGGCGGCATTTTTCACAAATCCGGCACCATAATCGCGCATCCGGGAAATCATCTCCAACTGCTCTTTGTCGCTCACCACCCAAAGGCGTGTCGAGCGTGTGTTACGCGATGAGGGTGCGCTCATTGCCATCTCCAATATGCGCTCAATCTTCTCCTTTTCTACTGCGCGCTCCAAAAATTTTCTTGTACTGCGGCGCGTAGCCAAAATCTCTTTCAGTTCCATATCTTTCAATAAATTTTTCTCTCTATTTTCTTGTTTTATAGTCAGTCGAGGGCTTTCGCCGAGGGTTAAATGTGTGTTAAAATCCAAACTAAAAACATCAAAACACAAATCTTTTTCTCTCTCCTGCGGCCTCCTTCTGCCACGCCCTCTTTCTTGTGCCCTCCTTCTGCCACGCCCTCTCTCTTGCGGCCTCTTTTTCGCGGCCCTATGCCAACCGTCGACTCGTCGCTTTGTCGGTGAGGTAGAGTTCTCCGTCGTCGCCACGCTCTATGCCCTCGATTAGCACCACTCCCGACCGTCGGCCCACCTCTATCGAGCCTTTTTCGTCGGCTATGCCTATGGCCTCGGCTCCATTTCTCGTTGCCCACAGTGCCAACTCTTTGAGCGGCACTTCACGCATCGCCTTCATCTCCTCCACCATCGAGAGCGAGTGATTCGATGCCAGCGAGTCGGTGCCTATGCAAATCCTCGCGCCTGCGCGACGCAACCTATCCACAGGCGGTCGCAGGCCCGAAATATAGTCATTCGAGCGAGGACACACCACCCAACTCACGCGTTGCCCAAACGCCTCGTCTATGAGTGCGATATCCTCCTCGTTGATGCAACAGTTATGCACCAACATCACCCGTCGCTCGTGCGGTATGCTCTCCACGATGCGCCTTGCCGGCGACGAGTAGCCGAGAAAATCACACTGCCAACCCATCTTCTCATACCACGCCGCCAAAGAGCCCTCGCCACGATATAGTGCCGCCTCGTCGGGCGACTCCATAAAGTGAACAGATAGCGGAGCGTCGCTCTTCGTCTGTGCAATCTCACGAAACACCGCATCTTGTACCGAGTAGGTCGAGTGCGGCGTGAGCGAGCAGTTTGCGCCTGTGAGCAACCTTCGTGCCGCCTCGGTTGAGGCGTTCAGCCCAAAAACCTCGGCAAAGGAGTGGTAGTGTATGTGTGAGTGTTGTTTCACCTCAAACGACGAGTCGTCATTCACTATGTCGCCCACCGCCTCTACGCCCTCGGCCCACATCGCCGCGTCGGCCGCCACGAGAGCCTGCCTGCGCTCCTCGGCCGAGAAACCTCCCCGCACCTGACCTATGGCGCGCGCAAAGCCGGCAAAGCCCGAGCCTTCGGCTATCGCACCACGCAGGTAGGATAGTTCGGCGTGACAATGAGCATTTACAAATCCTGCACACAACGCTCCGGCATAAAATTCTGTCGTGGGCATAGTGTCGAGCCGCTCCCATTGCGCTATGCGCACTATGCGCCCCGCATCATCTATCGTTATGACAGGACGCTCCACGACCTCGCCTCCGTCGAGCAGGTAGTGTGCCGCTATGTGCCGCAGGTTGGTCATCTTACTCTTCCACCTTTAACGAGTCGGCCGGCTCTGTCTCCAACGAGTCTGTCGGCTCGGCCTTGAACTCCTCCTTGGGCATAAAGAACATTGTGTCGGAGAAAATCCTCACCTCCAACTGCTTTTCATACAGTTGCTCGACAGCCTTCTCCAACTCGGGTGTGAAACATACCATAACCTCCTCCAAAGTCATCTTCGACACCTTTGGACGCGGGTACTTCTCGCGCTGTGTCTTCGAGGTTGCCGAGAAGTCGTCGAAGTAGAGGTTGATGGCTATCACATTGCTGTCGTTCTCGGTGATGGGCACTGTCGCCGAAAGTTTTGAGCCTCGGCTCATCTGCATCATCGAACTATGCACCTGTCGGGTGGTGGAGTCGCGGAACATCTTCCTCACGGTAAAACGTCGTCCGCGCGACTTATCCAGACTATCCACCGTATAGCGTGCCGAAATCTTGAACTCGCCTCTGGCCTCGACGGGTATGGCGTAGCGCAACTTTACGCTATCGGCTGCCCGTTTTATCACCACCGTCGTATCCTGCACCAGCGTACGCTTTGCAAAGCGTTGCGCGGCACTCTCTATGGTGTCGAGTTTTGTGACAGCGAGTTTCAGTCGGTCATTCTCCTGCTCAATCTGCTCAATCATATCATTCACCACGTCGCTCAGGTTGGCACTCTTGCGCCTCAAAAAACTCGACATCGTATAACGCACATCCTCGGTTGTGTAGCCGTAGTGCTTGAATATTGGCTCATAGATGTTGAGCGAGTCGATGTCGATGCCTTGGTTGCCTATGTAGGCATTTACAATCATCGCATCGTGAAAAATTGCGGCCAACTCCTCGTCGGGAATGGTCTTGCGGCTCTCACAGCCTGCGAAGGCCACGAGCGACAGCGTCAAAAGTGAATAAAAAATATGCTTCATATCGTCGTTTTTGTTCTAATCCTTCAACATACGCCCGACCGTCAGGCGTGTTATCACCCACGCTACGGCCAAGAAACAGAGTGTCGTCAGCACCACATCGCCCCACTGCAACTCTACGGGGTAGGCATCGACCATAAGCGTCGTGGCATTCAGTTGCACTATGCCGGCCCACTGCTGCAATAGCGTGAGCGTTATGCCCAGCACCAATCCCAGCACCAGACTCGCCAAGGCCATAATATGCCCCTCGGCAGCAAAGAGCGACATAATCTGCCCGCGATTCATTCCGAGTGTGCGCAGTGTCTGCACGTCGTCACGCTTATCTATTATCATCATCACCAGTGTACCCACAATCGACAGCGAGGCTATGGCCAGCACTATGGCTGCAATAAAAAATACTCCCCACTTCTCGGCTGCCATCAGGCGATATATCGAGTTACTCTCCTCGCGTGTCATCACTCGCCATTCGTCGCCGGCAAATTTCTCTATCTCGTCGGCCACCTTGTCGGCATTGACACCGCTCGTCAGGGCTATCTCGATGGTCGATATGCGGTCGGGGTAGTTAAACAACTCCTGCGCGGCGCGTAGCGACGTGAAAGCCTTGTAGGCATTGCTCTCGTCGAGCGAGAAGATACCCGTCAGCGGCATATCGCGTCGTGTGAAGCCACCCACAGGCAGCAACGACGAGAAACGTGCGCGACTGATGGCATAGAGGCTCAATGTACGCCCCAGCGAGTTACGTCCCAACCCGAGGTCGTTGATTACTCCTGCCCCCGCCACCAGACAATCCCGCTCGTCGGCCTGTGTGGTGAATGTACCCAGCAGTAGTCGCTCGGCTATGGGAACTACCCGCACATAGTTTGTGTCGATACCCTTCACCATCGCTATTGAGCGGCCCTCGCCCGACTCCACCACCGCCGTCTGTTCCAGCGATAGGGCTACCTGCCCTATACCCTCGGTGGCCCTTAACTGCGTCAGGAGCGCAGGCTCTATGGTGAGCGTCGTACCACGCCGAGGCACCATTTTCAGGTCGGCATCTATGGCCGTATAGTGCTGGCGTGTCATCTGCTCCAAGCCGTTGAATACCGACATCAGCACAATCATCGCCGCCACAGGTACAGCCATAGCCACGATGCTCACACGCGATATGAGGTTTATCACGGCGTGCGAACCTTTCGAGCGCAGGTGGCGCAGGGCTATCAGATGACGTACATTCATCTTGGCGGGAGAGTCTTTTTCGGCTGCGGTTACTCTTTGAGCAGGGTGTCGATGTTCTCGATATACTCCAACGAGTCGTCGAGGAAGAATTGCAGTTCGGGTACCACTTTGAGTTGGTTGCGTATGCGCTTGCCCAACTCGCGGCGCAGGAACCAGTTATTCTTCTCCAAGGCCTCCATCACCTCTTGATTGCGCTCGAAGGGGAAGATGCTGAAATATATCTTTGCATAGGCAAGGTCGGGTGATACGCGTACGGTTGTCACCGTCACCATTGCACCCATAGTAAATGCCTTACCGTCTTTCTGTAAAATTTCGGCTATGTCACGCTGAATCTGTCGTGCAATCTTCTGCTGACGTGTCGAAAGTGTTGCGTCCATATCTTTATTGGTTTTTAATTATTTTCTATTTGTCGTGTAGCAGGTGGGGAATTCCTCCCTCCTTCCTATCTCTTTCTCTTTGTGCCGCTTCGTTTCTTTGTCGAGTTATTGTTGTTGCCTCCTCCGGCCTCCGAGAAGTTAAACTCCTTGTTCTTCACCTGACGGTTTTTCACTCGCGTACGATTCCAAGTATCGAAACCATCTTTATTGAAGCGGTAGGCCAGCGTGATGTTGAATGTCAGGTTGTCGAGAGGCGAACGGTTGGGAGTGTAGTAGAAGGGGTTTTCATCTCCGTCAATCCAGTTGTCGTAGTATTTGTTGAGGTTGCGCATCAGGTCGGCATAGCCGAAGTAGTAGCGTGCGCGCACACCAAACTCCATACGACCAAACAGCAGTGCGAAGCCTCCACCTCCGGCCAAGCCGTAGTTCCAGCGGTTATCTCGCTCCACACGCCAATCATATTTGCCCTTGATGTTTGGATAAGGTGCGCCCTTATGATGCTCTCCATCACACGCCTCATAATCGTAGTCGCCACCGAAGTTATACGAGAAGGTCACAGCACCCTCTATATAAAGGCGTATGTGGTTGCGTGCCAGATAGACGTGCGGCTGCCACACTATGGGGAGCATAATGGTATTGAGCGTGCGGGTGTAGTATGAGTATTCGCGATGCTCTTTGCCATCTTCATCTGTATATGAGTCGTTGTGGTATCCATACATAAATCCACGCTGCATATATTCAAGGTCGGCACCCACGCAACCCACCAGTCGGGGCATCGAGTAGTAACGCCACGACACACCGAAGTTGGTCATCGGGAATATCGATTTCATCTCATATTTGGGGAACGGACGCATCGACGCCATACCTACACCTCCATATACACCGGCTGTATGTTGTGCCTGTATCCGGGTGTGTGCGCTCAACAAAAAGAGTGCTGCCAAAACAAAAAATATCTTCTTTCTCATCATCTTTTCATTTTATTAGAACATACCACCCATACCTCCGCCTGCGCCGCCGAGCATACCGCCCATACCGCCGCCCGAGCCGCCAAACATACCGCCACCCGTCGAGCCGGAGTTATTGTTATTACTCTTGTTCTTGCGTCGTTCCTCTTCCAACTGCTCCAAGCGGGCCTGCTCACGCTTATCCAGACGCTCGATGAGTTGCTCCATCGTCACCTCCTCGAATATCTTCGACATATCGAGCGTGATATCGAACTCCCAACCTGTCTTGGTGGTCAGAATCTCCTCGTCCTGCTCGTTTTTGTAGAACTCGGCACGCTCACTCTGACGCATCTCGACCATATTTCCGCTGTCCCACTTACCATTGCCGTTTATATCCTCGATGATACGCAGACGCACCTCTCCTGCGGGGACATACGATATCTTGTGTGTGCCGGCTCCGAGGTCGCGTATCTCGCGTGTGGCTTTGGTCGAAGAGGTACCTGTCAGTTGCACCACATAACGATATTCGGGCTTGCGGGGCTGAATCGTAAGGTTTAGTGTGGCATACTTCTCGGCATCGCTCACCGTAAGCGACATTGTCACCGAGTCGTTACCCTCACCCGATATGTCGGCCAGCGCACCCTTCGGTATTGCCAGACGATATGTTCGTGTGGGGTTCCACGCCGCGTGCAATCGCCACTTGCGGGGCGATAGCGAGTCGGGACGGAACGATATAATCTCGGGTATGGTGTCACCCTGCCTGCTCCACGAGAGCATCTCCATACTGAGCGAGTCGAAACGTGTGAGAGGCGTGGCAAACTCTATGGGCAAATCCTCCTCGGGATTTACCTCGACAGCGTTTTTGAAATTCACAAACTTAAACTTCGAGGGGCGTGGCGGCTCTCTCCACTCCTCGCCCATCTCCTCGGCTTTGGCTCTCTCCTTCTCCAAACGCTCGCGCTCACGCTCCTGCTCGCGTGACTCAATCAGTCGCCATACAAGTCGCAACTTGGCCGTATCTTCACGCAACACCCTCACCGAGTCGTGCTTCATATAACGCACAAAACCCTTTATCGTGTCGGGCAGGCTCTCCGACGGCACATTGAGCCACAGATGCAGTGTGTCACGACGTGACGAGAAGGGCTCTATTATGATATCCTTTGTGTCGATGCCGTCGAGGTGTATCTCCTTGATATCGGGACGACGTGCCGTGAAGAACAAATCGACCTTATGCTGCTCGGGACGCTTGTGCTCTTGCAGGTTCTGACGCACGAAACTCTCGTCGGTGAACATACGGAAGTAGAGTTGCGGGTCGGCCGAGACATAACGCCTCAACGAGTCGTACCATATCGAAAACGGCGGCATCTTTGTCGGGTTATACACGCTGTCGAGGAATCCAATCTTGTCGGTGCCGGCCTCATACATCTGGTTGTCGTTCGAGTCGAAGAAGGCATAGACACGATAATCCACCGGTTTGAGGTTCTGCGCAATGAAGATACCGTTGGTGCGTGAGCGTGCAATCTTCGAGGGCTTGTAGTTAAACATCGTCGAGTCGTAACTCTCGGGTTTTGCCACCGAGTCGGCCTCGAAGAAGTATATGAAAGTACGGCCCAGCGAGTCAAGTTTCTCGCTATCTTCGGTGTAGCCCGACATATAGAGCGAGTCGATGGGGCCTCCCGTCGAGAAGACATAACGGAAGCCGTGCAGGGGGTTACCCTCGTTGTTGTCGGCTATGGTCGAGCCGAACTCTATGGCATAGGTCGTGTTGGGCAACAGCGAGTCGTCCTTGATGTCGATTAAGAGCGTCTTGCCACGCATCAGCAGCGTGGGTTTCTTCTTCATCGCCGGCGAGGTGTATAACTCCTTCTGCTGGTCTTTGAGTTGTATAAACTCATTGAACTCTATGGCCACACGCTTCGATGTGAGGCTCTCGGTATAGTTGTAGGGCATCATTCCCAGCACTACGGGTGCCAGCGTATCTTTGGGTCCGCCTTCGGGTGTTCCCACCGAGGCGCAGCGGCTGAAAAATGCGCCACCAAAGAGCAGCATCACTGCCGCAGTGAGCCAACCGGTTGTTCTATTTCTGTGCATCGTGTTCATTTCGCTCTTTTAGTTGTTTGTTGTTCCGTCATCGGGTGTAGTCGTGCCGTTATCGGGTGTCGTTGTTTCGTCGTCGGGCGGTGTTATACCAAAAAATGGGTTCATAATCTGCCAGCCCGAGGCGGTGTGGCTACGCTTCCACGCCGAGAAATACAGTTTCGTATCGACCTTCGCGAGGTTGATGGGCAATGTATATTTTCGGTAGGCATACATCTTTTGTGCGGGATTGACTACCACCAGCATCGAAATCTCTTTGTTGATGAATATCGACACCGGAAAATCCTCCCCGGGCGTAAATTCGCCTATCTCGTCGGGCACCTCCTTTATTGCTCCCGTCTCTTTGTTGGTTATGCGGCCCGCCTTGGCGTCCTCCCACGAGGCTATGCGCCACTCGGTGGTATCGACATAGTAGGCATACGCAAAAACCTCCTCCACGCGGGGTGTCTTGCCGTTTTGCTCGGTCTGCTCATATACGGCGATGTTGTAGTAGGTATATCCAACCACCTCTTTGAAGCAGCCCCACAGAGTCATCGTCAGGGCCGCAGTCGCCAATGCTATACTGAAAAATCGTTTCATACTCTCCTCGCTAACATACCTTCTCTATCCTCTTCAACAGGTCGTTGAGGCTCGTGCCCAACGCCGGATGTCGGAACTCTCCCATAATCTCACACAGCGGCCGCAGAGCAAACTCACGCTCGGTGAGCAGGGGGTGAGGTATGGTAAGACGCTCCGAACATATTACCTCGTTGTCGTAGAAGATGATATCCACATCTATTATGCGTGAGGCATAGGCTGCGCCTGTTCTCTCACGCTCGGCCGCCTCCTCTTCGCGGCATCGTCCCAACATATACTCAACCTCTTGTACCATATCGAGTACTCCCAGCGGTGCCAAATCTGTCTCAAATCGCAGGGCCTGATTATAAAAAGGGAACTCCGAGACAAATCCCCACGCCTCCGAGGGGTATATGTTCGATTGCTCGACCGGTTTCCCGAGTCGCTCCTCCAATAATTCGGCGGCCTGTAATAATATGGCTATCGCCAAGCGGTCGTTGCTGCCTGTAAGCAGCGTTACACTATGCATCATTTCAATCTGTTTATCGTTTTACTTACGGCCAGCGCAAAGTGCGTGAATATAATCCTCGCATTACCATTTTGGCTCACTTGGCGCATAGCCAACTCTATCTGTTCGAGTATGAACTCTACATTCTGGTTGCCGATGAAGGGTGCAAATTTGTTGCAGAACTCCGCCTCGGCGCCCCACAAATAACTTATCCGCCCCAGCCCTGCGTGCAACATATAACTCTCACGCAAAAGGCGTGCAGCGTGGCGCAACATTGCGCGTTGTTGCTCACGCGTGAGTGCTGCCACCTCCTCGGCCCAATCTATGAGTTCGAGGTGTTTGTCGTTGTACGACAGTCGCATCAGTGAGCAGAAGAGTTCAAAACTTTCGGCCTTCACCGCATCTTCCTCGCCTCCGGCCAGCGTGCGCATCTCGATAATATCACCTCCGGCCAAGCGTGCCAGATTACGACGACGTTGCTCATCACCCTCACCTGCCAGCGGCATCAAATCCTCAATCTTCAACTTCGGTACCGCCACCTCCTGCACACGCGATATGATGGTCGGCAGCAGCAGGTCGGGACGCTCCGACACCAATAAAAAGATGGTCTTCTCCCACGGCTCCTCCAAGATTTTGAGTATCTTGTTTGCCGCCTCGTCGTTCATCGCCTCGGGTTGCCAGATAATCATTATCTTATACTCCGACTCGAAACTCTTGAACTGCAAGCGGCGTATAATCTCGTCGGCCTCGCGTGCCGTGATGAGTCCTTTGAGTGTCTTACCCAAGTCCAGACGGTCGTACCACTGCTGGGGCGTGAAGTATCCGCCGGTCTCGGCCATAATCTCACGCCACAGAGGCATAAACTCACCCGACAGCACCACCTCGCCCGACTTCTTGCCCTGCTTATTTACGGGGAATACGAAGTGTAGGTCGGGGTGCGCCAGCGAGGCTATCTGCTGGCACGAAGGACACACTCCACACGCATCGCCATTGTGACGAGCGGTGCAGTTGAGGTATTGTGCATAGGCTATGGCAAGGGGCAAGGTTCCCACACCTGCCGCGCCGCTGAATAGTTGCGCGTGGCTTATACGGCCCTTATCGACACTCTCTGCAAGGTGCCGCTTCAACTCCTCCTGTCCTATGATATCTGCAAAACGCATCTTTTCGTTGTTAAGTTAGTTTTCTATGGAACCATTCGGAACCGAAAAGAAATTCAAAATTGATATTATCGTCATGCCACAATTACTGCACAATGCAAGGGTGTAAGTACGCAATAGTATCCACGCAGTAATTGACCGGCATCTACCGCTTATAAATACTTACCACCAAGTCCTTACTTGTGAGGAGGTAATTCCCAAAGGTAGATTCCATTCATTTGGGCAAGGGTGGCAATAACCTACTTCCTAACCCTTCCGTTGCCCAAATGTGGAATGACGGATTATATCTTTGCTCTTTTATCTTTCCTCTCGTTTTACTTTCCTGTCGAGCCGAAGCCGCCTGCGCCACGCTCTGTGTCGCCCAGAACCTCGACGCTCTCCCACTCTACCTGCTCGTGGCGTGCCACAATCATCTGTGCTATGCGCTCGCCACCCTCGACGGTGAAGGGCTCATTGCTCAAATTGACCAGGATAACCTTTATCTCGCCACGATAGTCGGCATCTATTGTGCCGGGGGAGTTCAGTACTGTTATGCCGTGCTTGGCGGCCAAGCCACTGCGGGGGCGTATCTGCATCTCGTAACCCTCGGGCAACTCGACAAACAATCCCGTGGGCACCATTGCTCGCTCCAACGGAGCAAGTGTTATGCTCTCCTTGATGTTGGCACGAATATCCAATCCTGCCGACAGCGGAGTCTGATACTCCGGCAAGGCATAACGCGAATGATTTACAATCTTTACTTTCATAGTCTTATCTGTTTTTGTTTTCTTTCTCAAATAGGGGAGTTAAGGAATTTAGAGAGGTTAGGGATTACGCAAAAATCAATTTTGAATTTTGAATTTTGAATTTTGAATTTTTCTCCTCATCACACTCCTTACAAGCCCCTTCACATCTATTTTCTCGCGCCATACGGCAAACGCTACAAACAGGGCCAACAATACCACATTCACCCCATAATGTAGAACGGCCGTCGGTGTGCAATATTGCAAAAATGCTTCGCTGGCGAGATATAGGACCACTCCCGCCACGACATACTCGGCTATGCGCCTGAAATCGTAGGGCGTGGGGGAATATCGTCTGTTAAGCCACAGGCTCACCACAACCATCGCCGCCTCGGCACCAAACCTCGCCCACGCGGCACCCTTGTAACCCATCGCCGGCACCAGCGCAAAACATAGCGACACCGTAGCCACCAACCCTACAAAGGTGACATATATGGCAAATCGTGTCTTCTCCTCACGCTTATACCAGAACGAGAGGTTGAGCCATACGCCTGCCAGGATATTTGCCCCCAGCACTATGGGCAGTATGTCGATGCCCTCGCGGAAGGTGCGGCCGACAATCAGCGCAAACAAATCGCGGAAGAGTGCTATGCCCAAAAATATGAGCATCGAGGCCATTACAAAGTACTTCAACGCCGCGGCATTCGACTCCACAAACTCCTCCTTCGAGAAGTTGGCCAAGAAAAATGGCTCGGCCGCCAAGCGATACATCTGCGTAAAGAGCGTCATCACGACAGCAATCTTCGTTATGGCACCATAGACACCCAATTCGGCCATCGAGATATCTTCGGGCAGGAGATATTTTATCATCTGCCTATCCAGAAACTCGCCCGCCGTACCCGCTATGCCGCCTATGAGCAGGGGTAGTGAGTAGGCGAAAATCTTACGCAGCAGGTGCGGCTCAATGAGCGGCAGGGTGCGCTCGGTGGTGGGCAGAATGAGCAGCAGCGTCACAATGCTCGCCACAAGGTTTGCCACAAACACCCAACCTACACCAAATGCGGTATCGTAAAATCCCAACACCAGAAAAACTATCGCAAGGCCCACATTCACCGCCACATTCACCGCCTTCAAAGCCACAAAACGCAAGGCTTTGCCCTGCTCACGCAGTCGCGAGAAGGGTATCATCGTCGCCACATCTACCAAGATAATGGTCGCCACCAGAACGACATATTCGGGGTGTGCTTCGTAGGCTGCGCCCATCAGTCGTGCCACATCGTCGCGGAGCCACACGACAACGGCAAAGAAAATCAGTGCCGCCACGATGTTCGCTCCCCAGGTGGTAGCAAATACCCGACGCTTGCGTGAGGCTATATCCTCTGCCGACAATCCCTCGGCCTCGGCTTTAGCCGTGAAGCGGAAGAAACTCGACTCCATACCCATCGAGAGCAACACCAGCGCAAAGGGTATCAAGGCGTAGATGTCGGTGACGATGCCGTAGGTCGCCTGCGAGAATGTATAGGTATAGACCGGAGTCAGCAGGTAACTCAGGAATCGCACTACGATAGTGCTGATGCCATAGATGGCGGTCTGTTTGGCTAATTTTTCTAACATTTCTCTCCTACTTGTCGCTCTTTTCTCTTCCGTCTGTCGCTCTTTGAAGCCGCTAAACCTCTCGCGCTCACGCATTTCGCACGCACATCATGCGTACGCACATACGCGATAACTCGCAAAGTTACAATTTTTATTGGAATAATAGCCATCTTATTTCGTTTTTTACGAAAACACATTTGCATCTTGCCGCTTTTTCACTATCTTTGCCAGAGAATACGGTTTCCGCCATAATGGGGCGGAGCAAAAGGGAATTCGGTGGGGAGTTCCGAGGGTTGTCCTTCGCTTTAACAGTGTGTGTTTAAGTCAGATGTGGCCCTAAAACTCCGAATCCGAAACAGTACTCGCTGCTGTGATTCCTGCCCGCAAGGGGTTTGCATTACAAAGACCACTGACCGCTATAAACTACGGGTTGGGAAGGTGTAACGCAAAGGGATAAGTCAGAAGACCTGCCGTGAAGAGTGCCGAGGGCATATTTTGCCGACCGTGTGAAAGAACGGGAGAAAGGCACACGAAGATTTGCACCCGCGAGTATCGGGGAAAATCAATAGGCCGAGGGCGTCTGACAAGGCGTTGGAGGAGGCGAGTGGTGAAGAACTATCAGCAGGAATCCCGAAAAGGCCGTTTTTGATTTGGAAGATACTCTCGTCGGTGCAGGGCATCGGCGAGTTTTTTTATGCTCCGGGCCGAGTGACAAATGGTTGAATTTTAGTAAAATTTACCACAGATGAAAAGGCTGCTTCATATACTCTTTATGTTGATTTTGACACCGCTCTTGTCGTGCAACGAAGATGGTGTCATCGTGACTACGCCCGCACCCGAAATCGAGGTCGAGAATGGGGGTGTCTATACCACCAAGGTTGGTCGTGCGGTACTGCTCGCACCCCGCACAGAGAATGCCGAGGGGGCTGTTTTCGGGTGGTACGAGAGGGGCGTGAAGGTTGGCAACGATACCTCGTACGAGTTTTTGAGAGATGTCGCCGGCACCTATTACCTCACCTTTCACGTGGAGAATAAGTCGGGAAAGGCCGAGGCCGATTTTCGCATCGAAGTATATGATTTGACACCGCCGAAAATTGCCTTTTTGGCGAAAAACGGAGTCATCGAAATCAAGGTCGGCACACCCACCACCATCACCCCGCAGGTGTCGGGCGCAGAGGGTGCGTCATACTTTTGGCGATTAGACGACGAGGAGTGTGGCACAGGACCGACCTGCACCCTGAATCTTGCGCAGGCAGGCGACCACAGGCTCTCGTTACGCGTCGAAAACGAAGACGGCGAGGCCGAGGAGTCGGTCACCATTCGGGCTGTCGAGCATCTCTCGGCGAGTGTTGTTTTTTCGCCCCTGACGGGGTTGTTGGGCGACGACAATAGCCTCGCACGCCACATCTCGCTGGGGCAGAGCATTGTACTAGCGCCTACCATCGAGGGCTTTGACGCTCCGGAATATCGCTGGGCGGTCGAGGGTGAAACTTCGGGCAACGAGCCGTTTTTCAGTTTTACGCCACCGACCGAGGGCGAGTATGAGGTCGAGGTCGAGGTTGGCGATGCGGGCCACACCGCCTCGGCGACAATCGTTGTAAAGTGTTGTGCCACAGAGGGTACATTCCGCCGTACGACAACCGCCGAGAGTAGTCCGCGGTGGAGCAAGGTCTTTGAATATATCCCTGCGCCGGGGCAGTTTATAGGCGAGGATAAGTCGGGATTTACGGGTGCGGAGCAGAGTGCCGAGGAGGCCGTTGCCTATGCCGAGAGACGACTCTCACAGGGGCGTTTTCTCTCGCTCGGAGCGTGGGGCGGCTCTCTTGTTGTGGGCTTCGACCACAGCATCGCAAATGGCGAGGGCGACGACCTCACTATATATGGAAATATGTATGCCACCTCGTCGGAGGCGGGCATAGTGTGGGTTATGCAGGATAGCAACGGCAACGGAGAGCCCGACGATGAGTGGTACGAGTTGCGCGGCTCGGAGTGGGGCGGCGAGAATCACTCTACACGCTACGCTGTGACCTATTTCCGTCCGGCCTCGGCGGGTATGTCGGTGCTTTGGCGAGATAACCGCGGCAATGCGGGCGAGGTACCCTTTATGGCGGCACACGCTACGGCGACCTACTTCCCCGAGTGGATTGAGGCTGACCACTATACGCTCTATGGCTCACGCTTGGAGCAGAATAGTTCTACGCTCGACTCGGGTGTCGTGTCGCACAATCCCTATGCGTGGGGCTATGCCGACAATCTGGGCGAGGATAGCGAGGGTGGAGATGCCGCAACAGGCGAGGATACGGCTGTCGGCTGTGGCTTCGACATATCGAATGCTGTGGCGGCAGATGGCTCGGCTGTGGCGTTGCAATACATTGATTTTGTGCGTGTTCAGTCAGCGATAAACGGCTTCGACAACTCGATGGGCGAGATTTCGACCGAAGTGCTGGGAGTGGAGGAAAGATAAAAGATGAAAGAGCAAAGATAAACCGACGCTGCGGAGCGAGAGCAGAGGGCAAACCTTGCTTGCACTATGCCGAGCCGCGAGGAGGAAAAGACCGCGAAGCGGGATTAAAGAGCAAAGAGAATTCAAAATTGATTTTTGCGTAATCCCTAACCTCTCTGAATTCCGTAACTTCCCTATTTGAGAAAGAAAACAAAAAACACAATGATATGAAACGATTTTTTTACCTTTTGATTGTGGCGGCGGTCGTCACAGGTTGTGTCAAGGAGAGGCACTTTAAGAATTACAGTCGAACAGTGGATTTTGAGGGTAAGGCGTGGAACAGTCATATTGCCGACAACCCCTCATCGTTTGACTTTATGACCGAGGATTATATGTGGGAGGATAAGGCCACCACGCTCACCTCACGCTCCAAATTTACCACCTCGGAGTGGGGCAGTTTCTATGGCGGCGGTTGCACTGTGTCGAACTACGGCTCGGGTGACCTTGCGGCAAAGGGCAGTTACGCCTACGACCTATATGTGTATAACCCCTCGGCTGACGATGCTTGCACAGGCTGCGGTGCCGGTGGCTCGGATAATTTTCTGGTGCTCTACGGCAACCACGAAACGGAGATTTCGGGTGATGATGATTGCTGTCCCGAGATATATTTCCGCGACGGCAAACCACGCTGGATAAAGTCGTGCAAGATAAACTCGACGGCCTACTTCGTCAATATCGTCGAGAATGGCAACGAGTTCTCACCAAAACTCGCCGAGGGAGATAGGGTTATGGTTTATGCCACAGGCATCGACATTGAGGGCAAGGAGACTCGCACCGCATCTTTTACTCTGGCAACCTATGGTTCAACGGTAAAGGAGTGGACAGACTGGGACCTTCACGGTTTGGGCTGTGTTGTTCGTGTGCGCTTCGACATCTTTGGCGGCCCCATCAACGACTATGGTATGACCACCCCGAAGTATTTTGCCATCGACGACATCGAGGTTGAGTGGTCGGTGTTGGAGGAGGTTTAGCCCGACACACCTGCTGCGGAAGCCAAAAATCGAGCGAATATTTGGGTTTTTGCACTTTTTTTGCTACATTTGCAAGTCAAAGTGCCCTCCGGCAATGGCTAAACGATTGATGTTTAGTACATTGTGGGGTGGCATTGTGGGCATAAACGGAGTGTAAACTAATGACGATAACTATGGATGATGGCTACCAATGTACGTATAGCGGCAGTGTCGTATCTCAATACGATACCATTCATCTATGGTATTCGACACGAAGGTAATCTTCGCGCCGACCTCTTGCTCGCACCCCCTGCCGACTGCTATCTGAATTATGTCGAGGGGCGTGCCGATATCGCTCTGATGCCCTCGGCTATGGTGCCGACACTCTCTTCCACATCAATCATTACCGACTATTGCATAGGTGCCAGCGGCAAGGTGCGCACCGTGGAACTGTTCTCCAATGTGCCTATCCGGCAGGTGCGTCGCATCTTCCTCGATGCTCACTCGCGCACATCTGTTCAGTTGGTGGGTTATCTGGCGGCAAACTATTGGCATATCCAGCCCGAGTGGTACTCTTTGGAGGATTACTCGCAGGTGGCCTTTGCCCAGAAAGATGATGCCTTCCTTTTGATTGGCGACAAGGTCTTCGACCACGAGGGGCTGTTCAACTATAACTACGACCTCGCGGAGGAGTGGCAGAAGGCTACCTCTATGCCCTTTGCCTTTGCTGTGTGGGTGGCCCGCAAGGGTACTTCGTATGAGGTTATCGATGCCCTGCAACGAGCCTTCACCTTCGGTGTGGAGTCTATTTGGGAGGCTATCGTCGAGGAGGGCTACGATAAGAAGCCGTATAATGCGTATGAGTATCTTACTCAAAATATAGATTTCGTGTTTAACGCCGAGAAACACTCGGCACTGCAAAAGTTTTGGAACGCAGGCATCAAGGTTGAGCCTCGATCCAACCCGGGTTGAAGAGGATAAAGGCCGCCCGCGAGCCTCATAGTGAGGCCATACGAGGGGCGACGGACACTCTCGCGAGGTGTGTTGCTCACCTGCGTACGACGACAAAATGAGTTTAACCCGTAAAAACCTTTGCAGCGATGCTAACAATCTACTTAAAGCAATACAACAAAATCATTCGTAACGCCGAGCCCGAGTTGTTGGACAATCTGGGCTATGACGATATTCTCTGGATTGACCTTCTCTCTCCCACCATCAAGGAGCAGAAGGCCGTCGAGGCATTTATGGAGGAGTCGCTCCAAACACGCCAGCAGGTCGAGGAGATTGAGTCAACCTCAAAATATTCGGAGAACGAGAACTCTATCATCTCCAACACCAATTTCTTCGTGCCGCACGGCGATTCATTCTCGGTGGAGCCTGTGTCGTTCATACTCTCGAATGAGGGTGTGCTGGTGTCGATGCGTGCCGCCGAGTCGCGTACCTTCCGCGAGGCGGAGAAACGCTTGCAGATGAACTATCGCGGCTACTCGACAGGATATCACATCTTCATCTCACTGTTGGAGGTGCGTATCGACTTCGATGCCGACCTTGTGGAGTTCGTCGCCAAGCAGGTTGCGGCATTGAGCAAGGATATCAACGCCGAGGACTCTATCGACAAGACCGTTATCCAGCGTATCAATATGTTGCAGGAGAATACTATGGTCTTGCGTGAGAATATCTTCGACCGTCAGCGTATCTTGTCGAATATTTTGCGCTCGGAGCGCTTCCCCAACGATATCTATCCCCGCTTGCAGTTGATGATTAAGGACGTTAATTCACTTATCAACCACGCCGATTTCTCGTTCCAGCGTCTGGACTATATTCAGGACTCGGCTCTGGGCCTTATCAACATCGAGCAGAACGAGATAGTTAAGATTTTCTCGGTGGCCGCAGTGATTTTCCTTCCCGCAACACTTGTGGCGAGTATCTACGGTATGAACTTCCACGTTATGCCGGAGTTGGATTGGGTGTGGGAGGTCGGCGGCTATACCATACCTCTGGGATATATCTTCGCCATCTTCCTGATGATAGTCTTCTCTGGCTGCACGATGCTCTACTTCCGCTATAAGAAGTGGCTGTAAGACGAGAGCAAAGAGCAAAGAGCAAAGATGAAAGAGCAACCGACGCCAAACCGAGTGCAATCAAACTTGTTTGAATTGCCGAGGTGCGAAGGAGGAAAAGCCGACCTTGTGTCGGATTAAAGTTGCGATTAAGCCATAGACAGAAGCTGCTTGCAGACTATGTTATGGCGAAGCAACTAAAAGCCGACCTTGTGTCGGATTAAGGAGTTTTACTCTTAATTAAAAACCCCTATGAAAAACCTAAAATTCGGACTACTACCGCGCATCATCGTGGCGATAATATTGGGTGTGGCACTCGGAGGCGTTATGCCCGAGGTGCTTGCACGCACATTCCTTACCTTTAACTCGATTTTCAGCCAGCTGCTGGGCTTTGCCATTCCGCTTATCATCGTCGGTCTGGTGACGCCTGCCATCGCCGACATTGGTCGTGGCGCAGGGCGTATGTTGCTGCTTACCACGCTGTTGGCATATGGCTCGACACTCGTTGCCGGCTTGGCATCGTATGGCGTGGGCGAGGCCTTCTTCCCCTCGATGCTCTCGGGGCAGATTGAGGCTGTAACGGGCGAGGCAGCGACGATGATAGCACCTTTTTTCACCATCGAGATTCCACCACTTATGGATGTTATGACGGCACTTATCCTCTCGTTTATGTTGGGCTTGGGCATAGCCTACATCGAGGGCGATGTGTTGCGTCGTGGGGCGAATGAGTTTGGCGATATCGTGACGAAATTCATCGAGCGCGTGATTATTCCGCTCCTTCCCATCTATATCTTCGGCATCTTCCTCGATATGACCGCCTCGGGTGAGGTGTGGCGCATCTTGGTTGTCTTTGCCAAGATTATAGGCGTGATTTTCGCACTCCATATCGTATGGCTTATCGCGCTCTATTCGGTTGCGGGTGGCGTGGCACAGAAAAACCCCTTCAAGATGCTTGCGACGATGCTTCCGGCCTACTTTACTGCCCTCGGCACGCAGTCGTCGGCCGCCACTATCCCCGTTACGCTGGCACAGACGCGTAAGATGGGCGTGAGTGACGAGGTGTCGGGCTTTGTCATTCCTCTGTGTGCGACGATACACCTCTCGGGCAGTATGCTCAAAATCGTGGCGTGTGCTTTGGCTCTGATGATGATGCAGGGCATGGAGTACGATTTTGCCATGATATTCGGCTTTATATGTATGCTGGGTGTGACGATGGTTGCCGCTCCGGGTGTGCCGGGCGGTGCTATTATGGCGGCTCTGGGCGTGCTGGCCTCTATGTTGGGCTTCTCGGCCGAGGACCAGGCGTTGATGATATCGCTCTATATCGCTATGGATAGTTTCGGTACAGCCTGCAATGTTACGGGTGACGGCGCTCTGGCGGTGATTATGGAGAGAACAATGAAGAAAAAAATCAATATATGCGGATAATTTTATTTTTGATATTAGCATATATTTACCTATTTTTGTGCAGATATGAAATCTATTGTTGCAAAACCATTCGTAAAATGGGTTGGGGGAAAAACTCAACTTTTGGCAGAGGTGAAAAAATCGCTGCCAAAAGATTTGCGTGATAGAGAAGATGTTGTGTATATAGAGCCTTTTGTGGGTGGGGGTGCTGTCTTGTTTTGGTTGTTACAAGAATTTCCAAATATACATAAGGCTATCATCAATGATATTAATGCAGAACTTATTTGTACATATAGAGTAATTAAGTACAATGTTCAAAAATTAATAGCACTACTTGATAATATACAACACCAATATCTTTCACTTGATAGCGTAGAGCGTAAAACATATTTTTTAGAAAAACGAAATCTTTTTAACTCTAAAACTATTTCCGAGTTAGAAACAGCGGCATTGTTCATATTTCTCAATCGAACATGTTTTAATGGTCTGTATCGTGTAAATTCTCGGGGAGAGTTTAATGTTCCATTCGGTAAATATAACAATCCAAGAATTTGCGATAAGGAAAACCTCCTTGCTGTATCAAACATATTACAGCGAGTAGAAATTTTATGTGGTGATTTCGCTCAAACAGAGAAATATGCTAATTCCGATACGGTGTTTTATCTTGATCCGCCTTACAAACCCTTGTCGGAAACATCCTCTTTTACATCCTATTCAAAAGAAGGCTTTGATGATACAGAACAAATTAGATTAAGGGATTTTTGTACTCGAATATCTCGACAAAAGGCTCAATTTATTGCGAGTAATTCCGACACAAGGAAAACAGAGCAGGAGATATCGTTTTTTGATTTGATATATAGTAAGTTTTATATAAAACGAGTGTCTGCTACACGAATGATAAATGCGAATCCGAATAACAGAGGTTTTATTTCGGAGATAATGATTTCAAATGTTGTAAATCCTCAAACAAATGAAGGACTTTAATTTGTTCATGTCTCAACTCAGCGAGACCAATGCCACATTAGAATCTCTTACAGATTTTAAAAAGGTTACTAAAAATGTGTCTAAAATAGAAATAAAACTTAACCAATTGAACTACCTTTTGGGTAAAGAAAATTGGCGTGTTGCGGTTGATGAATTATTCGCTGAAAACCCCAACTCTTTCGATGTATTAGATATTTTAGTTGCCGTTCGCAAATCTGACAAGAAAAAAGTTCTCAATGAAAAATATACACCTATCTTAATGGAGACCTATTTTGGTAGTGCTGTTGGAGTTTGTGATTTTATTGAGAAAACAGGTTTAGCAGAAATTTTTTCAACAAAAAAGGTTACCAACTTGGTAGACTATGTCTTTGGTGTAGAGGTAGGTCTTGATACAAATGCTCGCAAAAATCGAGGAGGGAATGTAATGGCAGCAGCCGTTGCTAAAAACTTTACAGATGCACAAATAGCATTTAGAACAGAGGTCAATAGTACGGAGTTTCCCGAAATTAAAACCCTTGGTGTAGATTTGAAGCGTTTTGATTTTGTGATTAAAACAAAATCAAAAATATTTTTAATAGAAACTAACTACTATAATGGAAGTGGCTCAAAACTTAACGAAACAGCTCGTGCATACTCTGATATAGCACCGAAGATAAATCAGTATCCAAACTATGAATTTGTATGGATAACTGATGGAAAAGGTTGGTTCTCGGCAAAAAATAAATTAGAAGAAGCCTATAATATTATTCCTCGAGTTTATAATCTAATATCTATATCGGAATTTATAAATGAAGTAAGGTCTTTGAATGATAATCCCTTATTATAAATCCATTGACAGAAATTTCACGCTGTTAAAAGGAGATTGTGTAGAACTTCTTAATTCTTTTGAATTTAAGTTCGATATGATTTTCGCAGACCCTCCCTACCATTTGTCAAATGATGGGATAAGTGTTCAAAGTGGTAAGGTGGTTTGTGTTAATAAGGGACATTGGGATAAATCACAAGGACAAGATTTGGATTATGAATTTGACAAAAATTGGATCTGTGCATGTCGAAATAAATTAAAAGAAGATGGAACTATTTGGGTAAGTGGTACATATCATAATATATTTTCTATAGCTCGTTGTCTTACAGAATTAGGGTTTAAAATCCTAAATTGTATTACTTGGGTAAAAACAAATCCCCCACCTAATGTATCTTGTCGATATTTTACTCACTCGGCTGAATATATTTTATGGGCTCGAAAATGTGAGAAAACCGCCCATTTCTATAATTATGAGTTAATGAAAGAAATTAACGGAGGAACACAAATGAGAGATGTGTGGTTATTACCAACTATTTCAAAATGGGAAAAATCTTGCGGGAAACACCCAACTCAAAAACCTCTATGTGTTCTTTCGCGTATTATTCAGGCTTCAACTAAACAAGGGGCATGGATTTTAGATCCTTTTACGGGAAGTAGTACTATGGGTATTGCTGCAAATCTTTTAGGTCGCCGTTTTTTAGGGATAGACCAAGAGGGGGCTTTTTTGGAAATTAGTAAAGCAAGAAAAGAGGAAATATTAGATTTGACTAAACGGACAGAATATTTAGAAAAACTTCATAGGCAGACTAAAATATTTTCTGAAAATGTGAATACATTTCAGATATCTGATGTCGATGGTTTTTATTCTTGCGAATTACCTTTTTAATTTTGATAATATATAGATTGTTATGCGGATAATTTTTGCAACAAACAACAAGCATAAACTCGGCGAGGTGCAGCAGTTGCTGGGCGAGGAGTTCGAGGTTTTGACACCCCGTGAGTGCGGCATCGACGAGGATATCCCCGAGGAGCAGCCCACATTGGAGGGTAACGCCTTGCAGAAGGCACGATATATTTTCGAGCGTACCGGCTTGGATTGCTTTGCCGACGACACAGGCTTGGAGGTTGAGGCTCTGGGAGGTGAGCCGGGGGTGCGCTCGGCACGCTATGCCACAGCCGAAGGTCACGATGACGAGGCGAACAAACGCCTGCTGCTGAAAAATATGGAGGGCAAGGAGAATCGTCGTGCGCAGTTCCGTACCGCTATGGCGCTTATTATGGGTGGCGAGGAGCATCTCTTCGAGGGCATCGTGCGAGGTGATATTCTGCACGCCGAACATGGTGAGGGAGGCTTTGGCTACGACCCCCTGTTTCAGCCCGAGGGTTACTCTTGTTCGTTTGCCGAGATGGCGCCGGAGGGTAAAAATGCCATATCGCACCGCGGTCGCGCTATCGAGAAGTTGGTAGCCTTTTTACGCCACCGATAGTGTCGATATATACGATTAGAGGTTGTCGCAAGGGTTTGCGGCAACTTTTTTGTGTCATTATCGCTCTTTGTGGGCGGAAATAATTTCCAAGTAATATTAGAATTGGAAATAGATAAACGGCTGAATGTCGCTCGATTTTGTCTGCATCACGCACCACGCCACCAGAACCAGCAGTGCCACCTGCCACCAGAAACCGGCATCGGCAACCCTTTTCGAGAGGCGCATATCGACCTTCTCGGGCAGGAAGTGCATCACATATCCCACCACAATCATAGCGAAAATCACGCCGTAGCCTGCCACCACTTGCGGAATGATGGCCACATTAAACGAGTGGAAAATCTGGTAGAGCATCAGATATACCTGCTGCATCGATTCGGCACGGAACAGCAGCCAGCCGAGGCATACGATGTGAAAGGTGAAGATAATACCCAAGACACGCATCACAGGGTGCATATCGCGTCCCGCAATCTTGGCATCAGGTACAATCGAGAGCCACATTTTATGCAGTGCCAACGCTATGCCGTGCAATGCGCCCCAGAGGATAAACCTCACCGCCGCACCGTGCCACAAACCGCCCAAAAGCATTGTCAGGAAGAGGTTGAGGTAGGTGCGAGCCTTGCCCTTGCGATTGCCGCCGAGCGAGATATAGAGATAGTCGCGAAGCCAACTCGACAGCGAGATATGCCATCTGCGCCAGAACTCGGTGATGGTCGCCGACTTATACGGTGCATCGAAGTTTTTGGGGAAGCGGAAGCCAAGCAACAGGGCGATACCTATGGCCATATCGGAGTATCCCGAAAAGTCGCAGTAAATTTGCAACGCATAGCCGTAGATGCCCATCAGGCACTCGAATCCCGAATAGAGGGCCGGAGCATCGAACACTCTATCGACAAAGTTGAGCGATATATAGTCCGAGATAATCGCCTTCTTGATGAGTCCCACCAAAATCAATCCTATGCCACGCCCGAACATCTCGCGCGTTACCATAAGCGGCTGTCGTATCTGCGGAATGAAATCCTTTGCTCGGACAATAGGGCCGGCGACCAACTGCGGGAAGAACGACAGGTAGAACATATAGTCGCTCCACCGCTCCAAAGGCTTTATTTGTCCGCGATATATGTCGATGGTGTAACTCATCGACTGAAAAACGAAGAACGATATGCCGACGGGCAGGAAGATGTTTTGAAAATCCAAAAATCCCGCACCGAACATCGAATTGGCAATCTCGACGAAGAAGTTGGTGTATTTGAAATAGGCCAACATACCGAGGTTGATAGCCACCGACGCACCTACAAACCATTTTTTCAGCCGTTGGCTCTTGGCGCGTGCTATCTCGTGGGCCAATATAAAGTCGCTCACCGAGGCAAAAATCAGCAACAGGAAATATATGCCGCTCGATTTGTAGTAGAAGTAAATCGAGAAGAGTATTACATATAAAATTCGCAGGTTTGTGGCTCGGCGCAGAAGCAGATAACCGCCCATAAAACCCACAAAGAGGAATAGAAACAGACCACTGTTGAATATCAGCGGCGACGAGCCGTCGTATGTGAGCAACTCCCCCACACGCTGCCATAATGTTGGCTCCGACGCTATGTTCTCTACCCCTTCAATCATCTTACATCGGCGATTTTATCTCCTGTTTGTCGGTCGGCAGTGTGGGTGCCGGTGCCGAAATATGCAACTCGTCGGTGAGGACTGCCTTCGCAGGCTTCACCCTCTGGCGTGCCACCTGCGTATATTGCTGTGCGCCCAAGAGCAGGGCGTGATAGAGCGATGTGGCTATCTGCTTACCTCCGGCGTAGTTGATGTGGGTGTAGTCCTTGCCTGCCCAGCCGTTGCTGACAAACTGCTTCATACCACCCAGGCGTTGCATAGCCTCGTAGGTGTTCCAGAAGGCTGCGCCGCAGTTTTGTGCCGCTGTGCGTTGCCACTGCGATAGGTTTGCCGCCACCGTCATAGGCTCTATGCCGCGCTCGTTGCGCTGTGAGCGGTCACTCACACCCATAACCAAAACGGCCGCCTCGGGGAAACAACTCTTCACATAGCGTATCATCTTCTCGACCTGACGCGAGTAGAGCGAGTAGTCGGTGCGCTCGGCCTGCATAATGTTCAGACCATATTGCAAGATGACAAGGTCGTAGGGGCGCATAGTGTTAATCTGGGCATTCACCGAGGCATTTGACCAGAACATTGCCTGACCGTTGTTGCTTCGAATAGACAGGTTATCGACCACCACGCCCTCCAAATCCTCAAATTCGGCTCCATAGCCCGTAAAGCCTTTACCACCCTCGACAATACGCATCTCCAACGAGGCAATCCTCTCCTCCTCGATGACTATCTGGCGCACGATGTCGTCGCCCTTGAACGAGAATGTACGCTCCTCGCCGTCGTTAATCCTCACCTTAATCTCGGCGTCGTCACGACAGATGAAGAGCAGACGTGCGCGGCGACACTCTTTGAGATGTCGGCGTACGGAGGTCATCTCCCAGCGTGTTGTGGCGCCGTCTGTTGCCTGTGCCACCCAGCCGGCCACCGAGTAGTCGCCATTCAGAGGCTCGGGTGTCGATTTGCGCTGCATAATGTTGTAGGGAGTCCAGCCCTTTGCCGAGGTCTTTACCGTCTGACGATATGCCGTAAATGGCGAAGCCACAGGAGCAAAGCCTGTGCCGCCACCCTTGAATGTATCCTGCATCAGTTCGCGAAGGTCGGCCGTCAGGATATCGCCCTCGACAAACGAGTCACCCATAAATGCTATGCGTACCGCCTCGCCCAAAAGCAGTTTGCGGTACAACTGCTCCATATTTTTCTCTCCACCAAAACACTCTATGGCGATTATCTGCTCCTGCGAGGGCAGTATGCCGGAGAAGTCGGCCTCGGGCAGACGTTGTGGTGACGAGGGGATATGCTCCTCCATTACGGGCGACGACGAAGAAGAGCCTCCCGAGGGTTGCTCCTCGAATATGCCCTCCCACGATGCCGATGTAGCCACACCCATAGGTGATGCTGTGGCGGTGGTCTCGGCCACCTTTTGTGCCACAACCTCCAAATCGACCTCAAACTCGGCCTCGTCTATCTCGGGAGCCATCTTTTCGTCCATACCCTGGCGGTCGTTGTGGTCGATGACATCGGCCACGATGCTGGCACGACGCAACTGCACTCCGCCGGCATTTATGGGCGGAATGAAACTCACTATAACGAGCAGTGCGAGGGCTGTGGCCGCTACCAAAAAGCCGCGTGAGGTAAAATCTTCGGTGGGTTTAGTCATTGCGACGCGATACGAACGAGATGTAATAAAGTACCGTTGCTATGGCACTGAGTGCCGCTACAAGATAGGTGCGTGCAGCCCAACGGAGCGAGGTGCGTGCATAGTCCAAATGCACACCCTGCAACGTGCGGCTCGACTCCAACCACTCCATAGCGCGGGTCGAGGCGTTGTACTCTACGGGCAGTGTCACAATCGAAAAGAGTGCCGACATAGCAATCATTGCGATACCTATCCAGCAGACGATGGTGTTACCCGAGAAGGCCATCAAGGCGATGCCGGCCATAATAACCCACGTAGCCATCGATGAGGCAAACTGTACTATCGGCACCAATGCCGAGCGCATAACCAGCGGAGCATAGCCTTGTGCGTGCTGTATGGCGTGACCGCACTCGTGGCACGCTACGGCTGCCGCAGCGATACTGCGTGACGAATAGACGCTGTCGCTCAGATTTACGGTCATCGTCTGGGGGTTGAAATGGTCGGTCAGAGAGCCTTTGACGTGTGTGATTTTCACGTTGTGAACATTGTTCTCGCGCAACATCTTCTCGGCCACCTCGGCTCCCGTCATATTGCCCGGGAATGTCACCTGCGAATATTTGTTGAAGACATAGTGCAGACGAGCCTGCACGATATAGCCGATAACACCTATGACCACCATCAGCAAAATCGAGCCGGAATGAGATATTCCGCCCATAATACCATTCTCGTAACCGTATGCTCCGAAGTCTTGTACTGCTTGTAGTAACTGTAACATAATCTTTCAAACTAAAAATTAAACATCTTGCCGAGCCTGTTTCTCGTGCAATATAAACGCCATTCTATGCCCTTACATTGCCCCTCTTCGGCAATAATTCTCTCATATTTGCGCCATAGGCACAAAAACATAGACAAAAGTACGAATTTTTTCTGTAACTTTGTACGGATTATGCCGAAAAGTGCCAATGAGGGTAGAATTTATGCTTGCAGCACATACTGCGCGTTACGATAAGGCGTCGCGTTCGGGGGTGATGATGCGTATTGCCTCACTCTCGGTGGCTATCGCTCTGGGTGTGATGATTGTCGCGCTGGCCGTCATAGGGGGCTTTCGATATGAGATTCGCTCCGACTTGCGCGGTTTTGCCGCCGATATATGCCTCACCGAGCGTGATGAGGCTATCCCGATGCCTGTAAAGCCGCTCTTTGTCGAGCAGTTGCGGTGCTTGCCCGAGGTGCGGAGCGTGGCTCACTATGTGATGCTGGGAGGTATGGCCAAGGCCGAAGAAAACCTCTGCGGTCTGCATCTCAAAGGCGTGGGCGAGGATTACGACCTCGGCTGGTGGCGCTCGAAGGTCATTGAGGGGCGGTTACCCGATGTTGGCTCTGCCGAGCGACACAAAGAGTTGTTGTTGTCGCGCTCGACGGCACACCTGCTCGATGTGGGTGTGGGCGATAAGGTCGAGATACTCTTCACCGATGCCTCTCGTCCCCGTCGTGACCGCTTCAAGGTTGTGGGCATATATCATACGGGCTACGAAGAGTTGGACAAGGTGACGGCTTTGGCCGATGTGCGTGATGTAAGACGTGTGGCCGGCCTTTCCGATGACGAAGTGTCGGGCTGCGATATCTTTCTTCGGTCGGGTGTCGATGCCGAGCAGGCGTTGCTATCGGTCGAGGATTTGATATTCGAGTGTTACGAGGCGGGCGATGACGATATGGCTTCGCTCCGGAGTGAGAGTTTGGCGTCGCGCCACCCCATAGTATTCGATTGGTTGAAGGCTCACGACGTGAATGCGGCCGTCATAATTGTCATTATGCTCACTGTGCTGCTCTTCAATATGGCCTCGGCGATGCTTATTATGGTGCTGGACCGTACGGGAATGATAGGCGTGTTGAAGGCGCAGGGTATGCGTAACGGTGCTGTGCGTAAAATATTCCTCTGGCGTGCTGCGTTACTCTATTTGCGAGGCGCTGCGTGGGGTAATGTCATTGGCTTGGCCCTATGTGTTGTGCAGTGGCTGTGGAGTCCTATAAAGTTAGACCCCGAGGGGTATATGCTCTCGGTTCTGCCCATCAGGGTAGAGTTGTGGTGGGTTGTGGCCCTTAATGTCGGGGTTTGTGTCGTTACGCTGCTGCTGATGCTTCTGCCCTCGCTTATTGTGGCACGCTTCCACCCCGACCAGACATTGAAGTATAAGCAGTAGGTTGAAGTATAAGCAGTAGAAAGAAAGAGAAAAAGCAAGATAATGAAACCTTACAATTCCGGAGATAAGAGCAAGAAGGAGGAGGTGCAGGAGATGTTCGATAACATCGCCCCGACCTACGATAGACTCAACCACCTTTTCTCGCTCTCGATAGACAAGGTGTGGCGTCGTCGTGTGGTGCGTATCGTGCGCCGCTTGAAGCCGTTGCATATTTTGGATTTGGCCACAGGCACAGGTGATTTGGCTATAAAGATGGCCAAGCGTATCCCTGCGGCCCATATTATGGGTGTCGATTTGTCGGAGAAGATGTTGGCCGTAGCCCAGCAGAAGGTCTCGCGTCGAGGCCTCGACGACCATATAGCACTCTATCAGGGCGATGCCGAGAATTTGGAGTTGGCCGACGGTATGGTCGATGTGGTGACGGTAGCCTTTGGTGTGCGTAACTTTGGCAATATCGAGCGTGGTCTGTCGGAGATTTGGCGCACGTTGCGCAGTGGCGGTCATCTGGTGGTGTTGGAGTTTTCGATGCCTCGCAATGCCCTTGTGCGTAAGATGTATGGCCTCTATTCCGACCACGTTATGCGTCCTGTGGGCAGTATGGTGTCGCACGACGATAAGGCGTATGAGTATCTTCCCGACTCTATTGCCGAGTTCCATAGCCCCGAGTCGTTTATGGAGGTTATGCGCAAGGCGGGCTTCGAGGATTGCTATCGTCGCAGCCAGAGTTTGGGCATAGCGCAGATTTATGTGGGGCGTAAGCCGTAGTGTTATGAGGAGGCTTGCGGTTGTCATACTCTTTTTTGTGGCACTTGTGTCTGTTTCGTGCGGGCAGCCTCGTGGCAGCGTTGTGCGAGGTGTTGAGGTTGCCTCGGTCGAGTGGGGCGAGGGCCACGAGGGGAGCGTTCCCGAGAGGGTTGTGCTGGCTGTCGATATCGAGAACAGAGGCACAGCCGCCATTCTGCGTAAGGGCCGAGTAAGGATAGGCTACGCGGGCCGCAGGGTGTTGATGTTTACGCTCGATGAGCGTGTGAAGATACCCCGCAAGGCGACAAGCCGTGTGTTGGTTCCGCTACGGGTAAATATGGCCCGTAACTCGCAGGCGTTGGCTTTTAGTGGGGCACTGTTGCGCCACGATGCCGCGAAGATGGAGATAGATTGGGAGGTTGTGGGGCGTGCCGGTGTCGTTGGCGCGCGCATAGTGCAACCCACCGAGCCTCTTGTCGAGGTACTCACCGAGCCTATGCTCGCTACGCTGTGGCAAATAACAGACAAGATAAAAGAGAAAGATACCTTATGAAAAAGACTTTATTTATATTGGCATCTGTGGTGGCGGTGCTGCTGTGTGGCCAGACCGAGGCACAGACAATTGCGGGCGTGAAAAACCGCCTTTCGATGGGGGATAATCCGGTGAGCGTTGTCGAACAGAGCGATGCTTCACTTTCGGTGCGTGCCATCGAGCAACGCCCCAAGCGTACCAAGGTGAGTGGCTATACCATCTTGTTGTTGTCGGACAACTCGCACGAGGCGCGCGAGAAGGCTGTCGAGGCGCGTGATTTGTTCAGCGACACCTTCCCCGACATCGAGGTCGAGATGTATTACGAGAGCCCTTCGTTCTATGTTACGGCAGGTCACTATCTCACCAAGGAGGAGGCCATCATAGAGTTGTGGCGTTTCCGCACGCTCTTCCCGAAGGCTATCACGCAGAGCCGTACGATGGATATCATCGATTTTATCGACGACCCCAAGCCGATACTCCCACCCAAGCCTGTCGAGGCCGTTATGGGAGTCAATAAGGGTGTAGAACAAGCAAATCAGTAGAGTTATGCGTTCGATTTATAGCGATGAGGAGTTGCAGAGCCGCTTGGCAGATATTCGCCACGTGGCACTCGATATGGACGGCACGATATATATGGGCAGTCGTCTGTTTGACTTTACCAAGCCCTTTTTGGCACGACTCAAAAGGCTGGGCATCACCTACTCTTTTCTGACGAATAACCCCTCGAAGTCTATTGCCGACTATCTGGCGAAGTTGGCGGCGATGGGTATCGAGGCCGGCGAGGAGGAGATGTACACCACCGCCTTGGCGACGATAGATTATATCCGCACAACACGCCCCGAGGCGCGTCGTCTGTTCTTGCTCGGTACGCCGAGTATGCAGGCCGAGTTTGTGAAGGCGGGCTTCGAGGTTGCCGCCGACGATGCTGCCGATAGGCCCGATGTGGTTGTAGTGGCCTTCGATTTAACTTTGGAGTATAGCCGACTGTGTCGTGCGGCGTGGTGGGTGCAGCAGGGTGTGCCCTATGTGGCGACAAATCCCGATAGGGTGTGCCCCACAAACGAGCCTACGGTGTTGGTCGATTGCGGCTCTATATGTAAGTGCATCGAGCACGCCACAGGCCGCCAGCCCGACATCACGCTGGGTAAGCCCGACCCTACGATGCTTACGGGCGTACGCCAACGCTACGGCTTGGAGCCCGAGCAGATTGCTATGGTGGGTGACCGCATCTACACCGATATCGAGATGGCACACAATGCCGGAGCCTTCGGTGTGCTGGTTTTGTCGGGTGAAACGACCGATGAGGTGGCTCTCTCGGCCGAGAAACAACCGCACCTCACGCTTGCTAACATAGGTGAGTTGGGCGAGATGCTGGAAAATTCAAAATTGCGAGTAAGCGAGAGCAGAGGGAACTTGTTCACTATGCCGAGCGGGAGCAATTAAAAGCCGACTTTATGTCGGGTTAAAATTCAAAAATTTTAGTAATCCCTAAACTCCCCCAAAAACGGAAAAACACAATACAAAATACACATTAACCATTAAAAACTAAAAAAACAGAGAGTTTCAAACAATTTTTAAGTTATTATGGATTATTTACTTTTAGTTGTCGGTTTGGCATTGCTTACCATTTGTGCCGACTGGCTCACCAAGGGTTGTGTGGGTATGGCAGCACGCTTTCGTGTGCCTGAATTTGTTGTAGGTCTTACAGTTATGGCTGTCGGTACATCGTGTCCCGAACTTACCGTCAGTTTCCTTTCTGCGTTGAAGGGTAACAGCGAGATGGCTATCGGTAACATTACCGGCTCTAACATCTTCAACATTCTCATCATTTTGGGTATCTGTGCCCTGATTAAGCCCATAGCCGTATCGCGCGAGAATATTCGCCGTGATATGCCTATGTGTATCGTTGCCTCAATTTTGTTGTGGGTAACCACCGCCGATGTCCTTTTCGGCATAGGCGAGGAGGGTACAATCAACCGTGTCGAGGGTATCATTCTCTTCCTGATTTATGTGGCTGTTACGTGGTACTCTATACGCTCTGCCAAGAAAGATGTTCCCGATGCTGCTGCGGCTCCCGAGGATAACTCTATCGATAAGGCAATGTCGTGGGGTAAGGTCTTTGGTTTTATCATCATCGGCTTGGCCGGTTTGATTTATGGTGGTAACCTCTGCTTGAACTCGGCTACGGCTATCGCCAAGGCGTGGGGTGTCAGCGATGCTATCATCGCCGTTACCATCGTCGCTGCCGGAACATCTCTTCCCGAGTTGGCATCGAGCGTGGCTGCCATCGTGAGAAACAAACCGTCGTTGGCTTTGGGTAACATCATCGGCTCTAATATCGCTAATATTCTGCTCATCTTGGGTACTTGCGCTACGGTTAAGCCCCTTACGATGGGTAACATTACACCGCTGGATATCTGGATGGTATTGGGTGCTGCTGTCATCTTATTGCTCTCGGCAGTGCTTGTCGGCAAGCGCAAAATCACCCGCGTTGAGGGTGCTATTTACATAGCGATTTATGTCGCTTATGTAGTGTTGTTAATGAAATAAAATCGCGAAACTATGTACTACACATTTGACCACGACCTCTTTCTTTGGCTCAACTTCGATGGCGGAACCTTTATGGATAAATTTATGGTAGCCGTCTCCACGCCCGTAGTGTGGTCGTGGCTCTATGTGTTGCTACTCGCTTTTATATGGTATCGCAAGGGTTGGCGTGCGGCCCTACTGTTTGTCGTGTTGGTTGTGGCAGCAGTGGGCCTCACCGACCTCTTGGCCGGTATCTTCAAACATTCGGGCCCGCTGAAACACTTGTGGGAGTCGTTTCCGGCACGTCTGCGACCTATGCACACCCCCGAGTTGGAGGGGTTGATGCACGTGGTGAAGGGTGCAGGTCGCTACGGCACCGTCTCGGCACACGCCGGTACGATGACGGCCATAGCCCTTATGTCGTGGGTGGTGCATCGCTGGTTGCTTGTGCCTATGTTCGTCGTTGCGGCCCTAATTAGTTACTCGCGCATCTATCTGGCCTGTCACTTCCCTATGGATATCGCCCTGGGTGTGGCTTTGGGCCTTGTTGTGGGTGCTTTGATGTTGCTTTTGTATCGCTATTTGGAGCGACGCTTCTCACTCTCGAAGATTGCTAATAAATAACATATACGACTATGGAAAATCTTTATACCGTAGCCTTGATTTACGATTTTGACGGCACTTTGG
>CAZQMC010000008.1:0-38223 GCA_964594305.1 uncultured Alistipes sp. | reverse complement strand
CAGGCCTATACGGCGTTGAGTAATGGCATAACGACACTCGTAGGTGGCGGCATAGGCCCTACCGACGGCACAAACGGCACGACAATTACCTCGGGCCGCTGGAACATCGAGCAGATGCTCTATGCGTGCGAGGAGTTGCCGGTAAATATCGGTCTTCTGGGCAAGGGTAACTGTTCAACAAAAGCACCCATCGCCGAGCAGATTGAGGCCGGAGCCTGCGGATTGAAGATTCACGAGGATTGGGGCTCGACACCCGCAGCCATACACAGGGCTTTGAAGGTTGCCGACCGCTACGATGTACAGGTCGCCATTCACACCGACACGCTCAACGAGGCGGGATATGTCGAAGACACCATTGCGGCTATCGACGGTCGCACCATTCACACCTACCACACCGAAGGTGCCGGCGGAGGACACGCTCCCGATTTGTTGAAGGTTGCGTCGATGCCGTTTGTGCTGCCCTCATCGACCAATCCGACACTACCCTTCGGCATAAACTCGCAGGCCGAATTGTTCGATATGATTATGGTGTGCCACAACCTCAACCCCAACATACCCTCCGATGTAGCCTTTGCCGAGAGCCGCGTAAGGCCCGAGACACAGGCAGCCGAGAATGTACTGCACGACTTGGGCGTATTGTCGATGGTATCGAGTGACTCGCAGGCTATGGGACGCATCGGAGAGTCATATATGCGCACCTTCCAGATGGCATCGTTTATGAAGAGTGCTTGCGGACGCTTGGAGGAGGACTCGGCGCAGAACGACAACTTCCGCGTGTTGCGATATTTGGCCAAGATAACGATAAATCCGGCCATAACATTCGGTATGTCGGACTATATCGGTTCTGTCGAGAAGGGCAAGGTTGCCGACCTTGTGCTGTGGGAGCCGCAGTTCTTCGGCGCAAAGCCAAAGATGGTAATCAAGGGCGGTATAATAAATTGGGCAAATATGGGCGATGCAAATGCTTCGCTACCCACGCCACAACCCTGTATCTATCGACCTATGTTCGGGGCCTATGGCAAGGCTATGCCCAAGAGTTGCATATCGTTTGTGTCGCGGGCAGCCTTTGATGGCGGCATAGCCGAGCGTTTGGGCCTGTATCGCAGGGTGTTACCCGTCGGCCGCACCCGACAACTCACCAAATATGATATGGTGCGCAACTCGGCCACCCCGACAATCGAGGTCAATGCCGAGACCTTCGAGGTGTTGATAAACAAGGTGCAGGCCTATGTGAAACCTGCCGAGCGATTCCCGCTTTCGCAACTTTATTGGTTTGGTTAAGATGGTTATCTATTCAGAAATATTGGGTAACATCGCCGACAAGGAGTGGCGTGAGCGTCTATCCCGAGCCGAGGTGGAGAGCATCGTTTTAGACCAATGGACGGCGCAAAAGAGCCGTTTTATGGTGCGCTCCACCTTTGGCGAGGAGTATGCCATAGCCTTAAAACGCAATCACCGACTGCGTGACGGCGATATCTTGGAGTATGATGCCGAGCGGCAGCGGGGAGTTGTCGTGCGGCTCGATTTTGGCGAGGTGATGGTTATCGATTGTGCCGAATTACAATGCCTTGCGCCCGAAAAGATTATCCCTACGGCGGTGGAGTTGGGCCACGCCTTGGGCAACCAACATTGGCCTGCGGTGGTGAAAGACCACCTGATATATGTCCCGCTGACGGTCGATAGGAAGGTGATGAGGAGTGTTATGCAGACGCACAACATACCTCACGTCAAAGTGGAGTTTCGGCCGGCCAATGAGGTGATACCCTATTTGGCACCAAATGAGATTAGAGAACTGTTCGGAGGTGCCGAACAGCGGGAACACCTCACCCACCATCACACGCCACACACCCACTATGAGCATCGATAGAGCAGATTTCCCGTCGATAATGCACCTGCTGCAACTGTCGGACTCGGCTTTGCCCGTAGGCGGTTTTTCCTTCTCAAACACCTTGGAGAGTGCCATAGCACACGGCATTGTCGTCGATGAGGATAGTTTGGAGTGCTATGTAAATGAGGCTCTGCGTCAGGCGGCACTCAGCGATGGCGTGACGGCATTATATGTAAGACGCCGAGCCGTTGAAGGTTGTCGTGACGATATAATCGAGGCCGACAAGATATTGATACGCAGCAAACTAAACGACGAAGCACGACAGATGTCGTTGCGTATGGGGCGCAAACTCTCGGAGTTGGGCCTCGCACTACTCGACAAGGAGGAGATTCGGTGGTGGAAGGAGAGCATCACGCAAGGCCGTACCGCAGGCACCTATGCCGCTACGCAAGGCCTTATGGCAGCCCTCTGCGGAATAGGCGGTCGCGAACTGTTTTGTTCGCTATGCTACGGCGTGGCCTCGATGATGCTTGGTGCGGCCCTGCGGACTATGCGCACGACACATTTTGCCACAGGGCGCATACTCTTTCGCATAGGCGACCAAATAGGCGACCTCTACCTCGAAGCCGACCAGATGACACCGCAACAGATGAATGTTTTTACCCCACAAATGGATATTTTGGCTGCCCTGCACGAAAAGGGCAACCGACGACTTTTTATGAATTAGGTCACGATGAACAGCACTTGCAGAATAGGAATAGGTGGCCCCGTAGGCTCGGGGAAAACCGCTATAATAGAGGCCATAACGCCACGTCTGTTGGCACTCGGCCACAAGGTTTTGATTATAACCAACGATGTGGTGACGACCGAAGATGCCCAGCACGTCAGACGTATGTTGAAGGGTGTCTTGGTCGAGGAGCGCATAATTGGCGTAGAGACGGGCGCCTGCCCTCATACGGCCGTCAGGGAGGACCCCTCGATGAATCTGGCCGCCGTCGAGGAGATGGAACGACGCTTTCCCGATGGCGATGTGGTATTGATAGAGTCAGGAGGCGACAACCTCACGCTCACATTCAGCCCTGCGCTGGTCGATTTCTTTATCTATGTGATAGATGTAGCCGCCGGCGACAAGATTCCCCGCAAAGACGGGCCGGGGATATCGTACTCCGACATCTTGGTCATCAACAAATTCGACCTCGCCCCCTATGTGAATGCCGATTTGGAGGTTATGCGACGTGACTCGCGGGCGATGCGTGGCGAGCGGCCCTTCATCTTCACAAATTGTATGACGGGCGAAGGTATCGACTCTCTGGTTGATATGATTCGTCGCAAAGCCTTGTTTGACTACCCCACACCCTCATCTCGCAATGATTGACCGTAAAGCAGATATATGGCACTCTACACTCGCCGAAATGACCCCCTACACCTCGCAACCGAAGGCCTCGCCGGCGGGAGGCATAGGCAAAAGGGGCTTTTTGAGGTTGGGCTTCGAGCGGGGAGCAGATGGTCGCACGATTCTTCGCGACTGGGAACGCAGGACACCTCTTATCGTGCAGCAGGAACTCTACTTCGACGAGCAACTGCCCGATATGGCGTGTGTATATATACTCTCGTCGGGAGGGCCGAATGTCGATGGCGACCGCTACGAGCAGATATTCACCTTGCGGCGTGGTGCTATGGTACATCTATCGACAGGTGCCGCCACAAAACTCGCTTCGATGCGTTACAACTACTCCGCCCTACGGCAACAAATACGCTTGGAAGATGAGGCTTATTTGGAGTATCTGCCCGAGCCGATAATACCCTGTCGTCAAACACGTTACGCCTCCGACACGCTAATCACCATAGCCCCTACGGCGACGATGATATATGCCGAGATATACCTCTCGGGGCGACGCCATTTCGGCTGTGGTGAGCGATTTCAATACGACGTACTCTCGGTAGCACTGCAAGCCGAGCGAGATGATGGCACACCGCTGTTTCGCGAGAAGTTTTTGATACGCCCCGACTTTCATTCGCCCGAGGGTATAGGTGCTATGGGTGGTTGGGATATATTTGCCAACGTGATAGTACTGACACCCGAGGCCATTAGTGAGGAGATATACTCTGCGACAGAGCCATTTATCGACCACAACAGAAAAATTGCCGCCGGCATCACCCGATTACCGGCAAATTGCGGCCTGCAATACAAAATCATAGGTAACGACACCGGTACGGTAAAGCGTATGGCGAGGGAGTTTGCCTCGCAGGTGCGTCAAAGGGTAAAAGGGTGTCGGCTAAAAGAGGATTTTCCGTGGAGATAAACACAAAATAAGGTATGGAACAAATCAATACTATTGAGCGACAAAACTTTATGCAGACGACTTTTACGATAATCGACCGTCTGCTGCGCGGAGCCGGACAGGTGATGTTTCAAAACAACACTTGGACAGGCCTGTTCTTTCTGTGCGCCATATTCTGGGGTGCTTTTCGTGAAGGGGAGATTGCTGTGGCGTGGGGCGCACTGCTCGGCCTTGCAACCTCGACGGTGACGGGTTACATCTTACGACTACCCGCCTCCGACGGCGTGCAGGGGCTATGGGGCTTCAACGGTATATTGGTGGGTTGCGCCTTCCCCACATTTTTGGGACAGACCCCGGGAATGTGGATAGCCTTGATGATTTGTGCCGCTATGAGCAGTTGGGTTCGTGAGGGACTTAACAATGTTATGGCACCGTGGAAAGTAAACTCCTTTACCTTCCCGTTTGTGCTCTCGACGTGGATTTTCCTGTTGGCGGCCCGCGCTATGCAGGGTATTCCCATCGAGGATATGACTTCGCCATCGTTGCCCTCGCACTTCACATCGCTCGACACCATACCCCCTCTCCACCTGATAGAATATTGGTTAAAAGGTGTTTCGCAGGTCTTTCTGCTAAATTCGTGGCAGGCAGGAATGCTCATCATAATCGGACTCGCCATAAGCGACAGATGGGCTGCTTTATGGGCCTCGATAGGGTCGGTCATAGCGCTGTTGTGTGCTGTGGCATTGCGTGCCGCAGGCAGCGATGTGGAGGAGGGCCTATACGGATTCAGCCCCGTACTGACAGCCATAGCCCTCGCGACGGTATTTTACAAACCCAACTGGCGTTCAGGACTTTGGGCTTTGACCGGCATTGTAATAACGGTTTTTGTGCAGGCGGCGATGAATATCTGGCTGCAACCGCTGGGAATACCCACCCTCACAGGGCCCTTCTGCGTGGCGACGTGGCTCTTCCTGCTACCGAGAATACGCCTCGATTATCAGACCGAGATAGACCACACGACGTGGGATGTGGAGCATAAACCGCACCTCGCACGCCAACATAAAAAGAGAACATAAACAACTTAAACAGAGAATATTATGCATATGTCAGATGCTCTGCTCTCGCCATCGGTAGCAGCCGTGACGGGCGCAATAGCACTATCCCTTGTGGCCATTGCCATAAAACAGACCGACAACAAAGCACGACAAATGCCCCTCTCGCGCCGTCGGGCTCTACTGCCTATGATGGGCGTTATGGGAGCATTTATATTTGCGGCGCAGATGATAAACTTATCGATTCCGGGCACAGGGTCCAGCGGTCATATCGTCGGAGGTATATTACTCGCGGCAATACTTGGCCCGTGGGCCGCTTTTCTGACGCTCACCTCGGTACTGATAATCCAGTGTCTGTTCTTTGCCGACGGCGGTTTTTTGGCCTTGGGGTGCAACATAATCAATATGGCGGCTATGACGACACTCGTGGCGTATCCTATGTTTTTTCGGCTGGTTATGCAACCACACGCCTCGCCTTTGAGATTGAGCATTGCCTCGATTATCGCCTCCATAATGGGGCTCTTTTTCGGTGCTGTGGCCGTCACCATCGAGACCTCGCTGTCGGGCGTGACGGCACTCCCGATGCGACAATTTTTGGTCTATATGGTGGCCATACATCTGGCCGTAGGCCTCGGCGAAGGCATCGCCACAGCAGCCGTACTCGCCATCGTAAGACGACATCGGCCCGATATGATTGAGGGCTTTAACACCTCCGATGACAAGGTACATCGTCATAACACAGGGCGCACCGTAGCCATATTTGCAGCGGCGGCACTCCTCATCGGAGCCTCGTTTTCGTGGGTGGCATCATCGAAACCCGACGGTTTGGAGTGGTCGATAGCGTTGGTGGCGGGAGGCGAGGAGTTAGTCCCTCCCGACACGCACTACCACGCCACAGCGGCCGAGATACAGCAACAAACAGCCCTTATGCCCGACTACAACACCTCGTTGGCCGGTATTTTAGGTAGCGGCGCCATTATCCTCACGGTATTGGCCTTGGCCTATATTTTTCGCTCACACCACAGAGAATGAGCGGCAAAATACTATCGGCCCTGAATCTTCTCGCGAGTATGGAACGCAGGGCGCAACCGAACGCACCACGACACAACATCAGTGCGCGCGCAAAGGTCATAGTGACAATCTTTTTTCTGCTCTCGATGCTCTCACTGCCGGTGGAGCGGCTCTCGGAGTTAATACTCTTTTTCGTCTATCCCATACTGACGGCCACCATCGGCGGAGTAGATTATTGGCAGGTCACTCGACGCTCACTCATAGTCGTACCTTTTGTGGCGTTGATAGCCCTGCCCAACATATTTCTGCAACGCGACACAGCCTTTTTTGTCGGCGACACAGCCATACGGCTCGGCTGGGTGACCTCGCTGTCGATAATCCTGCGAGGCATATTGTCGGTGCAGGCCGTAATAGTCCTCGTCGCCTCTACGGGTTTTTATTCCACCTGTCGAGCCTTGCGACAGATAGGCGTGCCGAAGATATTAGTGACACAGATATTCTTCACAATGCGTTACCTGCGACTTTTGCTGGAACAGGCTCTCGCTATGCAACGAGCGAGAGAATCACGAGGCTTCGGGCGACAACACTACCCTTTGAAGATGTGGGGGATATTCATTTCGCAACTCCTGCTACGCTCGATACGTCGTGCCGAAGATATAGGCTTGGCAATGGCGGCACGACAATTTCGAGGCGATTTACCACCCCTTGCCACCCACTCGGCCGAGAAATGGCGCAGGCGTGACACGCTATATTCGGTGGCGTGGTGCGGGGTGTTGTTACTTATGCGCACGCTACACTTTGCCGAACGATTTTTTTAACATCAACCTTATGCATCACTATCTGCTTTTTGACGACATACACTTCACCTACCCCAACGGATATGAGGCTCTGCGTGGCATCACATTCCGTCTTTCGCACGGCGAGCGCGTCGCTCTGGCCGGAGCAAACGGAGCGGGTAAATCGACACTTCTGTTGCACTCAAACGGCCTGCTGACACCCTCGCAAGGGCGTATCGATGTGGGTGGCATCACGCTCTCGCCCAAGACCGAGGAGATTGTTCGCCAACGCATAGGATTTGTCTTTCAAGATGCGGATAATCAACTATTTATGCCGACCGTAGAGGAGGATATCGCCTTTGGCCCGTCGCTAATGGGGCTCTCGACAGACGAGGTGCGGGGAAGAATCGACGAGGCCCTGCAAATGGTGGGAGCCACACACCTCAAAAAGCGGGAGACACATACGCTGTCGGGTGGCGAGAAACGGCACATAGCCATAGCCTCGGTGCTGGCGATGTCGCCTTCGATACTCGTCTTTGACGAGCCTACGGCGGGCCTTGACCCTCGCTCCCGACGAGGACTTATAGACCTTTTGCGGGGCTTCCAACACACGATTCTCATAGCCACCCACGATATGGATTTGATTGCCGACCTGTGCCCTCGCACCATCGTTTTGAACAAGGGACGCATTGTGGCCGACGCTCCCACCGAGGATATCTTCTCGGATTATGTTCTGCTCGAAGAGTGCGGCTTGGAGAGGCCGCTATCGTGGCAGTCGAGGGCGTTTTAGGAGATTATGACGATGCTCGACAACCCACAACAGAGCGACGCCCACAACCACACCCACAACCGACTCGAAGAATCGTAAGGCGCAGTTGGTCAGAGGGTTGATTCGAGGCTCCATCTGCGTTATGAGCAGTATGATTATCAGTGTTATGGTAGCGATACGGCTCTTGGCATAGATGCCCAGCATCATACAGAGCATCTCCAAAAGAAATACGGCGCACAACATTCCGCCAAGCGAAAAATGGAACGAAATGAGGTAGATGTAACCAATGAGTGCCCCGATGAATGTTCCCGCCACACGCATATATGCCGAGCGCAAGGAGTCGTGGAAATTTCCCGCCTGCAAGACAATCACCACCGATGTACAGGCAAGCAAAGCACCCAACCAACGCGATACCGCGTGGAATGAGCCTGTGACATATACGCCCACAAGATAGGCCACCAAAATACCGACACACGAGGTGAGCAGCATCACTATATTTACCCTCGACAGAGCCTTGGCAAACAGCGCGGAAAGATGTGAAAAGAGTTGTTTCATAGCGGTTGTTTATGGCATCAAGGGCAATAAACGAGCCGAAAACGAGAGAAAAGATGAACCGACGCACCGAAAAATTATAATGTCATTGCGAAGAATGGTATCTTGTGGCGCAATAGTAAGGAAATTAGAGAATTTAGTGAGTTTAAGAAGTTTAGGGATTGCGCCAAAGTATTCAAAATTGATTTTTTGCATCTGCGCTAAATTCTCCAAACTCCCTAACTTCCCTAAACTCCATATTCAAAAAAAAGAACAAAGAAAAATCTTTGCTCTTTAACCCGACACAAGGTCGGCTTTTCCTCCCTCGCACCTCGGCAATTCAAACAAGTTTGATTGCGCTCGGTTTGGCGTCGGTTCATCTTTTATCTTTGCTCTTGCCTTATGTCGCAGACCTTTGTCAGGCCTCGCTCGGCGGCTAACCGCTCCATCAAGGCGTAGGCCTCGTCGTAGTCGTTGCGTATCTCGCCATCGAGAATGGCGTTTTTGATTATCTCCTTTATCTCACCGATGGTGTTGCAGGGTTGCAGAGCATAGCACTTCATAATGATATCGCCCGTAATGGGAGGCTGGAAGTTACGCACACGGTCGCGCTCCTCCAAATCCTTCATCTTTCGACGCACCAACTCGAAGTTGGCCAGATAACGCTTAACCTTGGCATCAATGCCCGACGTAATATCGGCCTCGCACAAGGTCATAAGGGCCTCTACATCGTCGCCGGCCTCGAACAGCAGACGCCTTACAGCCGAGTCGGTAACCATATCCTCCGACAAAATGATAGGGCGCAGATGCAGATAGACCATCTTCTGCACAAACTTCATAGGCTCACCCAGAGGTAACTTCAAGCGTCGGAAAATATCTCTCACCATCTTCGAGCCGACAACCTCGTGCTGATGGAATGTCCAGCCGATTTTCTTGTCATACGCCTTCGTAAGCGGCTTGGCGATATCGTGCAACACAGCCGCCCAACGCAACCATAAATCATCGCTTCGACGGGCCACATTATCCAGCACTTTCAGCGTATGGCGGAAATTATCCTTATGGGCGTGATTGCCCACGCGCTCCACACCGCAGAGGCGTTCCATCTCGGGGAAAATCAACTCCAAAAGGCCTGTAAGGTGCAACAGGTCGAAGCCGATAGAGGGTACGGGCGAGAGAACTATCTTATTGATTTCCACCTGAATACGCTCCTTCGACACGATTTTAATTCGCTCCTTGTTACGCACAATCGCCTCGAAGGTCTCCTCCTCGATATCGAAGCCCAACTGCGTGGCAAAACGTATGGCACGCATCATACGCAGAGGGTCGTCCGAGAAAGTTATATCGGGGTCACAGGGGGTGCGAATGATACAATCCTCCAAGTCGTACATACCCTCGAAAGGGTCCACCAACTCGCCAAAACGCTCACCATTCAGGCACCACGCCATAGCATTTATCGTAAAGTCACGACGACGCTGGTCATCTTCCAACGAGCCGGGTTCAACCGTAGGCTTGCGTGAGTCGTGAGTGTAGGACTCCTTGCGGGCCCCGACAAACTCCACCTCGGTACCACCGGCACGCACCATAGCCGTACCGAAGGTCTTAAAGACCGACACCTTGCCTCGCACCTCGCGGCCCAGAGCCTCGGCAACCTCGATACCGCTACCCACGACCACAACATCGATGTCGGTCGAGGGACGACGCAGGTAGTAATCCCTCACATAGCCGCCCACGACATAGGCCTCAACCCCCATCTTATCGACGATGGCCGAGATTTTACGGAAAACAGGGTTTTCGAGAGCCTTGATATTTGCTTCCATTGGCGGTAAGATTACTTTGTTGAAGAGAGGCAACGACGATAGAGTTGAACGGTATTCTCCAAGCCCAGATAGAGTGCATCGGAGATTAGGGCGTGACCGATAGAGACCTCGTCACACCACGCTATACGCTCGGCAAAATATTGCAGATTTTCAAGGCTCAAATCGTGACCGGCATTGAGTCCCAGCCCCACACGATGTGCCGCCTCGGCAGCCTCGACATAAGGTGCGATAGCAGCCTCACGGTCAGCCTTATAGCCTGCGGCATAGGCCTCGGTATAGAGTTCCACGCGCTGTGTACCGCACTCCTTGGCCGCCTCGACCATCTCGACAACGGGGTCAACAAAGATTGAAGTGCGAATACCGGCATCGTTGAAGCGGGCGCATATATCACGCAAAAAATCGGCATTGCGAACAGTATCCCAGCCGGCATTTGACGTAATGGCATCTTCGGCGTCGGGCACAAGCGTAACCTGCGCAGGGCGCACCTCCATAACCAAATCGACAAAACTCGGAATGGGGTTACCCTCGATATTGAGTTCGGTGGAGATAGACGCCTTCAACTCCCTCACGTCGGAGTAACGAATATGGCGCGCATCGGGACGCGGGTGTACCGTAATACCCTCGCCGCCGAAACGCTCAATATCGAGTGCCGCCTTCAACAGATTGGGCACATCGCCACCGCGTGAGTTTCGCAACACGGCAATCTTATTGATATTTACACTTAACTTTGTCATAAAAATCGCTATATTTGCATCATAGTTCGTTGTCAAAAGATTTTTGACGATGTAAAGTTACTTATTTTTTTTGAGCAGAAGATGAAAATCTTACTTTTTTCCCGTCCGCAGGTAAAACTATCTGCCGACGATGTCGAGCGATTGTTCTTTTTGATAGAGAGATATGGCTTCGACTACGCCATAAACCGAGAGTTTGCCGAGCAGGTGCAAAATCTATCGTCTCGTACCATTGCCGAGGATAAAATCTATGAGCACGACATAGTGTGCGACGAGGAAGATGCCCTTGTGGTGTGCTGCGGTGGCGATGGGACACTGCTCGAAGGGGTACATCGTCTGCAAAAAAAATCGACACCCATAGCGGCCATAAACTTCGGTCACCTGGGATTCCTCACCGCCGCCACACGCGAGTGTATCAAGGAGTTCTTCGACGACATAGCCAACTCACGTCTGCGCATAGAGCCCCGCACGATGCTCTCGGTCGAGGGTATTCGTCAGGCGGGAGGTAAGGTGACGGCCCTGAATGAGGTGGCGGCACAACGCTTGGAGGCTACGATGTTGAAGATTGTGGCGAAGGTAAACAATCAGGTGGTGGCGCAATATCACGGCGACGGCGTAATAGTCGCAACAGCCACAGGCTCAACGGCTTACTCGTTGAGTGCAGGAGGCCCTATCGTAGCACCTGCCTGCGACTGCTTCCTCATCACGCCGCTGGCTCCGCACAACTTCGGTATGCGCCCTGTGGTAGTCCCCGACTCGGCCGAAATTCTGCTCGACATAACGGCACGTCACGGCGAGGCAATGCTCTCGATAGATAATCGCACATTCCGCATCGGCGAGGGCGAAAAAATCACCATTCGCCGAGCCGAAGAGAGAGTTTTATTGGCACTGCCACACAATATATCATTTTACGAGACGTTACATAGTAAAATGATGTGGGACACCGATATCCGCAATCGTTCTTAATTAGCGAATTTACAACCACCCAAACCTCTTTGTTGTGGAGGTTTTGTCCATTAAAAAGGCGGAATTAAGGTGGTGTAAAGTCGTTTTTATGTATAAAAACGGGAAAATAGTTTATTTTCCCACTTATTTTAACTACATTTGCCGTTTGTATGAGCCGAGAGAAGAAAATACCACAACATTTGGCTATAATAATGGACGGCAATGGCCGTTGGGCAAAGTTACGCGGGAAAGAGCGTAGCGAGGGCCACATAGCCGGTATGGAGACTTTGCGTCAGACGGTGCGTTATGCCGCCGAAGAGGGCGTGAAGTTTTTGACGGTATATGCCTTCTCAACAGAGAATTGGGGCCGCCCACAAGAGGAGGTCGAGGCTTTGATGGGGCTCATCTGCAAAGGTGTAGAGATGGAGGCTCCCCAACTCATCGAGAGCGGTATCAAGGTGGTTGCCATAGGTGACCGTAGTCGCTTCTCTGACGAGGTAAGGGGTGCATTGGACAAGATAGAGGCGCTGACGGCAGAGGGTGATAGAATGACCTTCGTGCTGGCACTGAACTACTCCTCACGCAGCGAACTCACAACAGCGATGCGTCATATAGCCGAGCGGGTAGAGCGTGGAGAGATTAAGGCCGAGGATATCTGCGAAGAGATGATTTCGGAGTCACTCTATACGGCGGCGATACCCGACCCCGACCTTGTAATACGCACCAGCGGCGAGTGTCGGTTGAGTAATTTCCTGCTCTGGCAGGCCTCGTATGCCGAACTATACTTTACACCCACTCTGTGGCCCGACTTTGACCGTAAGGCTTTCGACGAGGCGTTAGAGGCTTATGCACAGCGCGACCGTCGTTACGGACTTGTAAAAAAATGATTGGAAACATATAGGATTTAGATGAAATTCGTTGGTAAAATATTTTTCGCAACAGTCGCTTTGTTGTGCTACACGACAGGGAGTATTGTTGCACAAAATGCAATAAAGGAGGATACGACTGCGACGCAGACCGAGCAGAAGGCCGTTGCAGACCAAGATGCCGAGAAACCACAAGAGGTGGTATTCGATAAAGATGCCCCGATGATGAAACAGTCGGGCGCACCTCGTCTTTATTACATTCGAGATGTCGAGGTAAGCGGTATAGAGCATATCGACAAAAACCAATTACGCGCTACGGCAGGTCTTATCCCCGGCGATTCGATATATATGCCGAGTTCTTATATCTCGAATGCCATCACACGTCTTTGGAGTCAGCGTTACTTTGCCGATGTAAAGGTTGGAGCCACCGTCGAGGGCGACAGCCTCGATTTGGTTATCTTCCTCAAAGAGCGCCCACGAGTTTATCAGTGGTACTTCACAGGCGAGGGCATAGGTCGCTCGAAGCAGCGTGATTTGATGGAGCAACTCAAACTGAAACGAGGTACCGAACTGTCGGACTACGTCATCGACCGCAACGAGAAACTCATCAAGAAACACTTTTCGGATAAGGGCTTCCGCAATGTGGAGGTGAATACGATTATCGAGAACGACTCGGTGATAGAGAATGCTGTGAATGTCACATTCGACATCAAGCGTAACGACAAGGTTAAGATTGGCAAGATAACATTCTCGGGTAACGAGCAGTTTGACGACAAACGTCTGCGCAAGACCTTCAAAAAGACTCACCAGAAATCTATTAACTTCCTGCGTAGCACGAAGTTCAAGGAGGACGAGTACAAGGAGGATAAAAATCTGTTGCTCGACTTTTATAACTCGCGCGGTTACCGTAACGCTACAATCCTCTCGGATTCTATCTACAAGATAGGCGACAACCGCATAGGTATCCACCTCGACCTTGCCGAGGGCGAGAAGTTCTATATCCGCAACGTCAGTTGGGTGGGTAACTCGGTGTATGAGACCGATATGCTGGACCGTATGTTCAACGTAAAGAAGGGCGACACCTACGACAAGAAGTCGATGCACAAACGTCTGGGTGTGGGTCGTGAGATGAACCCCGAGGAGCAGTCGGTATCGAGCCTCTACCAGAACAACGGATATCTGATGTCGCAGATAGACCCCACGGAGATTGTCGTGGCAAAGGACTCTATCGATATGGAGATTAAAATCTTCGAGGGCAAGCCCTTTACCATCAACGAGGTGGGCATCTCGGGTAATATACGCGTCGATGACGAGGCTATTCGTCGTGAGATGGCTATCTACCCCGGACAACTCTACGACCGCTCGCTGTTGATGTACACCCTGCGTCAATTGATGGGTATGGGGCACTTCGACGCCGAGCAGTTGCAGCCCGACGTGCAACCCATCACCGACGACTTGGTAAATATCAACTTCCCGCTTACGGAGCAGGCCAGCGACCAATTCAACATCGCCGGCGGTTGGGGTTCCGGCTCATTCGTGGGTTCGGTGGGTATCACGCTCAACAACCTCTCTACACGCAACTTCTTCAAGAAGGGTAAGTGGGTACCCTATCCTATGGGACAGAATCAGAAGTTGTCTATCTCGGGACAGACCAACGGTACCTACTATAAGGCTATCTCGGCAAGTTTCACCGACCCGTGGGTAGGTGGCCGCAAGCCTAACTCGCTCACTATTTCGACTCACTGGTCGGAGCAAAACGACGCATATTACATCTGGCAGTCGGCAACGATGTACTTCCGTACGTTTGGTATCGCCGCAGGATTGGGTAAGCGACTGAAATGGCCCGACCCGAACTTCAACCTCTATTTGGAGGCTCAATATCGTCGTTATGCGCTTAACAATTGGGACTACTTCATTATGAAAGATGGTGTGGCGAACGAGATTTCGTTGAAGATTGCCTTCTCGCGCTCGACTATCGACCAGCCCATCTACCCGCGTAAGGGTTCGGAGTTCTCGGTCATTGCGACACTCACACCACCCTACTCGGCGTGGGACGGTAGAGATTATGCCGACCAGACGATGCCCGACAAGGTGCGTTACAAGTGGATTGAGTACCACCGTTGGGAGATGAAGGCTCGCTGGTTCCAAGCCTTGACACGCAACCAGAATCTGGTGTTGATGGCCAGCGCCGAGATGGGATTCTTGGGCCACTACAACAAGCACAAGTTGTCGCCCTTCCAGCGATTTGAGATAGGTGGTGACGGTATGAGCGGATATACTATCTATGGTGTCGATATCATCGGTTTGCGTGGTTACGACGACGGCGCATTGGACCCTGTGGGTAGTAATTATTCGATGGCATACAATAAATACACTATGGAGTTACGTTATCCTGTTATACTGAAACCCTCATCGCAGATTTTCGTACTCGGCTTCCTCGAAGGAGGTAACGGTTTCTCGTCGTGGCGTAAGTTCTCGCCCTTCAAGATTAAGCGTTCGGCCGGTGTGGGTGTGAGAATCTACCTGCCCGTTGTGGGACAGTTGGGACTCGATTGGGGTTGGGGCTTCGATGCTCCGGCAGGACAGACAAAGCGTAGTGGTAGCCAGTTCCACTTCACTATGGGACAGACATTCTAACGCGCGAGTGAGGTTTTTGGAATTATTTGTGTATATTTGTATTAGTAACCATAAAACTTTTGGCTTATGAGAGGAATAATATTGGCCGTAGCCCTGATGTTGGGTATTACAGCAGCCTCGGCACAGAACTATGCCGTAGTAAATAGCGAGAAAGTCTTTAAGTCGATAGATGCCTACAACGATGCTATCGAGCAGTTGGATAAGTTGGCAGAGCAGTACCAGGAGCAGGTAGATGCCAAGTTTGAGAAGGTGGAGAACCTCTATAATACCTATATGGAGCGTCGCTCACAACTCTCGGAGGCCTCACAAAAGGCCAACGAGGAGAACATCTTGAAGTTGGAGCAGGAGGCACAACAGTATCAGGAGTCGCTGTTCGGCACCGACGGCGAACTGATGAAGAAGCGTTTGGAGTTGATTCAGCCTATCCAGCAGAAGGTCTTTGCCGCCATTGAGGAGTATGCCAAGAGCAAGGGCTTCGATATGGTTATCGACACAGCACAAAACTCCACTATGCTCTATTACTCGGCCAAAGCCGACCACACCCAGAGTGTGATTGATTTGTTGAAGACAAAATAAGAAACATATAATTAAACTACACACTAGTAAGAGATTATGAAAAACGTATTGAAACTAACCCTTGCGGTTTTGCTCGTGATGTCTTCTACATCACTCTTTGCACAGAAGTTCGGTCGCATCAACTCACAGGAGATTATCGAGAATATGGCCGAGTCAAAGGAGGCCCAGACACAGTTGGAGGCCTATGTTCAGGAGTTGACTGCACAGGCCGAGACTATTCAGGTAGAGTTTAACACCAAGTATCAGGAGTATCAGAAGAACGTTGAGACTTGGAGCGATGCTATCCGTCAACTTCGTGAGAAGGAGTTGAGCGACTTGCAGAATCGTTTGCGCGAGTTCCAGCAGATGGCACAGCAAGAGATTCAGAAGAAGCAGATGGAGTTGTTCCAGCCCATTCAGGAGAAGGCTATCAACGCCATCAACGAGGTTGCAAAAGCCGGTGGTTATGCCTTCGTATATGACACTATATCGGGTGCTATGGTATATGTCGACGAGGCTACGGTAACCGACCTCGGCCCCGCAGTGCGTGCCAAGTTGGGTATTGCAGAGCCCGCCGCAGAGGCAAAATAGATTTTTGAGTAGAGATTTAACAAAGGGGCTGCCTTTCGGGGCAGCCCTTTCATATTACAATAGGCGTATCTCTCGGAACAACCCTATCCAAGCACAAAGTCAAGCAATGCTTCGGCACACGCCTCGGGCTCCTCGATAAAACCCATATGGCCCGAGTTGGCAAGCCACACAACCCCAGCCTGCGGGTGGTTGGCCACAATGCTCTCGGCCACCTCGACGGGGATATAGTTATCACATCGGCCCAATATAAATAGTTGGCGCACAGGCGACTGACGCAACATCTCGTTCTGGTCCTTGCGCTCAATCATACCCTCCAACAAGGCAACAATACCCTCCTCGTCGGTCAGATGCACCTGCTCGACCAAATCCTCGATATAGTCACGCAAACGCTTACGGTTTTGCTCGGCAAAGCCTGCCTCGGGAGCCACCGCAGCCAGAACATCTTTCTTGCCTGCCTGCACGAGGGCTATCTCGCGACGACGATTCTCTTTTTTCTGCTCTGTGTCGGCATTGGGCGTAGAGGAGAGCAACACCACGCCGTCCAAGCACTCGGGATATTTCTCGCAGAACGAGAGCGCAATATATCCACCCATAGAGTGGCCCACCATCGTCACACGCTCGATGCCCTTTGCAACGAGCATATCGTGTAACACATCGGCCATAAGTTCCATAGAGTGCTTTTCGGCAACACTGTCCGAAAGGCCGTGCCCGGGGATATCGACCACGATGACACGCACCTTCGGTGTGAGCAGCGGCAGAAAATCCTCCCACACATACATCGACTCCAAATAGCCGTGCAACAAAACGACACACTTCTCACCCTTGCCACTGTCGGCCAAATGCAACATAGCCTCACCGGCCGTAATAAAACTCTCTTTCATAATATTCTCTTATTCAATCCATACAAAATTAACAATTTTTCCGCAATGTACCGCATTTTGCGTGGCGATATTAGAGTGGTGTGCGATATCAGTTTATGGCGAATATTTTTGCTTAAAGCAGGAAATATTTGTAAATTTGAACGATTATATACCATTTTTCTGATGCAGATAGAGATTATAAAGTGCCACGGCTCGGGCAATGAGTTTGTGATGGTCGATTTGGTGGCCCAAGCCACAATCGGCAATATGGCGGAGTTTGCCCGACAGATATGCTCCCACGAGGCGGTGGGAGGGGCCGATGGTGTGCTCTATGTTGTAAAACAGGGCGAACACTACGCTATGCGTATGTTCAACCCCGACGGCTCGGAGGCCGAGATGTGTGGCAACGGTATTCGTTGTGTGGCACGCTTGGTCGAGGAGAGATACATCGCCGCCCAAGATTTTACGCTGCTCTCGGGAGGCAACCTCTACCCCATACACCACGCCGACGACATCGCCGGTTGCATAAAAGCCTACGGCGTGGATATAGGTGTAAGGCTCACAAGTCCCGACTTTGGGTTTGCCAACGGATGCGAGGCCTTTATCGGCGAGAGAATAGCCTCACTCGGTGGCGAGGAGCAATTTACGGCACTTAATTTGGGTAATCCCCATATTGTGGCGGCTGTCGAGGAGATTGATATGGAGCGTCTTGTAGCCTTGGGCGAGGCGGTAAAGAGTTTGAAAGATGATTTTCCGCAGGGTATAAATGTGAGTCTCTTCCGCAAGTGCAACAAGTGTGCTATCTTCGTCGCCACCTATGAGCGCGGTGCCGGCATAACATACTCTTGCGGTACGGCAATGACAGCGAGCAGCACTGCCGCAGTATTGTTGGGTATGTGCGAGAAAGATACCGACCTTCGGGTGCTAAACAAGGGTGGTATGGTCGTGTGTCGATGTTCACTATCGGCAGATGGTATCACCACACGCCTTACGGGCAACGCAACCTATCGCTGGGTGGGCGAGGCTGAATGGAGTGACGAGAAGGTTGAAAGCGTCACAATCGATAAGCGCTTTGCGGCCGAGTGTGAGCGGTATGATGAATTTGTGATGGCACTAAATATGTAGGATTATGAGGCAGCAGACTCTTCGATATGTTGTGATTTTACTGCTGGGCATATTATGCTCGGCGTGTAGCGTCACGCGCAAACTATCCGAAGGGGAGTATCTGTTGCAGAAGGTGAAGATTGAGGCCGACAAGGAGGCTCCACGCAAAGAGCGCATAACGGCCCCTATGTTGGAGCAATATGTTCGTCAAACGCCCAACAAGCACTTCCTCGGCACAAATTTCTATGTCTGGACCTATAATCTGGCAAATCCGCACAAAGATAATTGGTGGAACAACCTGAAACGTAAGATTGGCGAAGCACCGATACTCTTCGACGAAGGACTTACCGAAAAGAGTGCGCAGAACCTGAAAACATATATGAACTCGCGCGGATACTACTCGTCGAGTGTAGAGTTTGAGGTTGATACCACGCGTCGTCGTAAGCGTGCCTACGTGACATACAGGACTCATCAGGGCGAGCCTTACCGCATAACAAGCCTCTCGTACGACTTCCGCGACAAGCAGTTGGCACCCATAATCGAGGCCGACACGGCTCGGTCGTTGCTGAAAGTGGGTAATATTTTCGATATCACGGTGCTGGACAAGGAGCGTGAGCGCATAGCCACATACCTGAACGACAGAGGTTACTTCAACTTCTCGATAAACAACATCGAATATCGCGTCGATACGCTCGGTGGCAACCGCACGGTGGGGATTAGAATGATTGTAAGACGCAACATTGCGGGCTACGACGAGCAGGGACGTGCCATATTGGACAATAACCGCATATATCGCATAGCCGAGATAAATGTTGTGCCCGACTACGACCCCGCCATAGCACGTACCGAGAGTGCCCGCACGATGAAAGATACCACTCATTACAAAGGGTTGAACATCATCAGCAACGGCAAGCCAAATGTGCGCCCTGCGGTACTGCATACGGCTATACCGATGACACCCAACACCCTGTATAACGCAAGTCGGGTAAATCGCACCTACAACGAGATAATGTCGCTCGGCTACTTCAAGAGCGCACGCATAGCCTTCGAGGAGTTACCCCACACCGAGCAGGATACGCTGGTGGCAAACTATGCCGGCGATGGAGCCAAGCCCTACTCGCCACGCAAGTTCGACAGCGTGAGCGAAGGTCTGCTACGTTGCTATATCCTCTGCTCGCCGACACTCAAACAGGGCTTCAACATCGAGTTGGAGGGTAGCACCACGTCGAGTTTTTATGGTCTTTCGGCCACGCTGGGATATCAAAACCGTAACCTCTTCAAGGGCGTGGAGATGCTCGACGCTTCGGTGACGTTTGGTTATGAGTATATGAAGGCTCCGCACGCCACAAAGCGACGCGCCAACGAGGTAGGATTTGCCGTAGGTCTGTCGTTCCCGCGTTTTATCGCGCCCTTCCGCATTTCGACACGCAATATAAATATGCCGCGTACGAAGGTGGAGTTCTCGTATAACTACCAAGACCGCCCCTACTACCGTCGTAATCTGTCGCGCCTGAATTGGACCTACTCGTGGCGAAGTCTTAATGGCCGCTACAACTATCAGTTGCGCCCCATAGACCTCAACTGGATTAACGTGAAGTATATCGACGAGGAGTTCTTCAACTCGTTGCAGAATGAGTATCTGCGTCAGAGTTATCGCACGCAGGCTATCGTGGGCCTCTCGGCATCGTACTCCTACAACAACCAAAACAAACACATCGGAGGCAATGCCACCTTGCTGCGTATAAACTTCGAGTCGGCAGGTAATCTGCTCAACCTCTTCGAGAAGGCCTTTGCACAAAAGACTGCCGAGGGATATTACGAGATACTCGGCGTGCGCTACTCGCAATATGTGCGTGCCGACGCAAGCATCAGCCGTAAGATTATGCTGGGCGAGAAGACCGCATTGGCAGGACGCATCTTTGCCGGCTGCGGAGTGCCTTATGGCAATTCGAGTGCGCTGCCTTTCGACCGATTGTTCTATGTCGGAGGTAGCAACAGTATGCGTGGCTGGGCACCACGTACATTAGGCCCGGGTAACACCCCCGCCGAGGATACTCCCTACCCTGTGCAGATGGGAGATATGCGTTTGGAGGCCAACCTCGAATTCCGTTTCCCGATATGGGGTATGTTCCACGGTGCTACATTCTTCGACTTGGGTAATGTATGGTATCTGGGGCGCGATAAGGCACAGGTGCCGGCCGACGGTATATTCCACTTCAACCGCTTCTACAAGCAGTTGGGATTCAATACGGGTGTGGGCTTGCGCTTGGATATTAAGTTTGTCATCTTACGTCTTGACTGGGGTATTCAACTCCACAACCCCAACCGCCCCGAGGGTGAGCGATGGATTCACGACTTCAAGTGGAAGAATACGGCTCTTAACTTCGGCGTGGGCTATCCTTTCTAACGGGTAGCGAGAGGACTGTATCGAGGACTGCATCAGAGTCTATATAATATTATATAAGGTATAGACAAAAGATTATCGGAATTATACCCTCCCCCTCCCTTCCCTATGCACAAAAAAAACAGTGGCATAATGTGATAACATTACACCACCCAAATAGGTTAGTTAGGTTAATGAGAATATGTGGGTTGCCCCACATTGCTATAACAAAGATAGCACTTTTTTACTCATTTGCAAAATTTCCGGCATTTTTTTACTTATCGGCAGCCCTCTTTATTAAAAAATTCAAAACATCTACAAGGCTACACTTTCAACCTCCTCACCCTCGATATGCGCCGCAGTGCCATCTATCAGGCAGTTAGCGAGCGCACGACTATGTTGATGGCGATAAATCGCAGGCGTAGTACCATACTCCTTTTTGAAAAGTTTTATAAAATGAGAGGTGTTGGGAAAAGCACACTCATTGCCTATCTCGGAGATAGATTTCGATGTCGAGATGAGCAACAGGCGTGAGTGTATCAACCGCTGACGAATGAACCAGCGATGCGGAGGTATCATAAAATGACGCTTAAACTCCTTCTTAAACGAGGTGAGTGAGCGATGGCTCTGCGATGCCAACTCCTCTATCGACACCTCGTTAAAAACATTGGCATAGATAATCTGCTCGAAATTGTCGTGCGCCGAATCGACATTACTCAAAATCTTGGTTTTAAGGCAACTATCGCTCTGTGACACAATCAGATATATCAACTCGGTCATCTTTATATTCTCGGCCGTCGCATCGTGCATAAAATCGTCGTCTTGCAGGTAACTCAACATATGAACAAACAACCCACGCAATGCACCTCGGGCCGGTGTGGATATATGATTCATACGCCGACAACGCTCGCAATGATGATTGTTGGTGATGTGAATAGAGTAGGTCATATTCAAGAGGAGCAAAATACGCTGCAACAGAGCCGACGAATAATAGACGACCAACTGCTCAAAGCCCTTACCCTCCTCGGGAATATCCTCGATATAGTGGTTACCTACGCCCAAGTAGAATACATCGCCACGCGAAATGACGTGATGTGTATCACCATAATAGATGTGTTTCTCGCCTCGGACAACGTAGCCAATCGCACAACGCGACAAATTTAACATATGAATTCCCGTTCTACTATTTTCTACATACTTGACAATAGTTGCAGGTGCTTCGTGATGTGATTCGCTTTTTTCTAACATAATGTATTGTTTTTCGATTTTCAATACCCAAATTTAACAATAAAAGTTCTTCTTAACAAACTTTTGTCGTAATATTACGACTTTTGGTTGTAATAAACTATCATTATGTCTTTATTCGGTATTCACACCGGAAGATTGAGCAGAAAAAGCCACCCATACGCAGCGTAATGGGTGGCATCATCTGACGCAGACAACAAAAAAACGGACACCTCGAAAGATGTCCGTTTTAATAAAAAGGTATAAGCGATTAGTAACCTTCGGCCTCCAATGCTGAATAAGAAATCTTCAAAGCATTAGCACGACGAAGTTCCTGCTTAACGTCGGTGATGATACCCATCTTGGTATAGCGGTCAGCCTTGATACTTACCGTCATAAAGATACGGTCAGCCTCGTCCATCTGCTCACGCTCTGCCGCGATGAAGTCACCGATATCCTTCGCTGTCTTATAAGAGTCATTCAACTGAATCTGGGGAGCCGTACCATAGCGAGCCTGCATATGTGTTACAGGCACACCTATATTGATATAACTAACCAAATTCTTCTTCTCCAACTTCTGTACCTCGGTAGCGTTAGGGAGTTGGTACTTAACCAGCACGTCCTCCTCACGCATAGTGGTTGACACCATAAAGAAGAACAGAATCATAAAGATAACATCAGGGAGTGATGCTGTTGAGATTCCGGGGACCTCTTTCTTGTCACCCGATTTTTTCATTACTGCCATATTATCTTCTCCTTCCTCCTTTTCGTGGCTCAGCCTCTGAAATTGCCATAGGCACAGCCTTGGTTATAACTCTTTTCTCATCCTCGTTCAATTCGTTGAACTCCTTCTGGAACTTTGCCAGCGAAACCTCGTCACGAACCTCGTTGAAGGCACGTGTAAGTTCGTTCTGAACCTGAATATAAGTCTCGTAGTTAGTATCACGTGTCGTCTGCAAAGAGACAACGCCCTTACTCACTTCATAAGTCCACTTCGAACCGTCGGGCATCTCAATCTCGGTGGGCGCCTTCTCCGGAAGATTCACATCGTCGTCCACGTTCAAGATAAACTCCTTGGCCTTATCCTTCAAGCCGTAGATATCCATCTCGTTATCGCCCGCCATAATGTTACCCTGGGCATTCACGAACACCAACAAAACGTTACGGGTCTTAATCTTCTGGTCCTCCACCTTAACATCCTCGGGGGGCATAGGTGGCAACTGACGAATCAAACCCTTATCGGTGTTCATCGTGGTAGCAACGAGGAAGAATATCAGCAACAAGAACGCGATATCGGCCTGAGAGTCCGCGCGAACTTCTGGGGTTTTTCTTTTACCTGCCATAATTCTCTATCCTCCTTCTTATTTAAGTGCGTCTGAAATGAATGAATATACAACAGCGATAGCAGCAGCGATACCTGCTACATATGTAACCATAATTGATGCGTCAGAGATAACCGTAGGCATACGATCAAAATAACCCATAGTGTTAAGGTCAACAATCTGATAAGTATGGCCCTGAGCGATTACATAAGCAACAACAACGACTACAACGCCAAGAACAACTGTCAAAAGTGAGCCCTTAATACTCTCTGGCTTTTGGAGCATATCCCATATAGCAGAGAAAAGAGCAGCCACAATACCCAACACAATCAAGGCATAACCCCAATAGAGGTTACCACCCACTGCGGTAGCAGTCTCAACGGTAGGATCACTGGGAGTAGCGACCATAGCCCACGCCAGCAATACCACAGTAACTGCAACAAGGGTATATAATAAATATTTAATAACTTTTCCCATTGTTAAAATTTTTAAGCGCTAAATTACTTCTTGTTGTTGTAAGCGGTCAAGATATCAACCAAAGTGATTGAAGAATCCTCCATTGCTGCAACCAAGTTATCAATCTTCGAGATGATGTAGTTGTAGCAGAACTGAAGAATAACCGCAGCGATAAGACCCATCAAAGTAGTCAACAACGCCACCTTGATACCACCTGCAACGACGGTCGGAGAGATATCACCGGCAGCCTGAATCTGGTCAAATGCCTGCACCATACCTACTACGGTACCCATAAATCCCAACATAGGAGAAGCAGCGATGAACAAGCTAATCCAAGTCATACCTGACTCCATCTGACCTGTCTGAACCGAACCGTAAGATACAACGGCCTTCTCAACAGCGTCCATACCCTGATCCATACGGTCAAGACCCTGATAGAAGATAGAAGCAACAGGACCACGAGTGTTACGGCACAACTCCTTGGCAGCCTCAACGCCCTCGTTGTTCAAAGTCTCCTCGAACTTCTCGATGAACTTCTTTGTGTTGATGTTAGCAAATGTCAAATAAAGGATACGCTCGATAGCAACGGCCAAACCGAGTACCAAGAATACCAAGATAGGCATCATCCAGCCCCAACCTCCCTCGAGGAACTTCTGCAACAAAACCTGGTGCAAAGTGTCACCTGCGATTTCGGTCTCAACATCAACAGCCGCAGCAGCAGCCTCATTAGCAACGGCAGCAACCTCAGTAGCAGCCTCAGTAGCAGCGGCAGCAGCCTCCTGTGCGAAAGACTTTACAGTACCCAAAACTGCAACTGCCAAAAACATAGAAACTTTTTTCATAGTTGTTTTTAATTGTTTTTAATTAGTGTTTGTATTGTTAAATCGTTAAAAAAATCCTAAAAATCCTTTTCTCTTAAATAATTTTTCTCTCGTCGAGCCTCAAAAAAATCACTCTTCGGTCCAAAACAAACTATATTTCCCAAACTCTGTCGAGACCTATCCCTTGCACCCAAAAGCCAAGACACAACGCCCCAAAACATTGTAACGCCGTAAGTGCCAAGGTCTTACGCCCACGCAACCAAACTTTTTGCGGGGAGATGTGACCAAAACGACACATTTTACGGACCGAAATATACGAATTATTTTTTTTATACGCAACACCTTACAAAGTAAATTCTCCACGAAGAGGCTGTCGCAACAACTCAATGGTCTGCTCACGAGAGAGGTTTTTACCCAGCACATACATCAATTTTGTGATGGCGGCCTCGGTGGTCATATCGTATGCCGACAGCACTCCCGCCTTTTGCAGACGCTGTCCCGTCTCGTAGAGTTGCATCTCGACAGAGCCATTGTCGCACTGCGTGACATTCAGCACCACAACACCTCGCTCGACGGTTTCGTGCATCAAATTCAAGAACCAATCGGCCGTAGGAGCATTGCCCGCACCATAGGTTTCGAGTACCACGCCAAGCAAACCCTCGACCGACAAGATGGCCCGCAGGGTATATTCTCCGATGCCGGGGAAGAGTTTTATGACGGCCACGCCCTCGCTCAACATTGTAGCCGTATGTAGTTGCCAATCAAAGCGTTCCACCTTGGCTATGGCCGGATAGTTGTAAGCGATTTTCACTCCCACCTCGGCCAGCGGAGGATAGTTCGGTGAGCGAAAAGCGTCCAACTCCTCGGCACTTATCTTACGGGTACGATTACCTCGATAGAGGCTGCTATGGAAGAGCAGCGACACCTCGGGCACTATGGGCCTGCCATCGGGGTATTTCTTTCCGGCAATCTCGATGGCTGTGATTAGGTTTTCGCGGCCATCGGTACGCAACACACCGATAGGTATCTGGCTTCCGGTAAAGACCACCGGCTTGGCCAGATTTTCGAGCATAAAACTCAACGCCGAGGCGGTATATGACATCGTATCGGTACCGTGCAGAATGACAAAACCGTCATATTTGGCATAGTTCTCACGGATAACCTCGGCAATGGCACACCAATCCGACGGACGCACATTCGACGAATCTATCAACTTGGGCATCGTATGCACATCTATATCGACGTGCAGGCGTTTTATCGAGGGGAACTCATCGTAAATTCCGCTGAAATCGAAGGGCACCAACGCTCCCGTCGCCTCATCTTTTTTCATTCCAATCGTTCCGCCCGTATAGACGATGAGTATCGACGACCGAGCCTCGTTAGAGTGTTGTATTTCGCTCATATCTATTGTATTTAACTATCTCTGTTTTAAGAACATATTCGTAGCATTTCGGGTAGTCTGGCGCGCCACCTCGTCGGCCGTTACACCCTTTATCTCGGCCACCTTTTCGCAAATGTGGCTCACATAGGCCGACTCGTTACGCTCGCCACGATGTGGTACGGGCGTAAGGTATGGACAATCGGTCTCCAAGACCAAATCCTCCAACGACATCTCGGCCACAGCCACCGCCAAAGCACTCTTCTTGAAGGTCACCACGCCACCTATACCGAACAGCCAATCGCCACACGCCTTCAATCGGCGATAGACCTCAACACCCTCCGAAAAGGCGTGCAGGACACCTTGCAGACGCTGTCCCTGCTCCGAGGCACGACGACACTCGGACTCCAAAATCTCACACATATCCTCCCACGCAGCCCTCGTGTGAATGGCTACGGGCATATCCAATCGTGCGGCCAGACGGCACTGCTCTATAAAGGCCTCACGCTGCTCGGCGACATAGTCCTGACTCCAATAATAATCGAGGCCTATCTCGCCCACGGCACAAAACTCAACACCCTGCGGAGGCTCGGCAAGATACCTCTCAACCAAAGCCAACTCCTCACGCCAGCGAGGGTTTTCATTTACCGATGTGGGGTGCAGGCCCATCATAGGACGACACATCAATGGCTCGGCCTTGACGAGCGAAAACAACCTCTCGTGGCTCTCGCTGTCGATGGCCGGCAGGAGCAATATCCCGACACCCCGCTCTCCGGCCCTTGCCAATGCCTCCGAGCGGTCGGCATCGAACTCTTCGGCGTAGATATGTGAGTGTGTATCAATCAACTGCATACTCCGAGACATCTAATGATTCAAACCACTCCAACAGAACTATGGCATTTGCGGCAGAGCCTCGCATCGGCGATTTTTCTGCAATCTTTCGCACCTGCGCAGCCTCTTTGTCGGCAGGTTTCTGCTCCACGAAGCGTTGCCATACATAACAGGTAACGGCACGCGAAACCATATTATTGGCATATAACTTGGCATATTGCACCACCTCTTCGGTCATAAAACTCATTATTTGCTCTCTTCCCAAACGCAGTGCAACGGCCGCCACAAGCATATCACAAGCGGCCTCCATACGATACAGAGAAATAAGGCGGTCGCCCATATCATACATTCGTTTCAACTCTTTCCACTCGTTTTCGAAGTCCAACTTCTCCTCAAAACGTGATGCTCGAAATCCTGCGACAGCGGCATACATAGGATTTGACAAATCGGCATCGTCAGACAATGCAAACCACTCCTCGGGCATATCTGCCAATTTCACCCCTCGCGAATGTTGTGCATTGATTTTGAGTTGCACCCATAATAGTCGAAGGAACTCCTTGTCATCGCCCAAGACAAAGACATCGTATCCATCATTCGGGACACTCATCTTTAAGGGAATACCATTTATCAAAGCCATAATAAAGCCCAATGCTCCGAGCATTATGAGTGAGAACAGGGGGAAAACCCCCATTTCAAGGACAATCGCAAGCGCAATTGCAACCATTGCCGTCAATACATTGGCGATAACACCTCCCATACCATACCACTTGTACGAGATTTTTGATGCGTCTTCGATATCGTCGGTCGGAGGCTCCAACAAGCACTGTCCGGCAGTACCCATAACACTGAAACAGCACCATTTAAGTTTACCGTTATCACCACGCGTAAGCATAATACTGCCGACGCGGAATGACATAAACTTATATCCCGACAACAATCCCAAAACGAGATGTCCCGCCTCGTGAATGATTATTTGCAGATTATAAACCAGTACCACTATGGCCATTGCCGCAAGCCAATAGAGCATAAAATTGAGGAAACCGGTCCCAACCATTTCCGTTTTGAAAAAATCTTTCAACTGCGGACAAATAATTATCGGCAATACCATAACGCTGACCATAATGACACCGACAAGAAGACCTAACAACAACTGTTTGATATTGGCTTTTAGTTTCTTCATACTGCTTTACTTCAATTTTTCATACATACCGCCACGCAGAGGTCGGATAGCACCCGACAACTCCAAAGTCATAAGATGTAGCGACACCTCGCCCGACGAGAGGCCACTACGCTCCAACAGCGTATCGATATGCACAGGCTCATCGCCAAAATATGATAAAAGACGCTCCTCATCGGAGGTGAGAGGTTGTCGCTCTCGCTTCTCGACAGGCATCTGGTCCAAATCCAACTCCCACATAAGTTCCGAGACGATATCCCTGCCCGACAAGATGGCTTGCGCCTTATGGTTGCGGATAAGGACATTGCAACCACGCGAATTCTCGTCGGTCACACGCCCCGGCACAGCCATAACCGAGCGGCCATAACTATCGGCGGCCTCGGCTGTCGAGAGTGAGCCTCCCTCGGCAGGTGACTCCACGACGACCACTCCGGCCGAGAGGCCTGCAATGATACGATTTCGGGGGATAAAATAACGGCCATTTTGCTTGGTCTGCGAATGGAGTTCCGTCACGACAGCACCACCACGACCGACAATCTCGGCCGCCAGACGCTCATTGGCCGTAGGTGTCACATTGGGCAGAGGATTGGCTATGACACCCACCGTCGTAACGCCTGCCGACAACGCCGCGCGATGCGCCGCACCATCTATGCCATAGGCAAGGCCGCTGACAATAGTAACATTGGGGACAATCTCGGCGAGCGACTCCACGAGCGAGTTACAAAGCCTCTCGCCATAGGGGCTCATCTTACGAGTGCCGACAAAGGCCACCGTACGGGAAGAGAGGGCCTCAACCGCTCCTCGCACATAGAGGATATGCGGGAAATCATTAACCTCACGCAACAACTTCGGATACTGCTCGTCGGTCGATGCCAACGGCGTGATATTGTGCCGACGACAATACTCCAACTCGCGCTCGGCCTCCGCAAAGCCCTTGTGTGCCACGATATTACGCGCAACATCTTCACGCAACATCGCTCGCCCACGCAGTTCATCTACCGATGCAGCAAAGATAGCCTCGGCCGAGCCGAAACACTCCAAAAGATGCACCACGCCACGCACGCCGAGTTGCGGAACAAACGTCAAAGCAATATCCTCCAATCGCATATATTTATCTCTTTTGAGGGGCAAGTATTCTATCAAGCACTCTACTTTGTGTACTCCCCGAAAGGTAAAGTTAATAATTTTCGGGGAAATTGTATTGTCGTGCGGCGAAAAATATTTTTTGAAGGCAACAAAAAAGTCTGTTTAACCGACTTGTTAAACAGACTTTGCGCCCTCGCAGAGTTATGCGGCAGATGGTGTTTTACGCCTCCTCCTGCGTTACAGCCTGCGAAATATTGATGATGAAGTCACCCATACGCTCCACCTCCGACAGCACATCGAGGTAATAGACGCTGCCGTGATAGTCCGAGCCATTCTGCTCGATGCGCCTAATCTCCTCCTCGCGCAAAAGGTTGCGCTGTTCGTTAATCTCAACCTCGCAATCGACAGCCATTTTCAGGCCCAGCATACTCTTGTAGCCTTGCGAGAGGTTGCGTATCATAATGTCGTAGGCCTTATCTACAAGGTCGATGAGCGACATAATATTGCGTACCTGCTCGGCCGAGAACTTCTTGTCGTGAGAGTTGCGACGCGAGAGTATTCGGCTGATGGCCTCACCCGAGTCACCGAGGCTCTCCAACTCATTGATAACCTTATACATAATCTGCACATCGCCGCGGGTATGCTCACTGATATCCTCCTGCGGAATGGCATTGAGGAACGAGGCGATTTCGAACTCTATGCGGTCGGCAATCTCCTCATACTTAACCAACTTCTGGCGATACTCCTCGAATGATTTCTCGTCGGCGGCCTTCACTGCCTCACGCACATAACCCAAGCCGTTACGCGATATCTCGGCGAAATGTACCACCTCCTTCTGCGCCTGACCAATCGACAACTCTGCCGTAGCGGTATGACCTGCCGAGATATACTTCACGCGGAAAGCCTCCTCCTCGGGGTTGGGCTTCGACTTGATGACCGAAGTCACGACACGAGCCATCTGCGGGATAAACCACACAAGGATAAGCGTATTGAAGGTATTAAACAGCGTATGGAACATCGACAAACCGTACAACGCCGCCGTAGATTCGGGCGAGGTAGGCTCCATAACACCCGAATATGCCATCTCGGCGGGGTTAGGCAAGCCCCAACTACCGATAATCACACCGATAAGGGCGGTGAAGGGCTTGAAGAGAATCAACGCCCAAATAACGCCAAAGACATTAAATAAGGTGTGGGCCAAAGCCGCACGCTTGGCGTTGGTATTGGCAACCGCCGCAGCGATATTGGCTGTGATGGTTGTACCGATATTCTCACCCAAGACCATCGCCGCAGCCATATGGAACGGAATCCAGCCGAGGCTCATCATAATAAGCGTGAGGGCCATCGTAGCACTCGACGACTGCAAAATAAGTGTCAAGACGGTACCAAACACCAAGAAGATAATCACCGAGCCAAAACCGTACTCGGTCCAACCCTGAATGAATGAGAGAATCTCGGGAGTCTCACGAAGGTCGGGCACCGACTCCTTCATAAGAGATAGGCCGAGGAACAACAGGGCAAAGCCGATGATAAACTCACTGATGTTGCGGTGTTTCTCACTCTTGGCGATACTCAAAATAAAGCCCAGCGCCATCAAAGGCACAGCCAAGATAGAGATGTCGGCCTTGAAGCCGAGCAACGAGATGAGCCACGCCGTAACGGTAGTACCGATATTGGCACCCATAATCACGCCAATAGCCTGATTTAGCGCCAGCAAGCCGGCATTTACGAAGCCCACAACCATCACCGTCGTAGCACTCGACGACTGGATAATCGAGGTGATGGTAAGACCTGTGGTTACGCTCTTAAAGCGGTTTGAGGTCATTGCCTCCAAGAAGCGACGCAATCTGTCGCCGGCCGCCTTTTGAAGTCCCGAACTCATCAGGTTCATTCCATATAGGAACATTCCCAACGCTCCTATAAGGGTTAAAATCTGCAAAATCATAAATTTTGATTTGTTTGATAGATTATATTTTTGTGTGTCAGTTGTGTCGATTGAAAAGGTTGTAAAGATTGAAAGGGTTGTAAAGAAAATTCGGCGAAGCGATGCGGCTCAATCCGAGCGATTGAGGCGATATCTCTCATCGAAAAGATACATTCTGCAACAGATGCAGGGCATTTTATACAACAATCATCATTCATTTCATAGGCAAAATTAGGGTCGGTTTGTTAACAAATCATTACCTAATCTTTACTTTTGTGTTAAATTATGCTCAAAAGTGGCAACAAGCCAACAAAAAAGGTGTCACATCGCTGCGACACCTTAATATAATAGTGGTAATAATCGAGTCGGTTACTCCTCCTGCCTATACTCCAATATATCGGCGGGCTGGCACTCCAACACCTCGCAAATAGCCTCCAATGTTGAGAAGCGAATGGCGCGCGCCTTACCTGTTTTCAGCACCGAGAGATTGACAATCGAGATATCAACCCTCTCGGCCAACTCCGAAAGTGTCATCTTGCGTCGCGCAAGCATAACATCGAGATTTACTATAATTGCCATAATCTTTTCTCTAAAAACGGTTACTAAATCGTCATCGCCTCCTCCTCGTTGATGCGTGCCGCTACGGCCATCAACTCGGCAAAGATAAGCAAAAGAAGTGGAACAATAAAAGCCTCAACATCTATTCTGACAGACACCACGACATCTACGGGCAGATTGTCGGCAAATATGTCGGCCACAGCGTATTGCGTCAAGACTTGACGATTATTCAAGCAAGCATAGTATATAAAGGTCGCCAATGCCAACCAACGCAACAATACGGGTTGGTTATGACGGAAGATGTTACCCGTACGAAAGCCCTGAATAGCCCCGAATAAAATCCACGCTACAAGCAACACGATAACAACAAAGACCGCCACAACCAAATAGAAGATGATACGATTGATCGTCCAGCCATAGTGTTCGGGAATCGTGTAGGCGGGATTATCCGAGAAGAGCATAAGAGTTGTAGGCAGAGCCTCGACAAGTGGCTCTCCATCGGCATCACGCGTGATGGTGATTGCATCGAACTTATACTCCCCCAACGAAAGAGCGCCATACGAGGAGTCAATCTCGCCGATATAGGTGCGAGAAGCCTCTCCGTCGGAGTTGATTAACGATGAGGACTGCAACCCAAGGTATAGTACCTGAATGAGTGCAAACAATGCTGCCAACGAGGCAAAGACGATAGTTCGTTGCTGTGTGGATTTTGAGATTTTCATAATGATAACTGTATTAAAGGTTAATGATAATTGTATTAGTTAAGGTTTTGTTATGAAAAAAGTTTATGTTTTTGATTTAGCAATCTTCGTTAAATAGTTAATGTTTTTGATAAATCTTTTATCGTTTGTCATTAAAACCAATGCAAATATAGAGCAAAAAATGTTATCTGCAAATTTTTTCGATAAAAATTTAATGTTTTTCGATAAAAAAACACTCACCACACAAAAAAAGGCTATGCAAACCAAGTTGCACAGCCTTATAATAATATTTAAGGTATCGAGAGCCGAAACCTGTTATTTCGGCACCTTTGCGACCGATAACTATACCACCGACAGCACCTCGCCCGACCTTACCTTGCGCTCGACCTCTCGGCCATCAACGGGGTTGATATAGGTTACCACGCCATCTTTTTCGGCACGGATATCAAATCGGGTGACAACACCACCCTCCATTGTCGCCGAGACAAGATAACCTCCGACAGCACGCAAATCACTAAACGACACATCGCTCCAACTATCGGGAATGGCGGGGAAGATGCGAATTACTCCCGTATGGCTCTGCACGAGCATCTCGTGAATGGCCGACGCAAAGGCGAAGTTACCCTCCAAAGTAAAAGGACGGTAGGTAAATCTCGACTTGCCACTGCGTGACTGGTCGCCGTTGGCGTGGAAGGTATTGGGCAGACAGAAGCACTCGGCAAAGGTGCGCAGGGCCTCGAAAGCACCCTCGCCATTCATCGCTCGGGCCTGCAAATTACCCAGCCAACTATACGAGTAACCGGTCCAATAGTCGCTACCGCACTCCAACAGCCTGTCGATAGTAGCCTTGATGATGCGTTGAGAGGCCTCGCCATCGCTCCAATCGACAATACCCAACGGGTGGATAGCCATAGCGTGCGAGAAGTGGCGGTGTGAGGTGGTGTAAGGGGTTCCTCGGGCAACGGTCAGAGAGCCGTCTGCATCTAAATCCAATGCGGGGAGTTGGGCTCGCAACTCGCTCCAATGCTCGCTCTCGGCCGCGATATCCAACGCCTCGGCCATCTCGGCAGCAGCCTTGAAGGCAAAGTGCATAAGTGCGAGGTCGTAGTTGGTCATCTCTCTAAACCACGCCTTTATCGTGTTATCGAACATCTCGGGGCTCGAACTGTACTCCAAGCGACGCGCACCCTCGTTATCGACATAGGAGATATGCTCCAAGAATGTGGCTACCTCCTTCACAAAAGGATAGGCACGCTCACGCAAAAACTCATCGTCGGCCGAATATCGCCAATGCAGGTAGAAGTGTTGCGCCAACCACGCACCGACGGTCTGCGACATAGCATACTGCGTCCAGCCGCCCATAGCCTCGCCCGTCAGGGTACAAACTCCGGGGACATTGATGCCCTCGACCTCGAAATATTTTTGGGTATAGTTGCGGTATGTTTCGCGCTGACTCCACAATGTGTTGAGATAACCCAAGCCCTCCTCCAAACGATTGCCACCATAGGCCGGCCAATAACTGAGTTGGGTATTCAGGTCGTGGTGATAGTCGCCCTTCCAGGGAGGCAACTTACCATTGTCGGCAGTCCATACGGCCTGCAACGCTATCGGATAGGAGTTATGACGCGCCGCAGAGCCAAATTTATACATCTCGTTGTAGTATTGCTTCTGCAAGACGGTATCGGGCAGCGTAACGGCCGACTGCGACCAATAGCCACGCCAATAATCGAGGTGAGACCTATAATCGCGCTTTATGCCTCGCAAGAGAGCATCATCGGCGACCACCACAGCCTCCTCGCTACACATCGACGAGGTGACGCTCCACACGCCATAGAGGCTATCTCCGCGACGCTTCCACCTCACAACGACATCGTATGAGAAACCGTCCCAACCCTTCTGATGATAGATTATCTGGTTGTCGAGGGTGATGACCTCGCCCTGCTCATAACCCAGACGCTGTAAATCCTGCCCCACGACAGAATTTGTCGCGCCACTCTCCGAAGTCTTCTTATATTTTGGAGCCACCAGCACGGGCTTCACGTCGGCTTTAAGGTTTGTGAAAAGGAACCACCCCACAGGCTCGGTGGCGTGAACAAAGGTCTGCAAGCGTGTGCCGTCGGCCCAATCCACTTGGCAGAGGGCATTGTTAAGGTAGAGATGCACCGAGGCCTGCTCGCCTGTCGGCAGGTCGGTGAATTCGAGTGCTGCCCCGGGAATCTTCGTCGGAGCAGGAATCTGCTCATAAGGGGTATCTATCTTACGCTGCACAGCCTCGTAGTTGTTGGCGCGTATCTGCTCCTTAACCCAACGGAAGGTGTAGTTGTCGCCCGAGAGGCTGTCGGTAGGACGCAAGTCCCACAAATCAACCCTATCCAGCGAAAAACGCAACACTCCCTCGCGCGACCACACCAACGCCCCGACGGTAGCATTGCCCAAGGGCACACCCTCGTCCCAACGCTCGGCCATAGCAGGGAAGGTCAAATCACTCTCCGACGGCTCGACCGCACAATATCTTTCGTGGTTGCACGCCACAAAACTCGCTACGAAACTCGCCACAAGGGCCAAAAGCAAAAGTCGTATCTTCATAGTTGTATAGGTTTATCTCTTTTCTTCTACCTCTTTACAAATATACGAAAATTTGCAAACATTTCACCTCTCGAAATATATATCGATAGCGAAACCGCCGCAGAGGGTGTATATCCCCCATCGTTGCGAGTTGTTTCACCACTCATTTATCCGCCGCGGGCCACACCACAAAAGATGTCTTTTCGGAATTATTTGCAATAAACCCCACGAAATTCTTCGTTTTTTTTGTTGAAATATAAATTTGTTGTATATTTGCACTCCGAAATGGTCCGATGGATGAGTGGTTTAGTCACCGGTCTGCAAAACCGTCTACAGCGGTTCGAATCCGCTTCGGACCTCACCAAAACAGTGTTAGAAATCACTCTAACGCTGTTTTTCTTTTATTTTGTCATACATTTGTAATACTGCCGTACAAATATCTTTTCGATTTTGTATTTCCTTACAAAAAAAATTAACTACCTTTGTGCATAAATGCATTTATAGTTGGTAATAGAGTATGGAAACGGTAAAACTAACACCTAAGGAAAGAGCTTCTTTCATTTTTCAATTGAGAATATTGCAGAAATTATCCGATTCGTCAGAATTCTCTGACTATGAAGCAAAAATAGTAGCTCTTGAACGCGGATACGAATTGCATTATAGCGATGTGTTTGATATGTTATATGACGAAGGGTTAAGCGCTGACGAATGTCGTTCAGTATTAGACATCCTTGAAATGTATAGAGGTATTATTTTTTCATACAAACAATTAAAAGAAACATCGCTTACAGACGAGCAGGTTAAATTCCCTGGGTTTGATGGTAATTTTGAAGCAAAGCAGATGCTCTATGTTCAGTACTTTATAGAGGATTTAGATAGATATCACGAGATAAAAGAGTTGTCACATAGTTATTATAATAGCCATAGCCGTCAACTTAAACACTACCAAGCAAGGCTTCAAAAGTGGGAGAAACTTGACCATATGGAGAGATACAAGATGTCAGAAGAGCAGATTAGAGATTTATTAAACACTTACTAGACCTATGGATGTGATAAACATAATTGCATCTGTAGCCTCCATTGTTGGAGCTGGCATTGCTATATGGCAAGCAATGTCAGCAAAAAGTGCTGCAGAGATAGCTGTAGATGCTAAAAAAGAAGTGCTTAATAAGAAAACGGCTATTGAATTTCATTCCCTATTAAGCAAAGCTAAAGAAATTGAAAAGATACTTATTGCTAAAAGTAGGTCTAACTCAACACAACAACGAGGACGCAATGACAATAAAGATCATACTGAAATAGAAAGTTTCATATCGATGATCAATGAAAAGAAATCTATTGCTTTATCTAATAATGCAAATGTTTTCTTGACAGAAAAATACAATCAATTAGTCGAATTCAATCATCGGGAAGAAAAACCTATCATAGAGATGCTCGCTTGTGTGAGAGAAATCATTGCTAAACTAAGTGAAGATATAAATAGAAGCACATATAAATAATCAAGCTGCTGAATCATTTAATTCGGCAGACTTGATTATTATTTGAGAAACAATTGTTTGGCTATATACCACATCATTACAGGTGGGATTGCGTTGCCAATTTGTTTATACGACTTTGCCTCTGATGGATGCAACTTAAATGTATCTGGGAAAGATTGTATGCGTGCAGCCTCACGAGGTGTAAAGCGTCGATACAGCTCTTTATCTGCATCAACCAATAGAATTGGATCACGAGAATTCATACTAACTTTAGCCAAATGGGAAGTTAAAGTTAAGCATGGAGCATTTAGGTCCTGCCAAAGACCTCTCTTCATATTGTTCTTAGCATTCTTTACACCCTGAACTGCTTTTTGAGAGAAGTAATATTTGGGTTCCTCAATATCAAGTCTGTCAATAACTTTGCGTAATGGAACCGCATTAACCTCCGTGCATATAGAATTAGGGAACGAGTAACTTAAATTAAAATCTTTTCTGATTCCGATAATGATAACTCGTTCTCGTCTTTGAGGTATACCATACTCGACAGCCTTTATTAGCTTGTATTGAATATTATACCCGCACTCTGTGAACTCCTTTACTATCTTTTGAATAATAGCACCCTTTTGAAGAGTGAGCAAACCCTTTACATTCTCGCAGATAAAATACTTCGGTTGTTTTTCTTGCAAGAAACGAACAATCTCTTTATACAAGTTTGCACGAGCATCGTTAGTATCTTTAGTTGGATTCACAGTGCTAAACGATTGACATGGGAAGCCCCCAATCATCATATCAACATCGGGGACATCTGCAAAGTCCACTTTCGTTATATCTTCACATACGGCAGGATGCTCGAAATTAGCGTTATATGTTTCAACTGCATATTTGTCATTGTCGATTGCGTACACAATCTCAAATGGCAATCTTCTATAGTGTTTGCCAAGATACTTAAAACCACCCAATAGTCCCAAATCAGAACCACCACAACCACAAAAGAGCGAGGCTACCTTTATTTTATTCTCCGGCATAACGATGTTCTATTACTTTGTCATTAAAGTTCATTTGATAAGTCGTGGGATATACCTCGATTAAATCCTGAGTAGCCAATTCATAAGGATTCTTGATTCTAACAACGAAAGTTCTCTGCTTTGTAAAGTATACCCTATATATGTTATAGTACTCCTTATACTGCTCAGCAGCTACCCACTCTTTTGATGTTAAATTGAGCGAATCGGTCCAGTTGTCATCAAATGACGGCTCTGTAACTCGTGTAGTAGATTTAACCTCAATATATCGTGCAAATTCAGGCTTGTCGGGATTCTCATTAGCTTCGATTGAGCTAATGTCATACCCAAGCCCCTTTGTTTTACCTAACAATAGGACCTTGTTAACTAACCTTGCTTTGTAGTTCCCAACTCGTTCTTTTTCGAGATTGTACACTAATGCTTCACCCTTATCTCCCACCTCTATTGTAGTCGCACCAACCGCTCCTCGTTGAGCAGTTTGTTCCACTCTGTCGGCAATAACAATCTCTGTTGCGTTCTGGAATTTAGTAGGCAGCATCGCCAAATCAGGATTCAATCTGCCATAATACTCTTCCCAATCGGCGTAAAATTGTTTTCTTCCATCAAGAGAAGACAGATTATAGGCATATACATCAAATGTAGATTCATTCAGAGATCTAACAAACACCTCTATCGACAATGCTTCTTCTTTGTTAAGCCAAATATAAGTTCTATCTGTGTGTACTATATTTGCTAACTCTAATAAGTTAAACTGCTCTTTGATGTGTTGCCAATCGTGAGAGCCTGACAACTGAGGTTTATGCACTCCATTTACTCTATCTTCGATTATTCTATGATACACAGTTTCAACACTGACTCTACCTTGTAGCACTTCTAAATTATTAAGCACATAATACCCAATCTCTTGTTTTGTTAGAAGATGTTTGTGTGGCTGTTGTTGAG
>CAZQMC010000007.1:0-38854 GCA_964594305.1 uncultured Alistipes sp. | reverse complement strand
CAACGTGATAACCCAGATGACAAGGATAGGCCCTTGATGGTGTCAAGACACCCTCCTGCAAGCCGATAAGGCCCTGCACCAACTTAAACGTCGAGCCCGGAGGATACTTTGCCTTAACGGCTCGGTTAAACAGCGGCTGACGATTATTGTTTTGCAACTTCATATAGTTGTTACCGCGCTGACGACCGACCAACTCATCGGGGTCATAGGTCGGCGACGAGGCCATAACCAAAATCTCACCCGTCGAAGGCTCAATAGCCACAACAGCACCCACCTTACCCTTTAACAACTCCTCGGCAAAGGCCTGCAAGCGGGCATCGATGGTACAGGTGAGTTTCAATCCCGGCATAGGCAGAGAGTCGTAAGCACCTCCCATATATGAGCCTTTGATGGCTCCATAGGTATCGCGCTCCAATATCTTCACTCCCTTTTCGCCTCGCAACTCCTCCTCGTAGGCGGCCTCCAAACCGGTAATGCCGATATAGTCTCCCGCCTTATATACATCGGGTTCTCGCTCCAAGTCACGAGCATTGACCTCGCCGACATAGCCGAGCAGGTTACCCGCTATCTTACGAGGATATTGACGAGCCGTACGATAAACCGTATAAAAGCCTTGAAACTTATACTCATCGAGGCGCACCTTGACCTCCTTCGACAGATAGTTCGTTATGAGCGTAGCCTTACGTGGTGCTACGCGGGCATCTTTCAGTTTGCGAATGAGTTGCTCTTTCGTAAGGTTTGTCAAGTTACACATAAGCATCGTGTCAAAACCGTGCTTATTCATATCTCGATAGACAACCATCAGGTCGTAACACTCGCGACTCTGCACCAGATACTCGCCATTACGGTCAACAATCTCGCCGCGCGGAGCATACTGCACCTCGTGACGCAGCACATTACCCGCCGCCAGACGCTTATATTTGGCATCAAATAACTGAATATACCCCACCCGACCGGCCAAAAGCAGGAATATTCCCAACACGATACAGCGAAGTATCGTGCGTCGAGTGTAGGCATCATTATATGACATAAATGTTAGTTCTTGAAAATACGTTCTACAATAATTCGCACCAGATACCACACAAAGATATAGGCTGCGAGTGTGCTAACCACTATACGCAACAGTGTATGCAGGAAGTGCATCAACGATAGTGATTCGAGCATAAAGAAGAGCGCACTATGGATTAAAATCATCAAAAAGATGTAGCCCACAAGGTTTTTGTGCGTAAAACGGTGTAACGACGGAACAGTATCGTCGAAACCGCCACCACGACCACAAACCAGATTGACGATGGTGGGACGCAGAAAGCCGACGGCGACCGTCGCCATAACATTCAAGCCCGCCTGTCCTGTGATGCAGTCCATCACAACGCCCAGCAGTGTCGATAGCAACAAGACCATCACCGGACGCATATCCATAGGCAATACGATGATGAAGGTGATGTAAATCAGCGGGTGGAAATATATCGACAGTGCCAAATTGTCGAGCAGGAAAACCTGCAACAAAATCAGCACCACGAAAATTCCTGTATATGTTAAAAACCTCTGCATATATCTACACCTGACTCAATCCTAAAAATTCACCATACTCTGCTCACGATAAGCCCCCGTTTTAACACTAGTTTCGAGAGCCGTCACCTCGCTGAAATCGAAGTTTTCTACCAAGATAACATTATTCAGTCGCGAAAGGTCGGCCGAGAGGCGTACCACCACATCGTAATAGGTCTGGTTGGGATTCAACTCCATCTCCTCGACATAGCCTATGCGCACATTGAGATTACTCGGGAAATAGTGAGAGGTACCCGAGCCGATGACCTCATCGCCCACCTCCACATCGGCATACTTCGACAAATCGGTCATATGAACGACATAGGGATTACCTCCTTGCCACGCCACCGTACCAACATAATTGTTCTCATCGCCCACGACCTTGCCGCCCGTACTGAAATCCTCGTTCAAGAGCGACACGACAACCGAATAACGGTCAGAGCAGGCTGCAACATAGCCCACCATATCGCCATCAGGGGTAACAACTCCCATATTGGCGGTTACGCCGTGTATGCGGCCTTTGTTGAGCGTAATGAAGTTGTTACGGCGATTGATGGTATTGGCAATGACGCGCGCCGTAAGGTAGCGATACTGTACCAAACTATGCATCAAAACGGAGTCTATCTCGCTATCGATACTTTGCTCCTCTTCGAGAGCCGCCGACTGGCGATAATACTCCAACTCCGATTCCAATTGAGCAACCTTCTCGGCAAGCACCTGATTCTCGCCACGCAGCGTAAAATAGTGACGCACACCAAATGCTGCCCCCTGCAAACCGCCTACAACACTACTCGCCCGAGCCAAGATTTTAGCCTGGGTGTAGTAGGTCGATTGGGCATAGCAATATAGTGCTATTGCCTCGATTACAACGAACAATAACACTACATAGATTCTGCGAAGGAACTCAATGAGTTTATACATAGCAACAAGCAACCACCCGTCACAGACAGGCGTCAAAAGAAATAATAAACACTCTCTTTACGACAACCTCCCCTTACTCGCCGTGAATGAGGAATGAGAACTTATCCACATTCTTCATTGCGATACTTGTACCACGGGCAATGGCACGCAACGGGTCTTCGGCGATATGTACGGGCAATCCCGACTTATCCGACAAACGCTTATCGAGGCCCTTAATCAAGGCACCACCGCCTGCCAGATAGATACCGTTTTTCACAATATCGCTATACAACTCGGGGGGCATAGTCTCCAACACGCGCATAAGAGCATCGTCCAACTTAACGAGTGACTTATCCAACGCGTGGGCTATCTCGTCGTAACTCAACGAGACTGTTCGAGGCAATGCGGTACGCATATCGGGACCTGTCAAGACATAATCACCGGGCTCCTCGTCCAACTTGGGAATAGCGGCACCGATGGCAATCTTAATCTCCTCGGCTGTACGGTCGCCGATGCGGATACCGTGCTGCTGGCGCACATAATCCTTGATATCCTCGGTAAAGACATCTCCCGCAACATTGATAGATTGTGAGCATACGATACCTCCCAACGAGATACAGGCAATCTCCGAAGTACCACCACCGATATCGATAACCATATTACCCTCGGGGGCCTCGACATCAAGACCTGCACCCAATGCGGCAGCCATAGGCTCAAAAATCATATATACATCGCGTGCTCCGGCGTGCTCGGCAGAGTCTCGCACGGCACGAATCTCGACATTGGTCGAACCCGACGGAATACAGATAACCATACGCAACGAGGGAGCAAAGACACTGTTTGTCGTACGCACCTTCTTAATCAAGCCACGCAACATCAACTCGGTGGCCTTAAAATCGGCGATAACGCCATCACGCAACGGACGGATAGTTTTAATGTTCGGATTTACCCTACCGTCCATCTTCTTTGCCTCGATACCGATAGCCTTCACTTTGCCTGTCTGAATTTCGAGGGCAATGATTGAAGGCTCGTCCACAACGACCTTGCCGTTGTAGATAATAAGCGTGTTGGCCGTTCCGAGGTCAATGGCCAACTCGTGCATCAATGAAAAAAACCCCATATTTGTAATAACTTATATTTCAATACATTACGCGCCACAACACGGTTTTTCAACCACCCTTGACGCCTCGCCGCGGAGGATTCCCGCAACCGACACCACAAAGGTAGCAAAAAGATGAATAAAAAATCCAACTTTTTTGGTAATTTTTTTTGTATTTTTGTGGCGTCAAAAAATTTGGTACCCAATGTTGGTTTCACAGCCGCTGTCGGTACCGCTTGGCATACGACGAACGTAGAAAGCAAAACTAATAGTATAACTAAAATCGATTAAACAATGAGTTTGATGAAATTGGAAATTGCCAAATCAGGCATCGAAATCAACGATGCGATGAAGGCAAAAGCACAGGAGGCTAACGCCCTGCTTCACTCTGGCAAGGGTGCAGGTAACGACTTTTTGGGTTGGGTAAATCTGCCCTCATCTATCGACGCAGAGCAGATTGCCGCTATCGAGGCACAGGCTGCCAAGTTGCGCGCAAAGGCCGAGGTTGTAATCTGCATCGGCATCGGTGGCTCTTACCTCGGTGCGAAGGCCGTTATCGAGGCTATGAGCAACTCTTTCGAGGCATTGAAGAAGAAGCACGATAATCCCACTGTGGTTTTCGCCGGTCAGAACATCTCGGAGGATTACACATACGAACTTTTGGAGGCTGTGAAGGATTATTCTGTTGCCGCTATCGTAATCTCGAAGTCGGGAACGACAACCGAGCCCGCCATCGCCTTCCGCCTTATCAAGGCCGAGTTGGAGAAGCGTTACGGCAAGGCCGAGACTGCCGAGCGTATCGTAGCCATCACCGACGCTGCACGCGGTGCATTGAAGACTCTTGCCACAAACGAGGGTTACCCCACTTTCGTAATTCCTGACAATGTGGGTGGTCGCTTCTCGGTTCTCACTCCCGTAGGTTTGTTGCCTTTGGCCGTTGCAGGTATCGACATCAAGGCTTTGGTGGCAGGCGCACAGGCTATGGAGGTTGCTACTGCCGAGAATGTCGCCATTGACGAAAACCTCGCAGCGCAGTATGCTATCGTTCGCAACGAACTCTACAAGGCAGGCAAGAAGGTTGAGATTTTGGCCTCTTACGAGCCGAAGTTGCAGTATATCGCCGAGTGGTGGAAGCAACTCTATGGCGAGTCGGAGGGTAAAGAAGGCAAGGGTATCTTCCCCGCAAGCGTAACTCTCACCGCCGACCTTCACTCTATGGGACAGTATATTCAGGAGGGTGAGCGCACCCTGTTCGAGACCGTTATCTCGGTTGCCGAGGCAAAGCACACCGTAAAGGTGGAGGCCGATGGCGACAACCTCGACGGTTTGAACTTCTTGGCCGGCAAGCGCATCTCGGAGATTAACAAGATGGCAGAGTTGGGCGTTCAGTTGGCTCACCTCGACGGTGGCGTGCCCAATATCCGCATCGAGATTCCTGCAATCAACGAGACCTCTATCGGTGCCCTTATCTACTTCTTCGAGAAGGCGTGCGGTATCAGCGGTTATATGTTGGGTGTGAATCCTTTTGACCAGCCGGGTGTGGAGGCATACAAGAAGAATATGTTTGCTCTGCTCGACAAGCCGGGCTATGAGGAGGAGTCAAAGGCTATCAAGGCTCGTCTGTAAGAGTTTTTCATATATGACAACCAGAGGGTGCCGACCAAAAGTCAGCACCCTCTTTGCATATTACGCTTTATTCACTAACTTTGCGATATGGATTTCAAACTTGTATCGGAATATGCTCCTACGGGTGACCAGCCCGAAGCGGTTGCCAAACTCATAAACGCTATCGAATGTGGTGTGCGACACAACACATTGCTGGGTGTTACGGGTTCGGGCAAGACCTTCACGATGGCCAATGTAATCGAGCATCTCAATCGTCCGACGCTGGTTTTGAGCCACAATAAAACCCTTGCAGCGCAACTCTATGGCGAGTTCAAAAACTTCTTCCCCGACAATGCCGTAGAGTATTTTGTGTCGTATTACGACTACTATCAGCCCGAGGCATATCTCCCAACGACAGACACTTACATCGAGAAAGACCTCGCCATAAATGCCGAGATTGAGAAGATGCGTTTGAGTACCACATCGGCACTGCTTTCGGGCCGTCAAGATGTGATTGTCGTATCGAGTGTGTCGTGTCTGTACGGTATAGGAAACCCTGCCGATTTTCACGCTACATCGATTAAGGTGTCGGTGGGTGATGTGGTGAGTTACAAGCCATTCCTTTACAGGCTCGTCGAGGCCCTCTACACACGTACCGAGACGGAACTCACACCGGCAACATTCCGTGTCAAAGGCGACACAATCGACATTATGGCGGCATTTGGTGACAACTGCTACCGCATAACTCTTTTCGACAACGAGATAGAGTCCATTCAACTGATAGACCCCGCTACGGGACGCAGTTACGATACGTTGGATAGCGTGACAATATTCCCTGCAAATATGTTCGTCACAACCCGAGAGCGCATCAATATAGCCGTACAACAGATATATCTCGATATGGGCGAGCGTGTAGCCTTTTTCGAGAAGCAGGGCCGAACAATGGAGGCTCAACGCTTGAAGCAGAGAGTGGAGTACGACCTCGAAATGATTAAGGAGTTGGGATACTGCTCGGGCATAGAGAATTATTCTCGCTACTTTGACGGGCGTGCCGAGGGCACACGACCATTCTGCCTGCTGGATTATTTCCCGGAAGATTACCTGTTGATTATCGACGAGAGTCATGTAACTCTGCCACAGGTACACGCTATGTTCGGAGGAGACCGCGCCCGCAAGGAAAATCTTGTGGAGTATGGTTTTCGTCTGCCCGCCGCAAAGGATAATCGCCCGTTGCGTTTCGATGAGTTCGAGAATATGATGGGTACTGCGATATATGTCAGTGCAACGCCGGCCGACTACGAACTCACAAAGAGTGAAGGCATTGTCGTTGAGCAACTTATCCGCCCCACAGGATTGGTTGACCCCCCTATCGAAGTACGACCTACGGAGAATCAGATAGACGACCTTATAGAGGAGATAAACCGTCGTGCAAAAGTTGATGATAAAGTGTTGGTTACGACCATCACAAAGCGTATGGCCGAGGAGTTGTCGAAATATTTCGACCGCATAGGTATTCGCAACCGATATATCCACTCCGACGTCGATACTTTGGAGCGTGTGCAAATCTTGGAGGATTTGCGTGCCGGAATGTTCGATGTGCTTATCGGCGTAAATCTCTTGCGTGAGGGCTTGGATTTGCCCGAGGTGGGATTGGTGGTTATCCTCGATGCCGACAAAGAGGGTTTCCTGCGTAATGTGCGGTCTATCACGCAGATAGCAGGCCGTGCAGCCCGCCACACACAAGGACAGGTCATAATGTATGCCGACAACTGTACCGACTCGATGCGCACCGCCATTGAGCAGAGCAACCGTCGTCGCGAGAAGCAGGTGAGGTACAACATCGAACACCACAAAATACCCCGCAAGGCACAAAAGAGTGGTACGGGACAAAGCCTGTTGCTCGGTGCCGGCAAACTGGAAGATATGACGGCATACCCAATCTATGAGGAGCATTACACTACGGCTGCCGATATGGCGCACAACTACGATGCTTCGACTGCGCAAGCCATTGATTTCAAATCCATTGACGAGTTAATAGCGCAAGCCAAAGAGGATATGGAGCGTGCCGCCAAAGAGTTGGATTTCGATGCCGCCATACGCCATCGAAACCGTATGTATGACTTGCAGAAAATTCGCGACACAGAGATTGGGGCATTGAAAAAATAACTGCGGCAAGCATCACATCATCTCACAAGAGAATCACAATACATCAGATTACTTTGCTTTTTGGCGAAAATGCCTTATCTTTGCTTTGTAATTCATTACAAAAGCAAAATGGATATTTTTCAAAGAGGCATCATTCTATTGTGTGCGACGCTCTTCGTCGGCACATCACTTTCGCAGGCCCAGACACGCCAAACACGCGAGGAGTATATCGCCAAATACAAGCATATAGCCGTAGAACATATGGAGCGATACGGTATTCCGGCAAGTATCACTATGGCGCAAGGTATCTTGGAGTCGGATAGCGGCAACTCGGCATTGGCAAAGAGTTCAAACAATCATTTCGGCATAAAGTGTAAAACGCAGTGGTCAGGCCGCAAGGTATTCCACGACGACGATGAAAAGGGTGAATGTTTCCGCGCCTACGACTCGGTGGAGGAGTCCTACACCGACCACGCCGATTTCTTGGACCAATCGCCACGCTATGACTCTCTGTTCGCCTACTCGGCCACAGATTATCGCAGTTGGGCCAGAGGATTGAAGGCTGCCGGTTATGCCACAGCACCCGACTATGCCCAGCGACTGATAAAAATCATCGAAGATAACCAACTATATCTCCTGGATAGCGACAACGGCGAAGCCCTATACGCCTCACACTTGAAGGCCGAGCAGGGGCTGAACGACTCGTTTGCCGAGAACAGCAATGTCGATACCCCCACCACAACCGAAGGAGGCATCGACCCCAACAACTATCGTGTGGCCGAGCGCACATACAACGGATACAGCGTCTATGTCAATAACCGCACGCACTACATCGTGGCACGCAATGGCGACAAGTTCGAGGATATAGCCTCGACCTTCGGCCTGACGGAGCGCACACTACGCAAGTATAACGAACTTAATCCAAAATCGACCTGCGAGCCGATTATGGGTGAGCCGATTTATATCGAGCGCAAGCAAGCCAAGTGGTTGGGTAATATTCATCGTCACAAGGTAAAGCAGGGCGAAACGCTCCTTTCGCTCTCGCAGGAGTATGCCATACGCCTGAAACGTCTGGCCGCGATGAATAAAAAACGCCCCGATGACGCACTACAAGCCGGCGACGAGATAAGATTGAAATAAACAAATAACCAAACAGATATGGACAATACCCCTATGCGAGAGAAAATCCTCTCGACAATCATCAACAAATCGACGCTCAAACAGCAGATTTTTGACAATACGTTTGCCACATTCAACGAGTTGAAAGATGTATCATTCGAGATTGCCTCGGAACTCGACGATGAGTTGGACGGCAAACTCGACAAGCGTGTGCGTATAGAGTATCGCGACCGCGGCAAATTCGAGGCTCAATTGCAGATTGCCAGCGACCTTTTGATATTTCAGATGCACACCGACATCTTCGAGTTCGAGTCAAAACACACGATTTGGCAGAACGACTATGTGAAGGAGAACCGCGACAACTCATATTGCGGTGTGATAAACATCTATAACTTCCTCTCCGACTCGTTCAAGTTCAATCGTAACGCCGACGAGGGCTATCTGATTGGTCGAATTTTCATCAACCGCGAGAAGTGTTTCTTCGTCGAGGGAAAACGCCAAACACTGGTGCGCCCGTTGGAGTTTGGTAGCGAAAAAATCACACGCGAGGCCATAATCTCAATCTTGGAGTCGGCTATATGCTATGCTGTGAATTTTGACCTTTTGATGCCGTCGTATGACGACCGCAAGCGAGTGACGGTGGACCAATTCAATACCAAGATGGACAATTCGAAGTTCATTACGGGTAAGCGTCTGGGCTACGAGTTCAACAGCGACGATATTAACGAGTAAGACGATATTAACGAACAATATTAACATAACAACCCTAACAAAAAGATGAAATCATTAGCAAAAACCCTGTTCATTGCCGCCATCACACTCTTCGGCATTGAAGCATTTGCACAAAAGACCTTCCCCGAACTTATGCAGATAAACCGCCTGCACCAAGGCGTCTGGGGTCTCCGTTCTATGCAGGACGGCGAACATTATACCGTAAATTCTCGTGGTGCCATCGTGCGTTACAGTTATGCCGATGCCGAGGCGTGCGACACCCTCTACAAAGGCTCTTTCGCCTCATATCAGTTCTCTCCCGATGAGGATATGATTATCTTGGGTGAGAACTACCGTCCGGTATATCGTCACTCGGCCTATGTCGATTACGAGATTGTCACTGTGGCCGACGGCAAGAGTGTTGCCACACTGAAAGATGTGCGCGACCTCACACTCTCGCCCGACTCGAAGTTGGTAGCCTTCGCCAAAGACAACAACCTCTATGTAGGTGAGTTGGGCAAGGAGCCTGTGGCCATCACAACCGACGGAGAGTGGAATCATATCATCAACGGAACAGCCGACTGGGTGTATGAGGAGGAGTTGGGCTTCACACAAGGTTATGCCTTCTCGCCCGACTCGAAGAAGATTGCCTATATGCGTTTCGACGAGAGCCAAGTGCCTCTGTTCGAGATGATGATGTTTAATGGCACACTCTACAACAAGCCCTACACATTCAAATATCCCAAAGCGGGCGATGCAAACTCTATCGTCGAGGTATGGCTCTACGACATTGCCACCGGAGAGAAAGAGAAAATCGATGTAGGCCCCAACCCCGACCAATACATTTCATCAATCGGTTGGACTCCCGCCGGCGAACTCTACTACTCTCGTCTGAACCGCAAGCAGAACCATTTGGAGGTTATTGTCTGCCACGCTGACGGCTCACAATCGACCATCTACGACGAGCAGTCACCTATTTATGTTGAGCGCACATCGGATATTATCCGCTTCATCGACGAGGAGCGTTTCATCGTCACAAGCGAGACTCGCACAGGTTGGAATCATATATACCTATATTCTATGAAGAAGGGCCTCATCGCACCCATCACTTCGGGTGAGTGGGAGGTAACACAGGTTGTCGAGGCTACCGACAAGAAGATTTACTATATGTCAACCGAGTGCTCTCCGTTGCGTCGCAACCTCTATTCGATTGATTACAAGGGCAAGCACAAGCAACGCCTGACTTTGGGCGAGGGTACCTACTCTATTTCACCCTCGGCAGGTATGAAATATTATATCTCGACCTTTTCGAATGCAACCACTCCCCGCCGTGTGGAGATTTGCGACAGCAAGGGTAAGAGTATCCGCACTTTGGTAGAGAATAAGGAGTTGGCCGAGAAGATGGCATCACTTCCGCAGAAGGAGTTCTTTGTATTCACCTCTGAACGTGGCGACAAACTCAACGCCTACTTCATTAAGCCGGTAGATTTTGATGCAACGAAGAAATATCCCGTCTTGATGACACAGTACTCCGGCCCGGGCGCACAGTCGGTAAGCGACAACTTCGGTATGGGCTGGGAGTATGTTATGGCAGCAAATGGCTATATCGTAGCGTGCGTTGATGGTCGTGGAACAGGCTTTATGGGTGAGCATTTCAAGAAGCAGACTTACGGTCAGTTGGGTAAGTTGGAGGTCGAGGACCAACTATCGTTTGCACGTTGGCTCGGTGAGCAATCTTACATCGACGCCGAGCGCATCGGTATCTACGGCTGGTCATTCGGTGGCTTTATGGCTCTGGGCTGCGCCTTGAAGGGTGACGGCACCTTCAAGATGTCGATTGCGGTGGCTCCCGTAACCTCTTGGCGTTACTACGACACCATCTACACCGAGATTTACAACGACCTGCCACAAGACAACCCCGCAGGTTATGACGACAACTCACCTATCAACTTCGCCGACCGTCTGCACGACCGCACACGTCTGTTGATTATTCACGGCTCGGCCGACGATAATGTACACGTTCAGAATGCTATGGAGATGTGCCACGCACTTAACCGTGCCGGCAAGATGTATGACATGATGATATATCCCGACCAGAACCATTCGATGTATCCTAACTACAATGTACATATCCGCCAGAAGATGATAAAATACACATTGGAAAATCTCTAATAGACGGTTATCAAAACAGAGAGAGCCTCGAATCGTTCGAGGCTCTCTCTGTTTGTTAATTATTCTACGCTACTCCAACTCGTCGGCTGTCAGGTGCGTAATCTCTCCATCGCGCATCACAACCAACTCGCCGTCTTCGCGTTTAACTCTCTCTTTCAAGCGTTGCTGTGCCAGCAGAATACCGGCATCAAACTTCTCCTGCAACTGCTCCAACTCCTTTTCGCTCATATTTTGCTCAACTACATTTTGCATATCTTACGGTATGATAACGGATCAACCAACTCTCTTATTTCGTCTTTTGTGCCGTAGGCTATCTTTTTAACACCATCAGCCGAACTATTGTCATATATCACCCAATAGTCGCACAGCGGCGTATAGAGTGACGTCAAATAGCGCATACCGCGATAATAGCGACGACGCACAACCTCGGGTGGCACATTATGACCTCCCTCAACCACACGACGAGCAACACGCTCTACGGCCTGGTCGGGCGAAGGCAACCAAAAATAGAGCAACGACACAAAATAGCCTCGCTCCTGCGCCTCGCGTATGAGGCGTGTATAATAACGAGTGGCGAGTGTTGTCTCGAAAGCAAAATCAGCCCCCTCCGACATCAATACGTCCATACGCTTACGCATCAAACGCCCCGCCTCGATAGACATACTCGCAGGATTAAACGGCGATAATCCTCGGGCTATCTCGTCGGCATTTACAAAATCTCGGCAGTTTAACATCTCGGGTAGCACAGCATACGAAGCGGTCGTCTTTCCCGCGCCATTACAACCTGCTATGATATAGAGTTTAGGCATACCTTATCTTGTAAAAAACACTTCTGCAAAGTTAAGCAATATTCTCCGAATATCCAAAAACATCAACACTCTCCCCACAAGGGCACCATATTTGCACACATAGGGGATATTTTCCTAATTATTATCACTTAAAAAGCAAGATTATGAATGCAACAACACTCCTTTTTGTCTTGGCCCAACTGCCCTACGACATTGCCGCATTGGAGCCCTACATCTCCGAACAGACGCTGCACTACCACCACGACAAGCACTTGGCTGCCTATGTCAATAAACTCAACGAACTCATCATCGGCACGCCCTTCGAAGGTATGCCGTTGAAGCAGATTATCTGCCAATCCAACGGAGCCATCTTCAACAACGCAGCGCAGGTGTGGAATCACGAATTCTACTTCGACCAACTATCTCCCACACCCGCAAAAGAGCCGGAAGGTATACTCAAAGCGGCTATCGAGGAGTATTACGGTGGCGTAGAGGCCCTGAAAGCAAAGATGACCTCCGATGCGTTATCCCTATTCGGTTCGGGTTGGGTATGGCTTGCCACCGATGACAAGGGAATGCTCTGCGTGTTAAGCAAATCTAACGCCGCAACACCTCTGACCGAAGGACTGACACCACTTTTGGCTATTGATGTGTGGGAGCACGCCTACTACATCGACCATCGCAACTCGCGCGCCGACGGAATAAAAGCCTTCTGGGAGGTGCTCGATTGGAAAAAGGTCGAAGAGCGTTACAACAACCGATAAACACCTGATGCAGAAATCCGCTTCAAAAGAGCGGATTCTGTACTTTTTACCGTGATGCCGACAATCACATACCACGCTGCCGACAATCGGCGTCTTGCATTTCTCGATTTTCAGCCCTATCTTTGTAGTATGGGAGATTATCTGGATAATAGCGTGAAATATGTGCCGGGGGTCGGTGAGGCACGTGCAAAACTCTTGGAGAAAGAGTTGGGCATCATCACCGTAGGCGATTTGCTACGCCACTACCCCTTTCGCTATGTGGACCGCACCAAGATTTATCCCATAGCCTCCATAAACGAGTCGATGTCGTCGTCACTCGTACAGATTAGGGCGCGTGTGACCGGTGTCGCTTATTCGGGTACAGGCCGCTCGCAACGCTTCTCGGCCTTCGTCTCGGACAAGAGCGGTTCGGCCGAACTGACTTGGTTTCGTGGCATAAAATGGATAGAGAAGAGTATCGAGGTGGGGCGCGAATACATTATCTTCGGACGACCGTCGTTCTTCCGTAGCGAGGTACAGATGGCCCACCCCGAATTGGAACTTGTCGAGACGGTTTTGAGTCGCCCCGTACAGAGTGCATTGCAGGGGATTTATCCCTCGACCGAGAAGATTGCCTCATCGTTTGGCGCAAAGGGTTTTTCTCGCATTATGACCAACGCCTGGGAGGTTGCAAAGGAGCATATTACCGAGACTCTCCCCGACAATCTGCGCCGCCATTACGACCTGTTATCACTGCGCGATGCGCTGTTCAATATTCACTTCCCGCAGTCGGCCGAGCGACAAAAACAGGCCGAGCGACGCCTGAAATTTGACGAATTATTGGGCGTACAACTATCTATTCAGGCCAATCGCAGCGACCGACTCTCAAAAAATAACGGATTTTTGTTCCCTCGCGTGGGGGATATGTTCAACACCTTTTTCAACGAGAAGATACCTTTTGAACTTACCTCGGCACAGAAGCGCGTGATAAAAGAGATACGTCAGGACACCGTATCGGGTTATCAGATGAACCGCTTGTTGCAGGGCGATGTGGGTAGCGGCAAGACGATGGTTGCGCTGATGTCGATGCTCTTGGCGGTGGATAATGGGTTTCAAGCCTGTATGATGGCGCCAACCGAGATTTTGGCACGCCAGCACTATGCCACCATATCGCGTCAAACCGAAGGTATGGGGTTGCGTGTTGCAATACTCACAGGCTCTTCAAAGACGGCCGAGCGTCGTCGTGCCTTGGAGGGTATAGCCTCGGGAGAGGTCGATATTCTCATCGGCACACACGCCCTGATTGAGGACAATGTGCGCTTTGCCAATCTCGGCTATGTGGTCATCGATGAGCAGCACCGTTTTGGCGTGGAACAGCGAGCACGGCTCTGGACCAAAAACCAGCAGCCGCCACACATACTTGTAATGACCGCTACACCCATTCCACGTACGCTGGCGATGACGCTTTACGGCGACTTGGACGTATCGGTAATCGACGAGTTGCCTCCGGGCCGTCAGCCAATACGCACCTACCACTACTACGACTCGGCAAGGCTCAAATTGTGGGGCTTTCTGCGTAAGCAGATTGCCGCAGGACGACAGATTTATGTAGTCTATCCGCTCATAAAGGAGTCGGAGACGATGGATTATAAAGACCTCGAAGATGGTTTTGAGTCGATTATACGGGATTTCCCTGCGCCCGACTATCGCGTGACGGTATGTCACGGCAAGATGAAGCCACAGGATAAAGAGGAGTCGATGCGCCAATTCAAGGAACACGAGGCCGATATTCTGGTCGCAACGTCGGTTATTGAGGTGGGTGTCGATGTACCCAATGCGACGGTGATGGTCATCGAGTCGGCCGAGCGATTCGGACTTTCGCAGTTACACCAATTACGTGGTCGTGTGGGACGCGGTGGCGAGCAGTCGTTCTGTATTTTGATGTCGGGTGAAAAACTTTCGCGCGAGGCACGACAACGCTTGCAGGCTATGTGTCAGACTACCGACGGTTTCCGCTTGGCGGAACTCGACCTCAAACTGCGTGGCAGTGGCGATATATATGGCACACAGCAGAGTGGCGAGGCATTTAATCTGCGCATAGCAAACCCCACGCTCGATGCCGAATTACTTGCGACGGCACGCGAGGCGGCCATTGCTCTGCTCTCGGCAGACCCCCATTTGGAGCACCCCGACCACAAGCATCTGAAAACACTCCGAGCAAGACACGCCGGCACGCGTAAATACGACTTCTCGATGATATCGTAATCCGTAGCGATAAAATATTTGACACAGGCTATCCGTTTATATTTTGTAGAACAACAACATTTTACACGATGAAGCAGATAATAATTTCGATATTGGCACTCCTGTTCAGTTCGACGGCAGTCGCACAATTATATGTACCGGGTGAGACTTTGCGCTACAAAATAAGTTATCGAGCCAAACTATTTCCCAACACCGAGGTAGCAAAGGCCGAGATGACGACTTCGATAGCAACCCTCGACGGTATGCCTGTTTATAGGGTACGAGGCGAGGGCGAGACGGCCAAGGCTTTCGGGTGGATATTGCCCATAAACGATGCCTACACCATCTGGGCCGACACCACCACCCTGCGCACGAAACGCTTCGAGAGCGACTTGCACGAAGGCGACTACACCTTCCGCAGCACCTACATATTCGATTGGTACAGCCACAATGTATATACCCGTTGGCAAAAACGCCAACGCCCCGAGAAATTTAAGACAATGGCACTTTCGGAGCGCAGTATGGACGCCTTGTCGCTCTATTTCAACCTTCGCTCGGTAGATGACGACCAGATTAAGGAGGGCTTTGCTCGCGACCTTGATATGGTTTTGGAGGATACCATTCGCACTTTGCGCTTTCGTTATGCAGGTCGAGAGGTGCGCAAAATCAAGAACTTGGGACGTTTCAACACCATAAAATTCCGCTGCACGATAGCCACATCAGATGGCGAGTCGTTCCAAGACGGAACAGAGTTCGAGGTGTGGATTTCCGACGATAAAAACAAGATTCCGCTCTACCTTAAATCGCCGATAAAGGTAGGCAGCATCTGTGCTTATCTCTACGAATATAAAGGTTTACGCTATCCTTTGGATAGTTTTATAAAAAAATGATTTATATTTGCAGTGCAAACCGAAAAATGAATATTAACCTTAACGCTCACAGATTATGAGAGAAGAGTATAACGATAACGAGTACGATGCTCGTGACGAGTATGAATATGAATACGAGGAGCAGGTCGTAGATGATAAGGCGGTGCGTGGCTATCGCATCGTGATTATCATCTTGGCAGTGATTTTGGTCGCCTTGTCGGCCGTATATTTCAAGATGCACCAAGAGCAGAAGGCCGACTACGCCCTTTTGGAGGAAGACCGCACCAAGATTCAGGGCGATTTGGACAGCCTTATCGTGTCGTACGACGGCTTGAAGATTCAAAACGACTCCATCGCCGCCAATTTGGAGGAGGCGAAGTTATTGGTCGAGCAACTCAAAAATGAGCGTCGCTTGAACTATAACAAGATTCGCGCCTACCAGAAGGAGGTGGGTACTCTGCGTACCATTATGCAGGGTTATGTGCGACAGATTGACTCGCTCAACACGGTAAACAAGAAACTCACAAAGGAGAACATCTCGTATAAGAAGGAGATTTCGACAGCCCAGTTGCGTGCCGAGATGGCCGAGGAGCGTGCTGCCGAACTCAACGACAAAGTGCGTGTAGGCTCGGTTGTCCGCGCCCGCAGTATTGGTATGGTGGCACTCAACGCCAAGAGCAAGGAGGTTACCCGCGTAAAGAACGCCGCACGCCTGCGTACCGACTTTGTATTGGGAGGCAACGAGTTGGCAGAGCCCGGCCAGCGCACCATCTACCTCTGCATCACATCGCCCGAGGGTTATGTATTGTCGGGCCCCGACGCTGCCACATTCTCATTCGAGGGTGAGCAGAAGGTATATTCGGCATCGCGTGAGGTCGATTATCAAAACGATGATTTGGGTGTAAGTATCTTCTTCAACGGCTCGGGCTTTACGGCCGGAACTTATAAGGTGGAACTCTACGCCGACGGCAAACTTATCGGTCAGGGCGAGGTCGCTTTGCGATAGGTTTTGATGATACAATAATAGCAAGGGCCTGTCTAACAAGTCCTAAAAAATGAAAATCGCCCCCGTCAGACACACTTCTGGCGGGGGTGAAATCGTAAAAATCAGACTTGTTAGACAGCCCTTTGTTGTTTTGTACAGATGTACAGAATCATTTATTTATACATTAAAGTCGCGAGTTGTCATTACCCTTCTCAATACTCTTTGAATTGAAGGCTTTACCACTCTTGAACGACCAACTGACGCCGAAGCGGACACCGATGTTATTACCGCCGCCCCAAGTCCTGATTTGGCGGGTAAATTCGTCTTGACGGAAGGTGAGGGTTTGGTCTTGATTGAGGATATTATACACATCACACACCAGAGTCCAATTATCCTTAATCTTCTTTTTGACCGACACCGAAAGGCGATTCTGTCCCTTGATGTGAGCATTAGCCTCTTCCAAATCTGTAAATCCGCTGAGTGAGGCATCGATAAAGAACTGGCAGGGTAACTTAAAGGTCATCGTGGTGTACCACGACGCCATAGTATGGGTAGTAATGGGGCTGTCGGCCATAAGTTGCATCTCCTGAATCATACCGAAGAGATTTGTTGACCAATCCCACCACTTGGTAAGTGTCAAAGGCACGCTCACCGACATAGAATACTGGCGCAACACAGGTTGGTTGGCATAGGTGAGGTTCAACATACGCGAATCGTTGGGGTCGGAGATGACCATCTGCGAAATACGGTCTTTGGTTACCGTGGCCATAAGCGATATACTATACTTATATGCAATAACACCCGTCAAAGAGTACGAATCGGTATATGCGGGGTCGAGCAGAGGATTTCCCGTCTGATAGGTGTAGTCCGACACCTGCATGCGCTGTGGCGTGAGAGCCCAGAAGCCGGGGCGAGAAATCGTGCGAGAATATTGCGCTACCAGCGAGTGCTTGCCCTGCTCATCGAGCGCAAACGAGATATTGGCATTCGGGAACAGCGAAAAATAGTTCTGGCTGATGTCGGAGCCTTTACCGTCGGTATGGGTATATTCGCCACGCAGGCCCACAACGGCACTCCATCTGCCATAACGCATCGAGGCTACGGCATAGGCGGCAGCGATATTTTCGGCATACGAGATGTCGTAATCATCGACCACCGAGGGCGACCACAAACCATCATTCAGATAGCGGTATGTGGCGGCGGAGTTAATCTCGTTGTAGGTATATTTCGCACCATATTTCAGTTGCCAATGTTGCGAGAATGTTCGCTCACGCGCCGCCGTAGCGGTAGCCACGCGGAAGAGGCCCGTATTATCATTCTTATAGAGTGAATCGTACTGCGGCAGAGGTAACTCGCTGATAGAGGTGCGATTATCCGAGCCATTGCGTGTATCTCGCTGGGTATAGTCGGCAATAAACTTCACAACCGAGCCGAGAGTATCGGTCTTGATGATGTAGTTGAGTGTTGCAGTATAATTCTCATACTGATTATATGTTTTATACAGGCTCTCGCTCAGGCGCTCGGCAGCATCATTGCGATACAGTGTCGAAGAGGTGTTATCGTCGTCGCTGTCATTTACCCAAAAATCAAACGATGCACCCAAAGTATGCTTCGAATTCAACTCTGCCACAGCCGAAAGAGTTGCCCCATAACTGCCGTAGCGGCTCTTTTGTAGCGACGAAGCGTTCATCGTGGCATTTGTAGTGTTATAGGTTGTATTCTCGTTGGCGTACCAATCTCTCTGATAGTGGCTATACCACCCCGAAGCCGACAAATCGAACTTCCCGACACGAGCATTTATCGATGCCGAAGGGTTGTATCCCTCGCTATGCTTCGACTGCGAAGAGTACATTCTCACCGAGCCCATCACACCATTATCCAAGCGACGCTTGGTCGTAATCTTGATTATACCGCCCGACGACGAGGCATCGTAATCGGCACCCGTCTGCGGCACAATCTCAATCTTCGAGATATCCTCGGCACGCAACTGCTGCACATATTTCACCAACTCCTCGCCCGAGAGGCGTACCTCGCGGTCGTTGATATAGACCTTCGTGCCGCTCGCACCATTGATTGATATCTCATCGTCATCGACACGCACACCGGGCGATTGTTTCAGCAGTTCCGTTCCATCTTTACCAATTGCCGCGGCCGAGTTTGTCACATCGACAACAAAGCGGTCAGCCTCGCGGCGTATCATCGTGGCCTCGACCACCACCTCATCAATAGCCGTTGTCGATTGTCGGAGCGTGATATCACCCAGCAAAACGTCGCCTCCGACACTCACCTGTCGCTCAACGCTCTCGTAACCGACAAACTCCGCTATAAGAGTGTAGTCGCCCTGCGATACCGACAACATAAACTCGCCATCATCTCCGGTTGTGCAACCCGTCACAACCTCCTCGCCCTGCATAAGCAACACCGTAGCATACCCCACAGGCTCGCCCTTATCGTCAATCACACGACCACCGACCTTATAGGGTGTAGCGGCCATTACCGATGACAAGAACATCGAAAAAATGAGTAAAAATGTGTAAAACTTCTTCATATTTGATTGCTGTTTTATGGTTATTTCTATGTTTGAACAGTGCAAATATAGAATTATTTTACTACTTTGCAAAACAAAGTACCAATTTTTACACATTTTTTTTTAATACCTATATTTATACTATAACAAGAACTGCCCGAATTTCATAACATTCGGGCAGACAAATAGTATTTTTCGGGGAAAATTATCTCAATTCGAGAACCATTGCCTTGTCGCAGTCGGGATTTCCCGTACCTAAATCAAAGCCATCGCTAAAATCGAGCGGATACTCTTTATCGACAAAGCCAAAACGGCGGTAATACTCTTTTAACCCGAGGTGAGACGGGATAAGCATTGCGGCGGCATAACCTCGACGGCGCATCTCTTTAACAGCCTCATCGACAACGGCTTGGGCCATACCTCTACCCCGCCACTCGGCATCGGTAGCCACAGCATATAGATAGCCCGTCGGGCCATATTTGGTCTGCAACTCCACCACAAAGGCCATCGACACCACACGCCCCTGCTCCTCTCGGCAAAAGAGATTTTCTGCGCGGAAGACATTGGTCAAAAACATATCGATAAATTCACGGCTGTCGCCAAACACCCGCTGCCACAACTCGCGACACTGCAACTCCCTCGCAGAGAGCAGTTTCACGCTCATACGCTCCTGCTTACGCACAGGATTATACTGCTCCTTGGCACGACGCAGGCCCGCAAGGCCCATATCCTCCTCACGATTGACCAACTCATAACCTCGCGCAGCAAGCACCCGCGCAAATTCACGGTTTATCATCGGGAAGACGCCCTCATACGAGGAGTCGGCCTTCTCGGTATGGGTGCAGAAAACCTTATCCGAAATGGCCGAGCCATAGGTAAAGGCCACGACCTTATCTTCGACAATCAGGACTATACCCTCGACACCAACCTCGCTCCACGCATCAAACACCCGGCGAATAGCACTCTGCTCGTCGCTCTGGTGGCAATCGACCACCTCGCCCGAATCCGCCGCCTTACGCTGCTGCCAACGGCACTCCAAGCGCAGGCACTCCTCGAAATATTTGGGTGTAAGAGGCTCGACGCTCCATTTATATAGCGACTCGAAACGATTTATATGGTTGCGCTTGGGTTTATATTTACTGCCGGCAAGTGTCGCCAAAGACTCAACAGAATAGATATAATCTTGATAATCAGGATTGTCACACACAGCAAAGCACTCCTCACCCTGCCATTTGCCGACGCTGAATTTATCTTTGCTCCACGCCCTGAAACGCTCGACAAGAGCCCTGTCGGCACAGACAAGATGCAGTCGCTGGCCACACTGCCCGACATAGTCGTTCAGTTGCTCGAAAATCTCCTCCAAACGCTCCTCGCCGGCTATCATATAGCCAAAATCGCCCTCACCCGAGAGGTCGAAACGCACGACCAACCGACCACATACCTCGGCCCATACCGTATGATACACCTCCTGCCACGCATAGAGGTTGGCAAAGGTGTGGTCGCACATAGGAGCACCACCCTTTGCAAGCAGATTATCTATTGCGGATTTATCGCTTGGCCGCACCTGTTCAAAGCAAATCATAGATGATTTTTGGTTACGCGGCATCGTACAAAAAGAGTGCTAAAAGAGTTATTATTCGTGATGATATGGCTCGTTGTGGAGTATCGTGAAGGCACGATATAACTGCTCGGCAAAGATGGCTCTAACAATCTGGTGCGAGAAGGTCATCTTCGAGAGCGATATCTTACCGTTGGCACGCGCATATACCTCCTCCGAAAAGCCATAAGGGCCACCAATAACCAACACCAGACGCTTTACGCCCGACAACATTCGTTTCTGCAACCAATCGGCATACTCCATCGAGGTATATTGCACACCGCGCTCGTCCATCAAAACCAGAAAATCGCCCTCGACGATATTTTTCAGAATCGCCTCACCCTCCAACTGCTTTTGGCGTGAAGCGGCCATATTGCGAGTATTGCGCACATCGGCAATGGTCGTAACGGCAAATTTGCAGTAGCGGTTTATGCGCTTGGAATACATCGCCACCAACGCCTCAACCTCCTGTAAATCGGTCTTACCCACAACTACAAGTTCGATGTTCATACGCTAAAATCGGCTAAAAAATACCCGACAAATCGTTATTCCACTCGCCATCGGCTCCCTCGTAGATGACGGGGCGCACCTTCTCAACCGACTTCAACCACTGGTAAGCCTTATACATATTGTAGCCGTTACCCGACATCTTACCGCCCAAGGCAAAGCCTATGACGCAAGAGTGGTTGCGTGAGCGGTAGTACATAGCCTTCACTCGGCGCAGATATTCATCTTTCAATGCGGGGTCATTAGACGGCGTGCCTCCCACCTTACGGTCGGCACCCGCCATAGAGTTAATGTTCGCTCTGTCAATCACATACACGCCCGCCTTATCGCACACATCGTAGAACCATTTGGGCTGCGGATAATCGGGGCAGAGGGTATTATAACCCTCCTTTTTGAGTTGGGCAATGGCCGCCGCCGTAGTCTTGGCATCGGTGAGAGAGTTGAAATGCTCCTTACGCTTTAATTTTAACTCTTTGTCGAAACGATAAATCTTACCGTCACGCAACTCGGTCTGGCCAAAGCCTACAACAAAGGGTATATACTCCCACAACATACCGTTACGCTTGACATAGAGCGTCATCTTATAGAGCGGAGCCTTGCCCTCGCCCCACTTATTCTCGTAGGCGTGATAGATGTAGGGGTGGAAACGCAGAGTGTCGGTCGAGCGACCCGCAACCTCCAACTCATTGACGCTGTACTCCAACAATTTACCCTTCGCATCGCGAATATCGTAACCTATCTGAATGGTCTCGGTATAGTTGAAATCATTATTTGCCACAACCCTCAAATCCAACTCGGCAAAACTACGGGTCGAATCGGGGCGCAACACAACCTCATAATCGAGCACCGCCAAACGACGTTGTGCAAAGATATGACACCCCTCAAACTGCTTGCGCTTGGGCAGTTCTACACCCTCTTGCAACTGCGGCGTACGACTCTCTCGCACACAGACTATAATCTCGTTGTTACCCTGATGCAGCCACGGCGAAATCATAAAGTCGGCAGGCGTCAAGGCGTCCTCGACCTCGGCGGCTATCTCGTTGTTAATAAGCAAAGTATAAGCCCCTCCAACATTTTCCAAATGCAGGAAAACATTATAATCATTGAGCGAGGAGTCCAATCCCACGTTTTGCAAAAAACGCTCCTCACCGCCACCCGATGTTAGGAACTTCGGCGCAAAAACCATATATCGCACTATACCCTCGCGGTTATCCGCCAAGGCATCTTCACGCTTGTCGTAGGTGATAAACTCGGAACGGAAAATCCGGGCATCTTGTGCCGCTACCGTTATAATCGAAAAAAGGGCGATACCCAACAGAAAAAATCGTTTCATATCATAAAAAATTATCATAGTGCCGCATTATATGCCCGACACCAAGGGCAAAGGTACTTTTTTTTTGACAAATATCAAATTATTAACTACCTTTGTGGGTTGATGGCAAATAGCCATCTTACGGAGTAAGAGATATAGAAAAATTAACATAGAAAACAGAGGATTATGAAAACTCAAAGAATTGCAGAGATTCTGAAATCAAACGCCACCGACTGCGACATCACCGTAAAGGGTTGGGTACGCACAAAACGTGGTAACAAGAATGTGGCATTTATCGCATTGAACGACGGTTCGTGCGTAGCAAACATTCAGGTAGTTGTGGATTTGGCGAAGGCCGACGAAGAGGTATTGAAGCAGATTACCACAGGTGCCTGTATTCGTGTAGATGGTAAGTTGGTAGAGTCTCTTGGCGCAGGTCAGGGCGTAGAGGTTCAGGCCGAGAAGATTGAGATTTACGGCACAGCAGACCCCGAGACCTACCCCTTGCAGAAGAAGGGCCACTCGTTGGAGTTCTTGCGCGACATAGCATATCTCCGACCCCGTACCAACACCTTTGGTGCTATCTTGCGTATCCGCCACGCTATGGCTTATGCAATTCACAAATATTTCAACGACAACGGCTTCTACTACCTCCACACTCCACTCATTACAGGCTCGGATTGCGAGGGTGCTGGCGCTATGTTTAATGTAACGACACTCGATATCTCGAATCCTCCCCGCACCGAGGAGGGTAAGGTAGATTATACGCAGGACTTCTTCGGCAAACCTTGCAACCTTACCGTATCGGGACAGTTGGAGGGTGAGTTGGGTGCGCTCTCTATGGGACGCATCTACACCTTCGGCCCCACATTCCGTGCCGAGAACTCAAACACACCTCGTCACTTGGCCGAGTTCTGGATGATTGAGCCCGAGATGGCATTCTACGAGTTGGAGGATAATATGGAGTTGGCCGAGGACTTCTTGAAGTACCTCATTCGCTATGCGTTGGAGAATTGCCGCGAGGATTTGGAGTTTATGAACAAGATGTGGGACAACGAACTCATCTCTCGTTTGGAGTTTGTCTTGGCCAACGACTTCGTACGCCTCGACTACACCGAGGGTATCAACATCTTGAAGGCTTCGGGCCGCAAGTTCGAGTTCCCCTGCGATTGGGGTTGTGACTTGCAGTCGGAGCACGAGCGTTACCTCGTAGAGGAGCACTTTAAGCGTCCCGTTATCCTGATTAACTATCCCAAGGAGATTAAGGCCTTCTATATGAAGCAGAACGAGGACGGCAAGACCGTTCGCGCAATGGACGTATTGTTCCCAAAAATCGGCGAGATTATCGGCGGTTCGGAGCGTGAGGCCGACTATGGCAAACTTTCTGCACGCGTAAAGGAACTCGGAATGAACGAGCAGGATATTTGGTGGTATTTGGATACTCGTCGTTGGGGCTCGGCTCCTCACTCGGGCTTCGGCTTGGGCTTCGAGCGTCTGCTGTTGTTTGTGACCGGTATGGGCAACATTCGTGATGTGATTCCGTTCCCACGTACTCCGAATAATGCAGAGTTTTAACATTTAACGCAAAAGAGCAACAGGTAACAACCCTGAAAAATACTACAATGAAGAAGATTTTGTTTGCACTCTGCCTTATGGCTTCACTCTGCGGCATTATGTCGGCAGAGGCCAAGGGCAAGGAGAAGAAGATTTATAATATTGTTTTTATCGGCAATAGCATCACGCAGGGCGTATTGCACGAAGACCGCACAAAGACGGCTCCTCCTGTTGTGGCTGCCGAGATGATTGGCAAGGCATTGAAGAGCGAGGTTAATTTCCGCAATGTGGGCCGTGCCGGTGCCACCACTTTCGATTGGCTGCCCGAGGCAAAGCGTTACTTCCCGTTGGTGGAGAAATCAGTCGAGGAGTTGAAAACCGAGAACCCTGATGCGCAGTTTGTGTTCCCCATCATGCTGGGTACTAACGACTCGGCATCGAAGGGCCCGACAGGTTGCCCCGTCAAGAATGAGGATTACAAGAAGAACCTGCTCACGATGATTGAGAAGATTCGCGAGATGTGCCCCGGAGCAATCTTTATCTTGCAGCAGCCTATTTGGTACAGCCCCAACACCTATAATGGTGCAGTATATCTGCTGGACGGTTTGAAGCGAATGATGGGTTACACCCCCACATTGGTAGAGATTGCATCGGAGAATGGCGATATCTATATGGGTGACACCGAGAGTTTCGAGTTCTTCCACCGAAACTACGAGAAGTACCTCATCGCCGAGCCCGGTTATGCCGGCACATTCTACCTACACCCCCACGAGGCAGGTGCCAAGAAGTTGGCGAAGTTCTGGTCTATGGCTATTGTAGAGGCTGTAAAGGCTTCCGGCAAATAGACCTGCGCCTCGCACGCGCCCAATGAAGAGACTGACGGACGAGATATTTACAAACCATAAAAGTTTATACAAAAAAATGGCTATTTCACAGCGTCAGATTCAGAAAATGCAGCAGACATTATCTCCGCAACAGATTCAAATGATAAAGTTGTTGGAGTTGCCTGCTATGATGCTCGAACAGCGCGTAAAACAGGAGATTGAGGAGAATATCGTATTGGAGGAAGACGAGCGTTCCGACGAGGAGGAGCAGACTATCTCGGTAGATGAATATCTGCGAGAGGACGACACTCCCTCCTACAAGATGCGCCCCAATAACTATTCGAAAGATGAAAAACAGCGCCCCTTAAACCTTTCGGAGGGGCGTTCACTTCAAGAGTATTTGGTTGAGCAGTTGGGCTATCGCAACCTCTCGGAGCGCGACAGCCATATAGCCACTTTCCTCATCGGCAGCATCGATGAAGATGGTTATCTGCGTCGTGATTTGGAATCTTTGTCCGACGATATAGCCTTTTCGATAGGCGTCGAGACCTCTGTCGAGGAGTTGGAGCAGATACTCTCCATAATTCACCAGTTGGAGCCGGCAGGCATCGGTGCCCGCAATTTGCAAGAGTGCCTGTTGTTGCAGATGGCAGGACGACGTATGGATACCCCTGCGCGACGTATGGCCCATAAAATCATCACCTCACACTTCGAGGAGTTTGTCAAAAAACACTACGAGAAGTTGATGTCACGCCTCGGCGTGGGTGAAGATGAGTTTCGTGAGGCTATCGAGGAGATAAAACACCTGTCGCCCAAGCCGGGCAACCTCTACTCGGAGGGAGGAATGGATACTACGCCATATATTATCCCCGACTTCAACCTCGACTATCACGACGGGCAGTTCGACCTTACGCTGAACTCGTATAATATTCCCGATGTGAAAATCAGCCGCCGCTATATCGATATGATGCGCGATATGGTAGGCTCCGACGGCACCATAAGCGAGAGTAACAAAGAGGCGGTGCAGTTTGTCAAGAGCAAGATTGATTCGGCAAAGTGGTTTATCTCGGCCATCAAGCAGCGTCACGATACGCTTATGCGTACGATGCAGGAGATTTTAGAGTTTCAGAAGGAGTATTTCCGTGACGGCGACAAGTCGAAGTTACGTCCGATGATTTTGAAGGATATAGCCGACCGTACGGGGTTAGATGTATCGACCATCTCGCGTGTGGTGAATAGCAAATATGTGCAGACACATTTCGGCATTATACTGCTGAAATCGCTCTTCTCGGAGGCTATGCAGACCGAGAGTGGCGAGACGGTATCGAGTTACGAGATTAAAAACATACTGCAAAACTGCATCGACGAGGAGGATAAACGCCACCCGCTGACCGATGAGACGCTGATGAATATCCTCAACTCGAAGGGCTACTGCATAGCGCGTCGTACGGTTGCAAAGTATCGCGAGATGTTGGATATCCCCGTAGCACGCCTACGCAAACAAATTTAACCGAACACACTATGTGGAGAGACCTCGCCAAGGCCGTATCGGCCTTATTACACCCATACCTTACCCCTTTGTACGTCGTGTTGGTAATACTCGGCAGCGACTCTACATTCTCGCTCTTTCCACCTCGGCTTAAACTCTATATGTTGTGGGTATCGGCTCTCTATTGCACTATTCTGCCATTTATCACCTGCGGAGTATTGTGGTTTGTAGGTCGTAACCGTCGTTACGGTTTTCTGCGCCGCTCGGCACGCCTCATAAGACTTCTTGTCAGCGTCTTTTGCTTTTTACTCGGCTCGATAAACTTTATGCAGGCAGACTCCCTCGGACTCTTTTTCGAGATTACCTCAACGGGACTTTGTTGCACACTCTTTATCCTGCTCACCTCGAAGTGGTGGAGAGCCAGCACGCACCTGACAGCCGCAGGAGGTGCTTTGTCGTTGCTTGTAATGATGAATGTCGTCGGTCGCTCGTCGCACCTCACAGCACTGCTCGCGGCCATACTCCTCATCGGAGTATTAACCTCGGCACGCCTATATCTTGGGCGCAGTTCGCTAAAACAGGCGGCACTGAGTCTTGCCGGTGGCATCATAGCATCTGTTCTATCGCTCATATTGCTATAATGCGATTTGTGTGTTTCTGCAAAAAAGCGTATATTTGTTAATCGAACAAGAGAGAAAAACCTAAAAAACTTCAAATATTATGTATAGAAACGACTCTCGCACGGTCATCACTCTCGATGCCGGCGGCACAAACTTTGTTTTTGGCGCAATGCGTGCCAATAAATTTATCGTCGAGCCTATCACTATGCCGTCGAATGCCGATGATTTGGACCGTTGCTTGGCCACTTTGGTTAGCGGTTTCGAGCAGATTATCGCCAAGTTAGGTGAGAAACCTGTTGCCATAAGTTTCGCCTTCCCCGGCCCGGCCGACTACCCCAACGGCATTATCGGTGGCTATCTGCCTAACTTCCCATCATTCCGTGACGGCGTGGCATTAGGCCCATTCCTCGCAGAGAAGTTCGGTATTCCCGTATATATCAACAACGACGCCGACCTATATGCCTATGGTGAGGCTTTGGCAGGTGCATTACCCGAAGTCAATGAGCGATTGAAGGCTGCCGGCAGCAACAAGCAGTATAAAAACCTGCTGGGTTACACCTTCGGCACAGGCTTCGGTATGGGCTTTGTGAGAAACGGCGAACTCAACTTGGGCGACAACTCGTGTGTCGAGACCTTCTGCCTGCGCCACAAGCACTACCCCGACGTTATGGTCGAGGAGGGAGTCGCTGTGCGTGCCGTAAAACGAGTATATAAGGAGTTGTCGGGCATCGATGACCCATCGTTGGAGCCAAAAGATATCTACGACATCGCCGAGGGTAAGCGCAAGGGCGATAAGGAGGCTGCTGCCAAGGCCTTTGCCACTATGGGCGAGGTCGCCGGCGACGCTATGGCTACGGCCGTTACGATTGTCGATGGTGTGATTGTTATCGGTGGCGGCATCACTGCGGCAGGCAAGTATTTGAAGCCCGCAATTTTGAAGGAGATGCGTTCACAGATTAAGACTCTGGGTGGCGACACTCTCAGCCGCGTACAGATGAAGGTTTACGACCTTGACAATGACGAGGAGTTTGCTGCCTTTGCCCGTGGCGAGCAGCGTACAATCAAGGTCTATGGCACAGATAAGGAGGTAACTTACGACCCGCAGAAGCGTGTCGGCGTGATGTTCTCGAAGATTGGTGCCAGCACCGCCATCTCACTCGGTGCCTATGCCTTTGCTCTGAATGAGATTGATAATAAGTAATGTTCTGCATTATAAAATAAACAGCCGACTTCGAATAAAAGTCGGCTGTTTTGTTTTAGATGTGGTTAAGGACGCTGATTACTGCTCTTTCTTCGAATTACGACGATGTGTTACAACGACCATAATTGAACAAATGCCCTCTAACACAAGCATTACACAAAGCCAAACAAGGCCTTCGTGATTCTCTAATACATCTGCAAATCGCAGAATAAAATAGACAATTATCCCAATAAGAAACAATGTTCTTAAACTAATCCAAACTCTCAGTGCCATATATACTTTTTGATATTCACATACTACAAAGGTATGAAAAAAATACAACATAAAAACGGAATTATACTCTTTAATTTTGCAGTTTCAAAAGTTTTAAATTCTTACACATTTATTTTTCTTCACACTGAGGGAGTACAAGCTACCATGAGAGTCTGAAAACAAATGCCCATAATAACATTCCACGACTTTAAACTATATAATTCCGAAATAAAAAGTTCCTATTCAGCTTCTGCAAAAGCCCAAGCTGCAGCAATCACATCAGATATCCAAAAATAAATAGATGTTCCTGGGAAGGCATAAGTAAGAGCAAAAGAAATCCCAAGATAATGAAATGCGAAAAATTTCTCTCTTTGTGCATCTGTCATTTGAGCAGCAGCTTCACGCCAAACCATTCTATCTCCTGGGGACATTCTAGTCGTTTCTTGATTATTACGCAGTGCTATTACAAAGTCAATCATATTGTCATGTGCATTTTTTAATGTTTCGAGTTGCACAATTAGTATAGTTTGTGCGTCGGCAGATAATCCCTGAAAATAAGGCTCATTATAGAATAATGACATTTCATCATAAAGCATGTTTACATCTCCTTCTATCAAAAGAGGTTTAAACCTATCAAATACACCATTAGTCAATAAGTTTAACTCTTCCAGCCCATCTCCACTGCGAGTTACTAATGTTCCTAAATAATTATTGTTTAATAATTTTTTGTCTGAGAGAGAAAGGTTATCAAAATATGAATCATAAAAATTCTTTGAATATCCATCAATATCCTCATCGTTTTTGACTATTTGTACCACATCCTGTGTAATTGTTTTAAACATATCATCACAAATACGAACATACGCTTGTGCTGTCGTTTCATTAAAATTTACATCTTGGCGAACTCCATCATCTGCTTTTTCGCAAGATGTTACACACAAAATTGAAATAGCAATTAAAATTGCCGACAAATAAGAATTTGTTTTCATAATCTAATAATTTTTATAAGGTTAATAATTAGGGTAGACACAACAATCCAAGCCCGCATCAAAAGATACGAGCAACCAATGTTTGATATATTTTATAAAAGCAAGTTCAATTAGGTGTAAACCGCTAAATATCAGCGATTTACCCCCCCCATTAGATTTACGGGAATACTATATGATATAGTATAAATGCTCATAAATAACAACTATTGCACATCGAATGTACAAAAAATATTTTAATACGCAAATTTTATTCAATAAATTTATCCAACTCAACATACACCCTCTGCACCGGCAGGCCCATAACATTATAGAACGAGCCCTCGATGCGCTCGATGCCGACATAGCCTATCCACTCCTGAATGCCATATGCGCCCGCCTTATCCATCGGGCGATACTCCTCGACATAGTAGGCTATCTCCTCGGCCGAGAGTGTGCGGAACACCACATCGGAGCATACCGAGAAGGTCTTTACAGCAGAGCAACTTCGCAGCGTGACACCCGTAATAACCTTGTGTCGGCGGCCCGACAGATGCTCAATCATCGCAACAGCCTCCTCGCGCGAGGCAGGCTTTCCCAAAATATCGTTATCGACAACGACAACCGTATCGGCCGTAAGTAGGATATCTCGCTCGCCCAACACCTCGGGATAGGCCTCCGATTTCAGGCGTGAGAGATAGCCTGCGACATCGTCAGCCGCCATATCGTCGGGGAACACCTCGTCGCACTCAAAGCGTGGTGCAAGCACATACTCCAAACCTGCATCGGCCAGAAGTTGCCGGCGGCGTGGCGACTGCGAAGCCAAAATCAGTCGAAAATCCTTCAATCTATCGTGTAAGAGCATATTTACATAACATCAAAATCCAACAATGTCTTGCCTCCCAAGCGTGCCTTGATATTATCGCCAGCCTTGACTTCGCCGACACCCACAGGCGTACCCGTATAAATCAAATCGCCGATGCGCAGCGTCATATAGCGCGAGATATGGCTGATGATTTTATCTACCGAGAAGAGCATATCGCCCGTAAAACCCTGCTGGCGCACCTCGCCGTTGAGTTCCATCTCGAAGTGCAGGTTCTGCACATCGCCACCCAACTCGGCAAGCGAAATAAACTCGTTGGAGAGTGCCGCCGAATGGTCAAAACCCTTCGCCAACTCCCACGGCAGACCCTTCGCAATAGCCTCACGCTGAATATCGCGAGCCGTAAAGTCGATACCCAAGCCCACCTCCTCGTAGCAGCGCGATGCGAACTTCTCGTCGATGCACTTTGCCAAACGGGTAATGCGCACCACCAACTCACATTCGTAATGCACCTCGCGCGAGAACGAAGGGATATAGAAGGGGTCATTGTTACGCAACAGCGCTGTATCGGGTTTTAGGAAAAACAGAGGCTCCTTTGGTAACTCGGCTCCGTCGTGGAGTTCCTTTGCGTGGTCGGCATAGTTGCGACCTATACAGATTATCTTCATATCTATTTTTCAAATCTCTTTTTACAAACATTTACATATATCGCCACTGCGATAAGCAACCCCGCAGGCACTCCCACCATCATCAGGGCATATAGTCCTTTGCTCGGCATAAGGGGTGAAATGAGCGCAAAAGGCACTCCCGCATACATCGTATTCGACACCCATAGGCCAATCTTTTCGACATCAATCTTTTCGCGCTTATGCTTTGGCATAGTGTTATATCCCGCCATTGTTTCGGGATAGTGGCGCACAAGCGATGCTATCAAACACCAAACTACGACAAAACAGAGCGCACCAAAAAACATCAATTTTGAATTTTTATTTTCGAATTGTCTTGACGATATCTTGGGCAAACCTATCACTCGCGCCTGCACCACCTATAATGGCTCGCAACTCATCGAAATCGGCGAGCATCTTCGCACGCTTCTCGCCACCCGGCAAAAGCGCACGTAACTCCTTCTCGGCTTCATCGACCGATGGCTTATAGACCACCATTTCACGCACAACCTCGCAGCCCATATTGATATTCACAAGCGACACGAAGGGTATTTTCAGCAGATAAGGCTTAACCTTTTCGTAGAGCCACGGAATACCATAAACGACCAACTCGGGGATACCGATAAGTGCCGTTTCGAGCGTTGCCGTACCCGATGTAACCACCGCAGCCTCCGATATTTGCAGCAACTCGTAAGTCTTGTCACAGACAAACCTGACGGGCATATCAGCCGTATATTTTTCGTACTGCTCACGCGAAATCCACCCCACACCGGCCACGACAAACTGTCGCTCGGGCATACGCTCCGCCAATTCTGCCATAAAACGCAGGTTGGCTTTAATCTCACTCACGCGACTGCCTGCCAAAAGTGCCACGATAGGCCTCTCGTCAAGGCCATTTTCCGCACGGAACACCTCCTCGGCAGGAGCGGCAGCACAACGCTCGGTGATAGCGTCCACCAGCGGATTACCCTCGAAGTGCGGCTCGATACCCTTCCCGCGAAAATACTCCTTCTCGAAAGGGAAGATGATGTAGAGTTTATCGACAAATTTTTTCAGAGCCTTCACCCTTCGCTCCTTCCACGCCCACACCTTTGGTGCGATGTAGTAATGTACCGGAATACCCTGCTTGTGGGCAAACTCGGCAATCTTAATATTGAATCCCGGGTAGTCAATCAAAATGACCACATCGGGCTGAAACGCCAAAATATCGCGGCAGCAGTCGTTCATCTGGCTGAAAATCGTACGCAGGTTCATCGCCACCTGCACGAAGCCGAAGAACGACATATCGCGGTAGTGCTTCAACAGGTTCTCCCTGCCACCGACTGCCGACATCATATCGCCTCCGCAGAAGCGAAACTGCGCCTCCGCATCGGCCTTCAATATGCCCTTCATCAAGTTCGAGCCGTGCAAATCACCCGACGGCTCACCCGCGATAATGTAATATTTCATATTCCATTATAATTCAAAATTCAAAATTCAAAATTCAAAATTATTTTTTAGCCCAATATCTCGATAATCTCAAATTCCCATTTCGAATATAATTATTACTCTTTCTCCGCCTTTATAGTCAATATTATTTTTGACAGAATATTAGTTAAATTTCTACAATCAGAGAAAATACTATCGTACTCCACCTGTGATATATATTCCGTTTTATACAAAAGTTCCAACCAATACTCCGTTTCATAGGCCTCTCGCAAAGCAATATTTAATTTGGCGGCGAACTCCTTTCTCGTCTGGCTTCGCACTGCTTCCCGAATATTTGCGCCGACACTTGTCCCACTTTTGAGGACTTGTATAGATAAAACTTTTTCGTCCAAAGTATATCGCAAGTGTTTGTACAACTTTACAATTCTCACAGCAAAGTCGAAACTCTTATCCAAAACAATATTCTCTTGCTTCATACTTCAATATAAAACAGACAAAATTAAACTCAATTTTGAATTTTGAATTTTGAATTTTGAATTTTATCTAACAAATCCGGTCTCAACTCTTGTGTACGCTTATATGCCATCTCTTCCTGCCACTTCTCAATTTCGGCAAAGTTACCCGAGAGCAATACATCGGGGACCTTCCAGCCGCGGAAATCCGAAGGACGAGTATATACGGGCGGAGCCAGCAAATCATCTTGGAAGCAGTCGGTCAGGGCCGAGGCCTCGTCGCCGATAGCACCCGGGATAAGTCTTACAACAGCATCGGTGATGACACACGCCGCCAACTCGCCACCCGTCAAAACATAGTCGCCGATAGATATCTCGCGGGTGATAAGGTGCTCGCGAATACGGTGGTCGATACCCTTGTAGTGGCCACACAGAATGATGATATTTTCACTCATCGATAGGCGGTTAGCCTCGTGCTGATTGAAGGTGATGCCGTCGGGCGAGGTGAAGATAACCTCGTCGTAGTGACGCTCCGCCTGCAACTTCTCGACAAGTTCAAACACCGGCTCACACTTCATAACCATTCCCGCTTCGCCACCAAAGGGATAGTCGTCGGTGGTCTTGCGCTTATCGTGGGCATAGTCGTGAAGGTTATGCACCACAATCTCGACCAAGCCGCTCTCCTGCGCACGCTTCAAAATCGACTCATTGAGCGGCGACTGCACCAACTCGGGAACGACGGTTATAATATCTATTCTCATACTCTCTTGGCGTTAGTTTTTGTAATTCACCTCCTGATTCAGCACCTCGACAATAAAGGGGTTGTACATCGACTCGTGGCCGATATTGCTATCCTCGCCGTGGCCCGGATAGACTTTGACTTCGTCACCCAGCGGCAAAAGGTTGTCGATAATCGAGCGCATAATCCACGAGTAGTCGCCACCTGGCAGGTCGGTACGGCCGATGCTCTCGCGGAAGAGCGTGTCGCCCGTAAACAGCACCTTCGACTGCGGCTCAAAGAGTGCAACGTGGCCCGGAGTGTGGCCCGGAGTGGAGATAATCTGCAAGGTTGTATCGCCAAACGAGATGCTCCCACGCCCCTCCAAGTCGATATCGAGCGTAGGCATATCGCCGGCGCGCACGCCAAAAAGTTCGGCACTTGCAACGCCATTTTCCAACAGGAAAGCATCTTTCGACGACATAGCGAAGGGTACGCCATAGCGACGGCAGACAAACTCGGCACCCAGCAGATGGTCGAAGTGACCGTGAGTATTTACAGCCATAACGGGCTTCAAGCCCTTCTCGGCGATAAAGTTTTCGAGCATAGTGCTCTCACGCTCCGACGCATTGCCGGCATCGACAATAACAGCCTCCAACGATGAGTCCCACAGGATATAGGTATTCTCCTGCAAAGGATTAAAAACAAGACGTGCTATATTCATAATTTTGCGGTATTACGGTTTAATTTGTCAAAGTTAGCAATATTTTTTGTCATTGCCGATATGAACAATAAAAAAGGCGAGAAAATTCCCGCCCAAAACAAATTATGGTGATTAGCGTCTCTACTCTCCCACTAAATCCCAAGAGGGAAAATTGCTTTTGGGTGAGAAAGTTTTTCGACTTTTGAAGCCGCAGAAACCGCAGCATACGAGGGTATGTGAGGATTTCGAGGACAAAAAAGGCGGAAAAATTTCCGCCCAAAACAATTTAGTTCGATTAGAACCACTACTCTCCCAAATTCAATAAAAATCGGGCAGAGACATTATAAGTAATCTTAATCTGCTCAAACTCAATATCCGGCTCAACATAAGCCTCCTCAATGACGGCACTATCCATATTGGCGGCACGCATCATATTTACCCTCTTGACAACGATGGGCTGCGACGAGGTGTTGTAGTCGTTAATCTCGAAGCAGGCACCTATGCTCTGACCGATAGCCTCGGCAAGTTCGGCAGCCTTCGACTTGGCATTGCGTATGGCCGCCTTACGGGCCTCGGCGCGATACTCTTCGAGTTTAGAGCATTGGGCACGCACGACATTCACATTCGATATTTTCACCGCATCGAGAGCCTCGAAAACCTTGCGGGCTTCGGTAGCAGAACCCACTTTGAGTTCATACTTCGTGGCGGCAAGTGATGACTTGCGGCGGAAATAGTTGCTCGACATATCAACCACAGTGAGTTGTTTCTCGACATCGATATTGAGGCGTTTCAAGGCCTGAAACATAGCCTTGCGCTGCTCTTCAAGCGTAACCCTGCCTTTGGTATCGCTCTCGTCGAGTGTGATTGAGAGAAATATCTCGTCAGGGGTAACCTTTATCTCGGAGTTGCCATTAACCGACACATAGGGAGTATTTGGCAGCACTGTCTGCGCCATAGCCGAGATACCGAGCATCGTAGATGCAAGCACTACGGCGGCAAATAAAAAAATCTTCTTCATAGTCGTAAATTTTCTGTTACATAACTATAACGAGCGGCAAGGCTCAAATAGTATGCCTATCGGCGAACAAGCGTCACGACATTTTCGACGTGATGCGTATGCGGGAACATATCGACAGATTGCACAGCGACGACCTTATACGCCGAGTCCATCAGTGCCAAGTCACGCGCCTGCGTGGCAGGATTGCAACTTACATATACGATACGCTCGGGTGCAGCACGCAGGATAACCTCGATGACACGCTCATCGACACCGGCACGCGGCGGGTCCAAGATAATCACATCGGGCTTACCGTTACGCTCGACAAACTCGTCAGACAAGACATCTTTCATATCGCCGGCATAGAACGAGGTGTTGTCAATGCCGTTGATGGCCGAATTTATCTTCGCATCCTCGATAGCCTCGGGAACATACTCCACGCCGACAACCTTCTTCGCTCGGCGAGCGCAGAAGTTGGCAATGGTTCCCGTACCGGTATAGAGGTCATAGAGCACCTCGTCACCCTTCAAATCGGCAGCCTCGCGTGCCACTTTATATAGTTCGTAGGCCTGCTCGGAATTGGTCTGGTAGAACGATTTGGGGCCGACCTTAAACTGCAAACCCTCCATCTGCTCGACGATATGGTCCTTGCCGAAGTAGCAGATATGCTCCAAGTCGCCCACCGAGTCGTTCCACTTGGTATTGACGACATAGAACAGCGAGGTAATCTGCGGGAATCGCTCTTTCAGCATCTCCATAACGGAAGTAATCGCCTCGCGTGCGTCCTCATTGAAGACCACGATGACCATAACCTCGCCCGTCGAAGCGGTACGGATTACGATGTTGCGCATAAGGCCCTGATGCTCGCGGCAATTATGGAACGAATAGCCTTTTTCGATGCAGAACTCCTTGATAGCCCTGCGGATAGAGTTAGACGGCTCGGCCTGCAAGTAGCAAACATCGATATCCAACACCTTGTCGAAGCAGTTGGGAATATGGAATCCCAAAGCCGGAGCGCGCTCAATATCGCCACCAGCGGCTATCTCCTCGTAGGTAAGCCATCGCTTGTCGGCGAAGGTGAACTCCAACTTATTGCGATAGAACTGTGTCTTTGCAGAGCCCAAGCAGGGCTTTATCTCGGGCAGTTCGACCTTGCCGATACGGGTGAGTTGGTCACGCACCTGCTCGGTCTTAAAGCGTAACTGCTCGCTGTATGGCAGATTCTGCCACTTACAACCGCCACACACGCCAAAATGGGGGCAGAAAGGCTCCTCACGCAGAGGTGAGCGCTTCACATAATTGACCACCACGCCCTCCATAAAACGGCGACGCTTATTGCGTATCTGTACATCTACAACATCGCCCGGCACAGTCATCGGAACAAAAACGACCTGCTCGTTGTAGCGTCCCATAGCCTTGCCCTCGGCCGCCAAAGTAGTTATCTCCAAAGCCTCGATAAGAGGATAGTTCTGCTTCTTTCTCCTTGCCATAAACTCAAAAAATGTTGAATTTCGCACATTTTAATTGTGACAAAGTTACACAATTATTTGATACGCGTTTGTTTTATTCTGCATTTGTCGCTATTTTTGTAGAGAGATACGATAAAAATCCTTGTACTATGAAGAAGGAACTTAACATCTGCTACGAACATTACGAGTCGAAAGAGGCTATGCCGGCCGATGATTGCGCATTGGTCGAAGAGGCTATAAAGGCCACCGAGAGAGCCTATGCACAATACTCAAACTTCAATGTCGGAGCCGCAGCACGACTGCGTAGTGGTCGTATAATCTCGGCGGCCAACAGCGAGAGCGAGGTTTTCCCATCGGGACTCTGTGCCGAGCGTTCGTTGCTGTACTACTATCAAACCAACTTCGCCGACGACCCCATAGAGGCTCTTGCCATAGCGTCAAACCCCTCGGAGAGAGAGTGTTATCCTTGTGGCAACTGCCGCCAGACGATTGTCGATGTGGAGCATCGTCAGCAATCGCCCATGCGAATTATTATGTGGGGTGGCGGAACGGCTTCGGTGATTGACTCTGCCGAGAAACTTCTGCCTTTTACATTCAAACTATAACCGCAAATGTTTACTCCCAACGATATACTTTACGAAGATAACCATCTGATTGTCGTCAATAAGCGTTGTGGCGATTTGGTGCAGCCCGACCGCGAAACAGATGACGCATTGGAGAACGATATAAAGGCGATGATAAAGGTGCGTGACCACAAGCCCGGCGATGTTTTCTTGGGCGTGGTGCATCGCATAGACAGGCCTGTGAGTGGTGCTGTTCTCTTTGCCAAGACCTCGAAGGCCCTCACACGCCTGAACGAGATGATTCGCTCGGGCGAGATACACAAAACCTATTGGGCGGTTGTCGAAACGCCTCCCAACCCCGAGGAGGGCACGCTGACGCACTACATTGTGCGTGACGGCAAGACCAATCGCTCGCGCGCCTACGACAAGCCCAAAGCCGATGGCAAGAAGGCTGTTCTGAACTACCAGATGATAGGTGGCTCGACGCGTTATTCATTGGTCGAGGTAGAACTTCTTACGGGCCGACATCATCAGATTCGCGCCCAATTATCGAAAATCGGTTGCCCGATTAAAGGCGACCTGAAATATGGTGCCAAGCGTTCAAATCCCGACGGCGGTATCTCGTTGCACTCACGCAAGGTGGAGTTCCTGCACCCTGTCCGCAAGGAGCCGGTAAGCATTACCGCGCCTGTACCGAAGGGTGATAATCTGTGGGCATTTTTCGAAAATATGTAGTACGAGATGAGATTACTTATACAACGTGTCGGCGAGGCTGCGGTAAATATCGACGGGAAGGAGTTTTCCCGTATTGGCAAGGGCCTTTTGGTACTGGTCGGCATAGAGCATAGCGATGAGCAGGAGGATATAGATTGGCTGACGGGCAAGTTGTTGCGCCTGCGTATTTTCGACGACGAGAACGGCGTGATGAACCTCGACGTGCAGCAGGTCGGAGGCGATGTTATGATTGTGAGTCAATTCACGCTTTTCGCCTCTACGAAGAAGGGTAATCGTCCGTCGTATATCCGTTCGGCACCGGAGGCCGTTTCCCGCCCTATGTATGAGAAGTTTGTGACGGCAGTTGAGCAGGCTCTCGGTCGAAAGGTCGCTACGGGCGAATTTGGGGCCGATATGAAGGTTACACTGATGAACGACGGCCCGGTCACGATTTGGATTGATTCACACAACCGAGAATAACAATAAAGGGACTGTCTAACAATAAAAAAATGTTAGGCAGGTCTTTTTTTGTTTGAGCATAATTCA